>NZ_CP012040.1:1257142-1571428 GCF_001050135.1 Cyclobacterium amurskyense | reverse complement strand
TAGCTCCAGGTACTACCAAGGAACAAATTAAAGAGTGTCTTAAAAACTTTAACAAAGGAGACAATAAGATTACCAGCTTTTCTCAAGCTTTCAAACTTGATCCGGGTACGGGTTGGGATGTTCCTCCAGGAATGCTACACGCTCCAGGAAGTATGTGTACTTATGAGCCTCAGAAGTCTTCTGATGTTTTTGCCATGTACCAATCGCTAGTGAATGAGGCCATTATCCCTGAAGAATTACTTTGGAAAGGTACGCCTAAAGACAGAATTGGTGATTATGACCAATTGATGGAGGTAATTGATTGGGAATTGAATGTGGATCCAAATATATTGGAAACCAGATTTATGGCTCCTGTTCCTGTAGCTGATGTTGCTGAAATGGAAGCGGCAGGTTATGTAGAAAACTGGATCTGTTATCGCTCTGATGCCTTTAGTGCAAAAGAACTGACAGTTTTCCCAGGTCAGACAGTAGTCATTAAGGACAATGCTGCCTATGGTATGATCATGATGCAAGGTCATGGTACAATGGGAGCTTGGGACATTGAAACACCCTCTTTGATTCGTTATGGACAATTGACCCATGATGAGTATTTTGTCACTGAGAAAGCGGCAAGTGAAGGCGTTAAAATCACCAATCAGTCAAAGACAGACCCTATAGTGATGCTGAAACATTTTGGCCCTAAGAACCCTGATTTGAACCTTTAGAAACGAATAGAATAACTATTGGAAACCGCCTTACAATGGTATTCCAATAGTTATTTATTAAATTGATAACAAAATATTAAACGGGAAATTTTCCTTTTAAATTTTCGGTTTTTTATTGTGATTTAAATTAATTATTCATTGCTAACCATATAAAATTATGTCCCAAAATAATTTTCCAAAGTTACATAATGCAACATGGCCTGGAATAGTAGGAAAAGGTCCTGATTCCGAGCCTATCATCTCTTTTGATGAGATGTTACAAAACACCGCGAATGCCGAAGTGAATGGTGTGAAGTTTGACGGGGTGGATATAGGACTTTTTGATCCACATGTCGATTTGGACATGGATGATGATGGTATTAAAAAATTAGCTGATAAGGTTTCCTCACTTGGACTAGAAATAGGGAGTGTGGTAGCACCCATTTGGGGAGGACCTATTCTAGGAACAAAAGAAGACAGGGTGGTTTACCTGGATATGCTTGAAAAATCCTGTAAGCTTGCCAAAAAATTAAGAGAAATAGGTGTAAGGCCAAATGGTATCGTAAGAATAGACACCGCTAGTAGCCCAGAAGTATGGGCAAAAGATCCAAAAGGAAGCCAAAAAATAATAGTTGAGACCCTAAAAGAAGCAGCAAAGATTGCTGAAGGATATGGGGAAAGACTTGCCGCAGAGGGTGAAATTTGCTGGGGTGGTATGCAAAGCTGGAAAACCATGCTTGAAACGCTTGAGTCTGTAAATAGCCCATTCTTGGGTTTTCAGGCTGATATGGCCCATACCTTATTGTATACATTAGGATACAATTACCCTGAACACAGGTTACTCCCTGAGGGATATGACTGGAAAGACAAATCTGTCTGGAAAGCAGCTCTAAAAGAAATGACGGATGCTTTGAGACCTTGGACGATTGATTTTCACGTAGCTCAGAATGATGCTACCGTTTTTGGCTCTGGATCGCATGATAAAACAGGTAGACATTGCCTGGCCAATGACCCTAATGGTAAATTGGATATTGCTGAAGATGCTGGTTATTGGTTGAGGGATGAAAAAGGTGAATTGACCAAAGCTTTCAAACACATGTGCTGGGATGGATGTATGTTCCCAAATGAGGTGATGAAGAAGGAAGATACCTGGAACAATATCCTAGCAGCAATGATTTCTGTAAGAGAGAAACATGGCTGGAAAGAGTAGTGTAAATCGCCTTTTTACACGCACAATTGATTAGCAACCAAAATACTAAAACATGTCAGAGAAAAAGCAAATAAGAATAGGATTGATAGGTACGGGCCTAATGGGCAGAATCCATACCAACGGTTATAAAAGACTGGGGGATTTCTTCCCTGAATACGAGTACCGACCAGTTTTACAAGTAGCCTGTTCCAGAAGGGAAGACAAAATCAAAGATTTTGCTGAGCAATGGGGATATGCTTCTTATGAAACAGACTGGAGAAAAGTCATTGAAAGAGATGATGTAGATGCCATTGACATCTGTACGCCAAATAACACGCACTCGGAAATAGCCATCGCTGCTGCCAAAGCAGGAAAAATGATTCTTTGTGAAAAACCACTTTCCAGAACCATAGAAGAAGGGGAAGAAATGGTAAAAGTAATCGAAGAAGCAGGAGTAAAAAATACTGTATGGTACAATTATAGAAGAGTGCCAGCCGTAACCTTAGCAAAACAAATTGTTGATTCTGGTAAGCTAGGTAAGATCTTCCATTACAGGGCCAATTTCCTTCAGGATTGGACGATCAGTCCGGAATTACCTCAAGGAGGAGATGCACTTTGGAGACTAGATGCAGCTGCAGCCGGATCAGGAGTGACTGGTGACCTTTTGGCTCACTGTATTGACACTGCCATGTGGCTAAATGGAGGGATTAAAGATGTTTCTGCCATGACTGAAACATTTATCAAGGAAAGAGTACACCAGGGAAGTGGGGAAAAACAAAAGGTTGAAATTGATGATGCTTGTGCATTTCATTGCCATTTTGACAATGGTTCATTAGGGCTTTTTGAAGCCACTCGTTATGCGAGAGGACACAAAGCGCTTTATACTTTTGAGATAAACGGAGAACATGCTTCCATCAGATGGGATTTACATGATTTGAATAGATTGGAATACTTCGATCATAATGACGAACCTCAGGTTAGAGGCTGGCGTTCTATTCATGTTACCGAAGGAGATCAACCTTATATGGATCGTTGGTGGATACCTGGAACAAGTATAGGTTATGAGCATTCCTTTATTCATCAAGTAGCGGATTTCTTTAAGAGTCTTGAAAGTGATGAGCCTTGTAGGCCTACTTTTAGAGATGCTTATGAGACCCAGAAGGTATGTGAGGCCGTATTAGACTCTGCCAAATCCAGAAGCTGGAAAGATACTGGCGTTGATTGGCTAAAGTAACTTGTAAAGCATTAATTGAATAAGCTTATTTTAAGCCAGGCCATTTGATAAGATGGTCTGGCTTTTTTTATTTTTTTCACCCGAGAGACTAATTTTTAGTATATGATTGTGCTCATGTTCAAAAAACTGGAATAGAATAAATGTTATATTTGTAGAGAACAAAAAAGCTGAAAAGTATGAAAAGTATTTCATCCACCATAGAATTTCTAAAGAGAAGCTTGAAGGCAACAGCCGCTTCCGATAGCATGGATTGGTTGGAGCTTCAGGTGGAGAGGATTAAAGCAGATATGGGCTCAATGAAGCTTTTTTTATCCTTTAGTCAAGCATCCCGTCATTTTTCCAAAAATCCATTAAATTTATCAGATCAAGGTCTTCAGGAAGCCGCAAAAATCAGGGATGGTTTTTCTCCTGGTAAATGGACCTGTCTGCAAACGGCAAGGGTCTTATTGGTATTGGAAGCATTGTCAGAGGATAGTGAAAAATGGCTGAAGGATATAGAGAAACTTTTTGAATCAGCAGATATTCATGAGCAGGAGGCTTTGTATGCTGCCTTGCCCATCTATCCTTTTCAGGAGAAATTTACCAAGCGTGCTGCTGAGGGATTGCGCAGTAATATGACCTCGGTATTTGATGCCATAGCATTAAACAATCCCTATCCAGCAGATTTTCTGGTGGAGCAAGCCTGGAATCAAATGGTGCTAAAGGCCATCTTTATGCAGCGACCCCTCTATCAGATCATTGGAATTGAAAAGCGGCTGAATAGCAGTTTGGCTAAAACCTTGGTCGATTATGTTCACGAACGCTGGTCTGCCAATAGGAATGTGATTCCAGAGCTGTGGCGCTTTGTCTCTCCATTTGTAGATGAGGAAATCCTAGGCCTCTTGGAAAAGGTAATGGTCAATGGAACAGATTTGGAGAAATATGCAGTAGGCCTGACCTGCTCTCAAAGTGAAAATATTTCAGCCAAGAGTCTTCTGGATAAATATCCGGAAATAAAAAATAAAATAGATAAGGGAGAAATAAGTTGGGAAGGAATAGGCAAGAAATATGAAGAGGAAAACTAATTCATTGTATCAGTTTGCCGTTTTCACTTGAAATTCTCCGTTCATTTGTTATCATTATGAATTGCATTTAAATTAACATAGGTTAGCATATAAAATTGAAGCGTTATGATGTACATCGATCCACATATACATGTTACTTCCAGAACTACTGATGACTATGAAGCCATGCAAAAAGCTGGAATAGTGGCTGTAATTGAGCCTGCATTTTGGCTAGGACAGGCAAGAACCAAAGTAGGAAGTTTTCAAGATTATTTCAGTAGCCTTGTTGGCTGGGAACGTTTTCGGGCCAAGCAATTTGGGATTGTGCACTATTGCACAATGGGACTGAATTCCCGGGAGGCCAATAATGTGGCCTTGGCTGAGGAAGTGATGGAGCTACTTCCCCTATATGTAAGCAAGGAAGGCGTGGTAGCCATTGGTGAAATAGGATATGATGATCAAACGGAAGCTGAAGACAGGTTTTATCGGCTTCAATTGGAACTGGCAAAAGAGGTAAATCTGCCAGTGATGATCCACACTCCTCATAGGGATAAGAAAAAAGGAACCATCAGAAGTATGGTTGTAAGTGAGGAGCATGGACTCGATCCGGGTATGGTCATTGTGGACCACAACAATGAAGAAACAGTGAAGGATGTTCTTGATAGAGGTTATTGGGCAGCGTTTACGATTTACCCACATACCAAAATGGGAAGTGAGCGAATGGTAGAAATTGTACGCCAATATGGTCCGGAACGCATCATTGTAGACAGTGCCGCAGATTGGGGAATCAGTGATCCATTGGCAGTGCCAAAAACGGCAGCCTTAATGAGAGAAAAAGGAATTCCTGAAGAGCATATTAAAATGACTTGTTATGGAAATGCCCTGAAAGCCTACGGTCAAAGCGGACAGATGGATGAAAAAGATTGGTTAGAAAAAGAGCCAATCGATCAAACAAAAAAAATGGGAGGAAATACTGTGCTTAGAGGTGGACAAAATCCTCGTGTAGAAAGCGATTCCTCCAATATCATAGAGAATTAATTATCAGATGTCATCACTTATTGCGCACATCAAGCTAACCAGACCTGCGAATATAGTCACTGCAATAGCCGATATTTTAGCAGGAGCTGCCATATCAGGTGCAGTTTACACTTTAATTCAGGGGGTGGATGCCACTATTCTGAATTCCATTGCCTGGCTGGTATTGTCCACCATTGGCTTGTATGGTGGAGGTGTTGCCTTTAATGATGTTTTTGATGCAGAATTGGATAGGGTAGAAAGGCCGGAACGGCCCATCCCCAGTGGACAGGCAAGCGTAAAAAGTGCTGGCATTATGGCCACAGTGCTGCTTTTTATTGGCGTATTGGCGGCATGGCAAGTAAGTGGTTTTTCTGCTTTAATTGCCCTGGTGGTGGCTATATTGGCTGTTTTATATGATGCTTGGGGAAAGCATCAAAATATTTTCGGCCCCATAAATATGGGACTATGCAGGGCGGGGAATCTGCTGCTTGGAATGAGTTTGATAGAAGGCGCGGTAGCCACTTATTGGTACATTGGACTTATTCCTTTACTCTATGTGTCGGCCATTACTATGGTTAGTCGCGGTGAGGTTCATGGAGAAAATACTACTGCCCTAAAAGCAGGTTTAGGGATTTATGCAATCATTGTATTGTCCATTTTTCTACTTGCTTACATGAATATTGAAACTTGGTGGGAAAGTCTACCATTTCTGGTATTATTAAGCTATTTTATTTTTCCCCCATTGGTTAAAGCTTTGAAGTATAAGGAGCCTTCACTAATAGGTAAATCTGTAAAAGCAGCCGTGTTGGCTTTAATTATTGTCAATGCCACAATAGCTGCGGCTTTTTCGGGTTGGATAGTAGGATTGGTTATTTTACTATTATTACCACTATCTTTGCAATTGGCCAAGGGTTTTGCGGTTACTTAGTGAACCAAAAAGAGGTTGAATTACTTATATATTATGAAGCAAAAGGTTCTCAGGAACAATCAAAAATAAAATGAATAAAGTGGCACATAAATCAATTGAACAAGTTTTCAGTGTTCCTTTCAGTTATGAAGTGTTTTTTACAAAGGCATTGTTTTCACTGAATAACAATCTTTTTGCAGACTTGGTAAGTGGACAAAAAATCCCTAAAGTATATTTTGTTCTGGATGAAGGAGTGGTGAATACCCACCCTGATCTTATTACAGCAATTAAGACGTATTCTGAGAAGTACAAAGAAGTTTTTACATTATGTGCAGACCCATTGGTAATTCCAGGAGGGGAGCAGGTAAAGAACAATCAGCAGTATTTTCAGCAGGTTCTTAAAGCAACAGACGAATATGGGATTGACAGGCATTCCTATATTGTAGGCCTAGGAGGAGGAGCACTCTTGGATATGGTTGGTTTTGCAGCCACTATCGCCCATAGAGGGATCAGACATATCCGAATACCTACCACGGTACTTTCTCAAAATGATTCGGGCATAGGTGTTAAAAACGGCATCAATGCTTATGGTAAAAAAAATTACCTCGGTTCATTTTCTCCTCCTTATGCAGTGGTCAACGACAGTGATTTTTTACAAACACTGGAACCAAGAGATTGGAGATCGGGAATTTCTGAAGCTTTAAAAGTTGCACTGATCAAGGATGCCTCTTTCTTCGTATGGATAGAAGGACAAATAGCAGACCTACTTGATAGAGACAATCCTGCAATGTCTGAATTAATTTACCGCTGTGCCCAGATGCATTTGGATCATATTGCTTCTGGAGATGCTTTTGAAAGTGGCTCTTCCAGACCATTGGATTTTGGTCATTGGGCAGCGCACAAGTTAGAGCATTTGACAGATTATAGGGTAAGGCATGGTGAAGCTGTGGCCATAGGAATAGCTCTTGATACTACCTATAGCTTCCTGTCTGGAATGCTATCTGAAAATGAACTGAACCGTGTATTGAAAGTCATTACTGATCTTGGATTTGATTTGTACCTTCCTGAATTGTCAGGAGAGGTTTTGCTTCAGGGACTTGAAGAATTTAGAGAGCACTTGGGAGGTGAGTTGACCATTATGCTTTTGGATAAAATAGGTCATGGAGTGGAAGTTCATGAAATGACTGAAGCTTTAATTGTTAAAGCAATAGAAAAACTTAAAGATTTACAAGTCGAATACCTAAAGGCCTGAGCCAGATTTTCTGAACGAATAGCCAAACCCTTAATATGCAAATAGCCGATTTCCATTTAACTTACTGTACCAATATACATCCAGGGGAAAGTTGGGATGCGACCTTTGAAAACCTTAAAGAATACATCCCTAAAATTAAGGGAGAGTTGTCTGTTACAGAAGCTTTTGCCATTGGATTAAGGGTTTCTGATGAGGCCAGTAAAACCTTGATTAAACCCGAACGGTTAGCAGAATTTAAATCCTGGCTAAAGGATAATAATTGTTATGTTTTTACTTTCAATGGTTTTCCCTTTGGAGGTTTTCACAGGCAAGTGGTTAAGGATGAGGTACATTTTCCTGATTGGAGTTCAACTGCAAGGAAGGACTATACATTAAGATTATTTAAAATATTGGCAGCCATAATGCCGGCCAATTTGGATGCGGGGATTTCCACTTCACCTTTAAGCTATAAGCATTGGCACAAATCCACTGAGGCTATGAAAGCCTTGATGGACCAATCTTGTGCTCATATTATGGAGGTTGTGGAGCAACTTTATCAATTAAAGTTGGATCAAAACCTTGATCTTCATTTGGACATTGAACCAGAACCGGATGGGGTTATAGAAGACTCTAAAGGATTGGTTGATTTTTACAATGACTGGTTGATACCGGCAGGAATCCCTCTTTTGGTCGAGAAATTTGGGGTTTCACCCCAAGTTGCTGCTTCTGTAATCAAAGACCATGTTAGGGTATGTTATGATGTTTGTCATTTTGCCGTAGGCTATGAAAATCATGAGGAAGTCCTCAATACTTTTAAGGATGAAGGCATCAAAATTGGGAAATTCCAATTGAGTGCCGCTTTAAAAGCAGCTATCCCGGCACAAAAAGACAAAAGAAAACCTGTAGAAAAAGCACTGTTACCCTTTGTAGAATCCACTTATCTGCATCAGGTAGTTGGCAAAATGGAAGACAATAGTCTACATGCTTATCCAGACCTGCCTGATGCACTTGTCGATTTGGCGACTACCAATGAAGTGGAGTGGCGTGTTCATTTTCACGTTCCTTTGTTCTTGGCTACCTACGGGCATTTACAATCTACACAAGAGGATATATTAAGTGTGTTAAAATTGAATGGAGAGCGAAAACTTACCAGTCATCTTGAAGTAGAAACCTATACCTGGGAAGTTTTGCCTGAAGATATCCATTTGTCATTGGATCAGTCCATTGCCAGGGAGTTGAACTGGGTAAAAAGCAATATATAATGAAAAAGACTGTTGTACTCGATGTGGTAGCACTTTCGCAAAGGGTAATTGGAGAACATACCCCTTTTTTAAAGAAGTGGAGCGAAAAACGACAAACTTCAGCAATTCAGCCTGTTTTGCCAGCAGTGACCTGCTCCTCACAATCAACCTACCTAACCGGTAAATGGCCGGAGGAAAATGGGATTGTGGGTAATGGTTGGTATTTTAAAGATGAATGTGAAATCAAGTTTTGGCGCCAGTCCAATCATCTGGTACAATCTTCCAAAATTTGGGATGCATTAAAGGCCGGAAATCCGGGTTTTACATGCGCCAATATGTTTTGGTGGTACAATATGTATTCATCTGTAGATTTTGCAGTGACTCCAAGGCCTTTGTACCCTTCAGATGGAAGGAAATTGCCAGATATTCATAGCCAACCAATGGGACTGAGAGACCGACTGCAAAAGGAACTTGGTCAATTTCCCCTGTTTTCTTTTTGGGGTCCCAATGCGAATATTGCTTCTAGTAAATGGATAGCAGATGCTTCTATGAAAGTAGATGAATGGCACGATCCTACCTTGACACTGATTTACTTGCCTCACCTGGACTATGCTTTGCAGAAATTTGGGATTAATTTCGACAAGATTAGTAAAAGCTTGAATGAAGTTGATGTCTTATGCGAGCAACTGATTACCTATTACGAAGAGAAGGGAGCTGAGGTGATTTTGCTTTCCGAATATGGAATAACTTCTGTTAACCAACCTATACATATCAATAGGGCTTTAAGAAAAGCAGGCTATATTGAAGTAAAAGATGAGTTGGGGCTGGAAACCTTGGATGCTGGAACTTGTCGGGCTTTTGCAGTAGCTGATCATCAGCTTGCACATATTTATGTTAACGATAAGAAGGATTTGGCTAAAGTGAAGGCCCTTGTAGCGGCCTTACCGGGAGTTGAAAAGGTGTTGGATAGTGCTGAGCAAAAGGATTTTAAATTGAACCACGATAGAACTGGAGATTTGGTGGCTGTGGCTGACAAAGATTCCTGGTTTACTTATTATTATTGGCTGGACGATAATGTAGCTCCCGATTATGCCAGGACAGTAGATATTCACCGCAAGCCTGGGTATGACCCTGTAGAAATGTTTGCCAATCCGGACATTAAATTTCTAAAAGGGAAATTGGGTTGGACCTTGTTGAAGAAAAAGTTGGGCTTCAGGTACCTGATGGACGTTATCCCTTTAAAAGCTGAATTGGTAAAAGGCTCGCATGGAAGAATTCCTGAAAGTACAAAAGATTGGCCTGTACTGATTAGGTCGAGTGATAAAGAGGAAGGAGAAAATGTCGATCCAACATCCGTTTATTCAATAATTCATGATGTTGTCAATAGAAAGTGATCGAATTTTGTCATGATCTATTTATAAATATTAAATTAGTAGTGTTATGAGTAAATCCTGGAAGATTTTTTTTGGAAGTTGTTCATTAATATTCTTGCTGTTTGGTTATTGGCAGATCAATGATCCTGATCCTCAATTGTGGGTTCCGGTTTACCTGATAGCATCAATTACATCAGGGTTTGCCTTCTTTGGAAGGTTTAATGTAAATATTTTAGTTACCCTAACCTTTATCTATCTTGTCGGAGCCATCTTTTTTTGGCCAGATAACATCTTTGGATGGATAGGACAGGAGTGGCAACAAAAAGACCTTTCTATGAAAACCAATGCAATGGAGATCAATAGAGAGTTTTTTGGTTTAGTAATCTCAGCTATAGTTTTTGCACTGGAAGCGATCAAAGGCAGAAGTCAAAAATTGTAAGACTAAGAACAGATTAAAATCGACAATTATTATCCTAGTGGCCAATTTCAGGCCAAAACATTAGTTTATTGAATATGACAAAGAAGTATGATGTTACAGGCATAGGTAATGCCTTGGTAGATATAGAGTTTGAGGTTAGTGATCCTTTTTTGGATAAATATGGCATAGAAAAAGGGTTGATGACTTTGGTTGATGAAGATCGTCAGGGAGAGTTGATGTCTGCTATAAATACCAAAACTTCAAAATTACAGTGTGGTGGCTCAGCGGCTAATTCCATAATTGCCGTAAGTCAATTTGGAGGGAAGTCCTACTATTGTTGTAAAGTGGCCAATGATGAATTGGGAAGGTTTTTCATTGAAGACATGAAAGAAGCGGGGGTTAACCATAACCTTGATCCTTTTAAGTTAGAGGAAGGGATTACCGGGAAGTGCCTTGTGATGGTCACAGCAGATGCGGAGCGGACCATGAACACCTTTTTAGGAATTACCGAGAAATTTTCAACATCCCAGATTAATGAGGAAGCAATTAAGGACTCAAAGTATTTGTACATTGAAGGTTACCTTATTACCTCAGAGAATGCCAAAGAAGCCATGATGTCTGCTAAAAAAATTGCAGAGGAAAATAACGTAAAGGTGGCAATTACCTTTTCAGATCCTGCCATGGTCAAATATTTTGGCGAAAGCTTTAAAGAGGTTATCGGCTCTGGAGTAGACATGCTTTTTGCCAATGAGGAAGAGGCCATGCTTTATACAGGAAAAGACAATTTGTCTGAAGCTGGTGAAGAGTTGAAAAAAATCGCGAAGCATTTTGTAATTACCCAAGGGAAAAACGGTGCTTTGATTTATGATGGGGAAACTTTTATTGACATAGCGCCTTATCCTACTGTGGCCGTAGATACCAATGGTGCTGGGGATATGTTTGCTGGTGCTTTTATGTATGGCATCACCAATGGGCATTCTTATGCCTCTAGTGGAAAATTGGCAAGCATGGCATCCTCAAAGATTGTTAGTCAATTTGGCCCAAGGCTTTCATGGGAAGAAGCGAAAGCTGTCTTGAGTAGACTTCAACCTTAAACCCGAAATATGCAATTGACAATTTATTACGTGCTGAAATCGCTTTAAAATCAGCCACTTCGTTGCATTTTTCAATTTCACCATAGCGGTGCTATACTAAAATCTCCAAACAGCCTGATTTTCTTGCGATTGCAACACTTCCCGTAAACACGGGACAGGCTTCACCCCTGACCATTGTCAGGGCGGAGAAATCCTATTACATAATTCGGGTTTAAGAACTAGAACTGATCCACTGAAATCCAAGTGTAATAATTCACTATGGAGTAAAAAGGCATGCTAATATTAATGAATTTGCATTATTAAACGCATAATTCTTTATTAAAATATTTGGAGAATATGCCTAGAAAATCGGTCTTTCCCTCAATTAAAAATCACATAATTAAGAAGATATTCGGAACTGACCAAACTGTCTTTTTTGGAAGGTGAATAATTGAATTTGAGATCGATATTGCTAAGATCCAGTGCGTTGTAAATTACTATTTGTAGGATGTCATTTTCTAAATCGGTGAGCACATAATCGGGACAATCGGGAATTGTTGTTTCAATGGTGCCACTAAAAGGAATAGGGTAGCTTATTTTTAGGTAGTATTTGTCCTCGAAAAGGAAGGAATCACTTATTTTGGGATAGATATGGTTGTAAACTCTCTTCCCATCTAGAATAAGGCTTTCATAATGCAGTTTCTCATTTAGGAATAAACGTTGAATAATACTGTCTCCCTTAACTATATTATGAAAGCCCTCTGTCTTTTTTGAAGTTGCCTTAATGACTTCAGTACTTGGTTTAATAGGACTTGAATTATCATTTATTGGCGATAATTTTTCACCCTTAGGCTTGCAAGCAAAGGAAGTCGCAGCAAGCAGAGAAAAAATCAATAGAATAGTAAGACCTTGTAGTACTAGCTTTTTTTCCACGCTCTTGTCATTTCCTTTTTACCTGGAGGTCCAGGTACTTCATCCAAGGTTAAGTTAAGCGATTGAAGGTTCTTTTTGAGGTGGCCTGCAGCACAGTAGGTAACAAAAGCAGCAGATGGGTTCATACTGTCTTCGATTTTTTCCAGCATTTCCATTGTCCAGAGTTCTGGCTGTTTTTTTGGAGAAAAGGCATCGAAAAACACAAGGTCTGAACCGTATAGTTGTACCTCCTGTAAGGTGGTTTTTTCTTTTTTAATATTGAAATAATCCGTCATTGGCATTCCCTTGTCCCAGGCCATTTGATGGAGACGCTTAAAGTAGCCATTAAAATGAGTCAGGGTTTCATCCAATTGGGTGAAGTTCAATGCCTCATAAATCTCCTTTTCAAGTGGATAAGGTTCAATCGTATGGTAGAGAACAGGTACTTGGTTTTGTTCTGCCCAGATTAGGGTTAGCCAGGCATTAAGTCCGGTGCCAAAACCTACTTCAAAAATTCTGATGGGGAATTTTCCTCTGTTTCTAGCATACCATGCCTCCAAACCATACAACAAGTACACATGAATTGATTCCTTGTAAGCCCCATTGGAAGAATGGTAGCTTTCATTGATTTCAGGAAGATACACAGAATGTGATCCGTCTTCTGTGGTGATGATTTTGGGCTGTTGGTTTTCCATGGGGGAAATTATTAAGTGAATTATGAATGAATCAAGGCCACACAATAAGCAGAAACCCCTTCCTCACGTCCTACAAAGCCTAATCGTTCTGTAGTGGTGGCTTTCAAAGACAATTTACCTTTATCGATTTGCATGACTTTAGCCAAACAGGTTTTCATGGCAGGAATATGCGGATTGATTTTAGGTTGTTGCAGGCAAATTGTAACATCTAAATTCCCTATTTGGTAGCCGTTTTCCTTTAAAAGATCCATTACCTGACTAAGCAATATTTTGCTATCAATGCCTTTGTATTGAGGGTCTTGATCTGAAAAGTGGTAGCCTATGTCCCGTAAATTAGCTGCTCCCAATAGTGCATCACAGATCACATGTATCAGAACATCAGCATCAGAATGGCCTACAGCTCCTTTGCTATGAGGAATGATTATTCCACCCAACCAAAATTCTTCACCTTCTTTCAATTGGTGAACATCGTATCCGAATCCTATGCGAAATGCACTCATATATTTATAATTTTAATGATTTTTCAATAAAATAGATCAGTCGTTAGGTGAACATTTATAATAAATTACCGAAGCAAGATCCTGGTTGAGGTATGTGTTTGTTGCTTGTTGGATTTCCTCTACGGTAATGGCTATTTTTCGCTCAAACTCCTTGTTCATCAGTTGAGTGTCACCTAAATAGGCATAATAGGCAAGTTTCATTGCCCTTCCTAGCAAAGAAACAGATTCATATGTTTGCATCGCTTGTGCCTGATTTTTGATTTTTTGAAGGTCTCGTTGTGGAATAGGTTCTTTTTTAAAGTTTTCCAATACTTCATCTAACTCTGCCTCTGCATCCTCGGCAGCCACTCCTTTTTCCATTTTACCTGTAATGACCATCAATCCAGGATCAATATTTCCTAAAACATAGGACTGACAATTGGCAAATAATGAAGAGTTTTTAATCAAGGTTTTTTCCAATAATGCAGATCTCCCAAAACCCAAAATATCTGAAATAAGGTCGCAGGTAAGGTAGTTGTTCTCCAGCCTGCCCGGCATCTTATACACCTTATACAATGCTTCAGTAGGGATAGTAGAAAAGACTTGTTTGCGCCTTATTGTTTTTTGGATTGGCTCAGCAACAATAGTTTTCTGGCTTTGCTTTCCTTTGGGAATGTCATCGAACCAATAATGAACCCTTGCCTTGACATCTTCAAAATTCACCTTTCCAGCAATACAAAGTATGGCATTGTTGGGAGTGTAATTTTCCTCATAAAAGGCCAGTAGTTCCTCTCTCTCAAATCTTTCGATGTCTTCAATTTTCTCACCAATGGTTGGCCAGCGATAGGGGTGTTTGGTAAAAGCCAATTGCCTAACATGATGCATGGCATCTCCATAAGGCTGATTGAGGTAGCGTTGTTTGAATTCTTCAATTACAACCTGCTTCTGAGTATTGATGGGCTTTTCCTTAAGATTAAGGAATCTCATCCGATCTGCTTCCAACCAAAGTGCAGTATCCAGATTGATAGCTGGTAAGGTGATGTAAAAATTGGTAATGTCGGTGTTTGTAAAGGCATTGCACTCACCTCCAACCCGTTCTATTGCACTGTCAAATTCGGGGATATGCTCAGTGCCAGAAAACATAAGGTGCTCAAAATAATGGGCTAAGCCTGTTTTGCCGGAGACCTCATTTCTAGAACCTACCTTGTACAAGAGATTGACAACAGCCATTTCTGAAGAATGGTCCTCATGGACCAATACCTGAAGTCCATTGTCTAAAACAAAAGATTTGTATTTAATCATAGAATAGAGGCAAAAGTAATAAAATTTCTACCTATCCTGCCTTCTTTCATTTAAATAGATTCACCCTTATAACCGGATTTTTCCAGTGCAGCCTTTATTTCAGTCTCATTAACATCTCCTTCTACTGTTAGAATTCTGTCAGGAGACTGTAAATCAACTTCCCAATGAGATGCTGCTAAACCATTCATTGCTGGAGAAATGGCTGTTACACAGGCACCGCATTTTACATTTGTTTTAAGTTTAATTTGTTTTGCCATTTTTGATCTTATTTGAAATGTTATTGTTTCGGATAAATGATTTCCTTTTGGAAATAGTTCAGTATAGAATTAACCTTGGTGGTTTTAGGCCCGGTTGGGGGCAGTTTTTAACCCATTGGTCTAACTGTATTTTAGCCTCAAACTGTTACCCACAACTGACAAGGAGCTAAGCGCCATTGCTGAACCGGCTATCATAGGATTTAGCAAAAAACCAGATATTGGGTACAATATACCAGCAGCTATAGGAATGCCAATGATGTTGTAAATGAACGCCCAAAATAAGTTTTGTCGGA
The DNA here is from genome assembly GCF_001050135.1 of Cyclobacterium amurskyense. GTDB lineage: Bacteria > Bacteroidota > Bacteroidia > Cytophagales > Cyclobacteriaceae > Cyclobacterium > Cyclobacterium amurskyense. The sequence continues at coordinate 1,556,081 of NZ_CP012040.1, read as the reverse complement.
TGGTAGTCACCGTTTCTTTACTCAATTTCAACAATTCGGATATGGCCATAAGGTCTGAATGCATTAGCGTAACTTGGGCTGTTTCCATCGCAATGTCCGTGCCTGCCCCCATAGCTATGCCTAAATCAGCTAAAACAAGGGCTTCACTATCATTGATTCCATCACCGGTCATGGCAACCCTATGTCCTTTTTGTTGCAATTTCTTAATGTATTCTCCTTTGTCCTGAGGTAACATCCCGCTTTGGAAATGATCGATTCCCACCTTTTTAGCAATTGAAGCAGCAGTTTTCTTTTGATCTCCAGTGAGCATGTGCACTTCAATGCCCATTTTTCTTAATTTGCTAATGGCGACCTTAGAAGTCTCTCTTACCTTATCGGCAATGCTAACTACACCCACAAGTTGATTATCTTCTGCGAGGTAGATTACTATATCTCCATTGTCCAGTATGTTCTCTGCAGTTTGGGCCAGGGTTTTATCGATGTTTATTCCTAGAGACTCAAGCCATTTTAAGTTTCCAATATAGTACGTTTTATCAGCGTACTTGCCCAGAACGCCTTTTCCAGTAAAAGAACTGAATTCGGCTAAGTCTATTGACGTTTTCTCCTCGGCAAAATGTTCGGTGACTGCTGCGGCAAGGGGATGCTCACTCTTTTCTTCTAAGGCGTAAAATATGGAGGCCAATGCTTTACTATCTATTCCCGACTTCCAAAGTACTTCTTTAACCCCGGGTTTTCCTTCTGTGATTGTACCTGTTTTGTCTAGGATTAAGGTGTCAATTTTTTTACCTGTTTCAAGACTTTCAGCATCCTTTATCAATATTCCCTTTGAAGCGGCTTTTCCGATTCCGACCATAATGGCGGTAGGAGTAGCCAAACCTAAGGCGCAAGGGCATGCGATGACCAATACCGTGATGGCAGAAAGCATTCCTCTTAAAGTAGCGTCCTCTGTACCGCTTAAAGACCAAATAATAAAGGTAATTACAGCAATGGCCAAAACTGCGGGAACAAATATACCAGTAACTTTGTCTACCGTTTTTTGTATAGGGGCCTTTGAGCCTTGGGCTTGTTTTACCCTTGCGATTATACTGGATAGTAAGGTGTCTGATTTACTTTTGTTTGATTTAAATTTAAAGCTACCTGCCTGGTTGATTGTGCCTGCAAATACGTTGTCTCCGATGTTTTTATCTAGGGCTATAGGTTCACCTGTGAGCATGCTTTCGTCTACATAAGATTGTCCTTCAGTGAGAATCCCATCCAAGGGAATTTTCTGACCGGGCTTAACAAGGATGGTTTCACCTGCTTGAACATCCGCAACATTCATCTTTATGGGTTCTCCGTCCCGAATCACTATCAAATCAGTAGGCTGAAGGCCGATTAGGTTTTTAAGCGCTTCAGATGTGCCTGCCTTGGCCCTAGACTCCATAAGTCTTCCTAGTAGAATAAAGAAGATGATCACTGCGGCGGCTTCAAAATATACGTGTGGTTCTATTCCTCTTGATTCTAACCAATGGGGGAAAAAGGTATTAAAGGAGCTATAAAGGTAGGCCACTCCTGTACTTAATGCTACCAAAGTGTCCATATTGGCATTTCCAATTTTGCCTTGTTTGACGCTATTGATAAAGAATGATCTGCCAAATACTGCTAAAATTGGAGTGGTTAGTGTCCACATGATTATATTGGCGTAAGGGAAGTTCATCCAAAACATGCCAATTAAGAATACAGGCAATGCCAATAAGCCTGAATACAAAGTGTTCCTTTTCAGTAGGCTCAACTCTGCTGATTTTATGGCCTCTAGGTCTTCCTGATTATTAATATTTATTAACAGATCGTATCCGATCGATTGGATATTTTTTTTAGCTACAGAAAGATCTACACCTTCATTTTCAAGGGTAATTATGGCGGATTGATTGGCATAGTTGACAGTTGCTGATTGAATCCCTTCGGTTTCCTTAAGCATAGATTCTACACTTACAGCACATGCGGCACAACTCATTCCAGAAATCGGTACTTCGATTGATTTACTCATGATAGAATGCTTATTTATTGGACAAAATTACGAACTGAGTAGTGCATTATTGTTATACAATTTTTGAAAAAATGTATAACTTGTTTTCTGATTTGTAGCTAGAATTGTTGAACTTTACCTTTGGTTTAGCCGTTTTAAATGCATTCTATAGCTGCCAATACAATAATGAAATTTCTCCTTTTATGTTAAAATCCACTTTAGACCCGGCCTGTACCGGCCTGTTTTCATCACTTTTTTTAGATTATATTCAAAATAAGGATTCAGTAAAGCAGTTCTATAAGGAGTTTCCAGATTTGGGAAATTTTAAACAAGCTATTGAAAGTAAAACCTTTGATCAGAAGAAAAGAAATACCCTAGTTGATGTTTTAAACCAACAATATGGAGGCTTTGATGGTGCGAAAGTTAAAGCTAACATTCAGAAACTAAATGAAAGTAACACCTTTACAGTCACTACCGGTCACCAGCTAAACCTAATGACTGGTCCTTCCTATTTTATTTATAAAATCGTCTCTACCATTGCACTGGCAGAAAAACTACAAAAGGAAAACCCCGGGTATCAATTTGTGCCAGTGTATTGGATGGCAAGCGAAGACCATGATTTTGAGGAGATCAACCATTTTTATTTTGATGGGAAAAATTACCAGTGGGACACGGATCAAACCGGAGCGGTAGGTGATTTTGTAATAGATGATTCTTTGAAAAAGTTAATTGGGGAACTGCAGTTTCTACCTGATTTTTTTAAGACGGCCTATACGGAAAGTAAAACGCTAAAAGAAGCTGTCAGGAAGTATGTTCATCATTTGTTTGCAGACAAAGGTTTGGTAATAATTGATGCCAATGAGAAAGCCCTGAAAGAATTATTTGCTCCTGTTATTAAGGATGATCTGTTTGCCTCTACTGCCAATAATCTGGTTAATGATTGCAATTGTGCTTTGGAAGATGCGGGATATGCCACTCAAATATTTCCGAGAGAAATTAATTTCTTCTACATGGAAAATGGCAGAAGGGAAAGGTTGATTTGTGAAGAAGGGGTTTTTAAAACCTATGATGGAGAAAATGAATGGACGGAGGAAGAGATGGTTACCCTTATAGCTGAAAAACCTGAAAAATTCAGCCCTAATGTGGTTATGCGCCCACTTTATCAGGAAGTGATTTTGCCTAACCTGGCCTACTTGGGTGGACCTGCCGAGGTGGCTTATTGGTTTCAATTAAAAAGTGTATTCGATCATTATTCAATAGATTATCCCTTCTTATTGCCAAGGAATTTTGCCATGGTGCTATCCTTACCTGTTCAGCGAAAAATGGACAAGCTTGGACTGGTAGAAAAGGAGTTGTTTTTGCCCATAGACAATTTGCGCATAAGCTATGTAAAGGAACATGCTGAACAAGATCTGGATTTAAAAGATGAGCGAAGTCAAATTGCAGATCTTTTTAAAAGTTTGGAAGAGAAATCTGTAACAATGGATGCGACTTTAGCCTATGCGGTAAAGGCTGCCTATAAACGAAACGAAAAGATTTTGGATCAAGTAGCTACTAAGTTTCGAAAGGCAGAAGAAAGAAAAAACACCATTGCCATTCAACAGTTGAGTGATATTAAAAAAATGCTTTTCCCTCAAGGTACTTTGCAGGAAAGAAAAATTAATTTTCTTGAGTTCTATTTAGGTAACCCGGATTTTATACAGTCCCTTTTTAATACCTTTGACCCTTTAGATTTTAATTTCATCCTATTAAAGGAAAATGGTAGCGAAAGAATTGCTAAGGAAGCGTCTCAGAAATGAGCGTAAAGAAATTGGTGCCGAAGAAAGAGCCCGACGCTCCGAAAGTATTGCTCTAAATTGTCTGAAATTCTTAAAGGATTTCCCTAAGGTACAGCATATTCATGTTTTTTTACCTATTAAAAGGTTGTGTGAGATAAATACGGTACCATTATTGCGTAGACTTTTTAAGTTAGAATACCGGGTTTATAGCTCGGTGACCTTACATGGTAGTCGGAAAATGGCCATTGTCAAGTTGACTGCAGACACCGTTTATGAAACTGACAAATTGGGGATCCCTGTCCCAAAATCACCAGAATTCGTAACAGATGCCAAATTGATTGATTTGGTGTTTGTCCCATTATTGGGGGTAGATACACTTGGTAATCGTTTGGGGTATGGTCAGGGTTTTTATGATACGTTCTTTAAAGAGCTTGATTCGAATGTTTTGAAGATTGGATTGTCTTTCGAGGCGCCAATGCCCGAGGAAATTCCACACGAAACGCACGATGTCCCCTTGGATGCTTGTATACATCCAGATGGATCGATCCTATTTTAAAAAATAATTAAACAATAGTAACATGGTAAAAAAAGTAATGTTTGCCGCTATGGCAATGATTCTAATGTATTCGGTATCGAACGAAAGTAAAGCACAAGCCTACAACACTGCAGTTGGTCTACGTTTAGGTTCAAGCAGTGGATTGAGTGTAAAACATTTTATAAGCCAAGATGCGGCCATTGAAGGGATATTGCATACCAGGTGGAGAGGGCTATTGCTTACAGGGCTTTATGAAGTACATAAAGACATTGAAGACGTCAGCGGTTTAGGATGGTTTTATGGTGGTGGAGCACATTTAGGAAGCTGGAATAGTGGTTCCAATAATCCTTATTGGGCTGGTAATAATTACAAAGGGTCTACCATTTTGGGGATTGACGGTATTATAGGACTTGATTATGTGCTGGAGGATTTGCCTCTCAATTTTTCTCTGGATTTTAAACCAGCCATTAACCTTATTAATGGTGGAGGATTCTGGGGGGATGATTTCGCCCTTTCCGTACGTTATATATTTTAACGAGTTGTTTTAAACCTTGATTATGTAATAGACTTTCTATTGCCTATTTCGTATTAAACAGGAGAAAAAGCTATACTCTACCTGCTTATGTCAGGTGAAGCATAGCTTTTTGTTTTTTTAGCTTTGGTTTTCTCAAACCCAGTAGTGGATATTTTAGCATAGCACCGCTATGGTGAAATTGAAAACAGCAACAAAGTGGCTGATTTTGAAGCGATTTCAGCACGTAATAGATTGTCTATTGCATATTTCGGGTTAAACCTAATAGAGAATGTTTCTTTAGCAAATGGTTGCTTGTTTAATCAAGGTCTCAAAACGTAAAAGGAGCAGCAATATTTGATTAGCTGACCTATCTATCTTGTTTTAATGGCTAAATGATTCGGCTTGACTGAGTCTGGGGCACGCTTTCAATAAGTTGATTAATAAAAAGTAAAGAAGTGGCTGATTTTGAAATAGTTTCGTCAAAATTAAGGCAGTTTTTCGCTTTTTTTTAGGTATGTATTATCTGAACATCATAATACTTACTCTGTCCTTCAATAAAATGCTTGTGTAATTTTTTCTATTATAATATTTGGTTTTTGAATAATAAAAAGAATTTTGTGTCATTAACATCTCTCTTTTGTTAATAAATACTTTTTTGCCTTTTATATGTTTTCTACATTTATACCTGTAAACCAACTAATAGTAATAATCTCACCTACTGAAAACAGGAGTTAGCCAACCTTTTTCCTGTGTTCGTCGATTATTTCCCTCTAAGAATGAATTAAAGGGGATATTTGATTCATTATTATAAAGGTGACATAAGTCACACTACTTTTTTAAATTATAGTAAACAGCAGAACAATGAAAAACAGCAAAAGAATGGGATTTAGAATCCTGGCGTTAATTATTCCTATCCTGGTATTTTTCTCCTCCTGTAATGAGGAGCAATTAGAAGAAAACACCAAGCTGATAGGTCCGGAAGCCGAAACGATTGATGAGTTAACTGTTTCAGAATTTTTTGATTGGAAAACGACCAATGAAATTACTGTAAATATTGAAGGCTTAACAGTGGATGTAGGAGTCAACCAAAAGCTTACATTATTGACAAGTGAAGGAACTGAAATATTTGGAGGTTCTCATAAAATGCATGAGGATTTTGAAATGACTTTTGATTTGCCTTCAAGTGTGGATGTAATTGTTATGAAATATGGCGGAACCGAAAAGTCGTCTGAAGTCAATAACAATGTAGCATCTTTCAATTTTGAGTTGGAGAGAGATGCTGACGAAGAGGTCGTAGAATTCGCTGAATTAAGCGCTGAATAATATCATAAAATTTTTAAACTATTAATACAATGAAAAAATTAATATTTTGTTACCTGTTGGGATTGGTTAGTTATCAGTCTTTTGCCGAGACCGTAGTCACTAATGATGGGGAATTGGGCAGCTTGAAAGATTACTATTACTCCTGTTGGGATTTTTATGATATTTCTCTGACTGATGAGTCGGATTATGTTACTGATGGAAAGTACAGCTTTATAACAAAAGGAAGTAGTGATGGGAGTCGCGGGGATATAAAATCTCCATGGATGAAATTTGAAAAAGGTAAAATTTATATGGATTTGACGCCTTATTCCGAGGTGAAAGAGGCAATAGTATATGCTTTCTATATTCCATTTGATGAAGATAATAAGGAAACAGGAGAAAGTACAGATTATGAATACCTAGGTTACCATGAAGTCAACTATGGTAGTAAAAATAAGGATAAAACGAAAAAAGCCGACTTTAAAATCTCCAAAGACATGGAGGGTGCGATAGGAAAAGTTCACCTTGTTTTTATGGTTTATGGTGAGGATGTCATAATGGCAATTGATAATATTGAAATTCCTGGCGAATATTATTCAGACCCTTCTTCGAATTGCTTTCCAAAAGGAGAGAAAAAAGATACAGACGGTGATGGTGTGATTGATGGTGAAGATGATTATCCAGAGGATAAATACAAAGCCTACAACAATTACCTTACGCCTGAAGGACCTGGAACTTTAATGTTTGAAGACTTGTGGCCAGCTACTGGAGATTATGATTTCAATGATTTGGTATTGGATTATATGATCAATAGGATTACAGATGCTGATGGTAAGGTTGTAGAAGTACAGATAGATCTCTTGCCTAGAGCAGCAGGGGCTGGATATTCTAATGGCTTTGGAATAGAGTTTACAGGCATTAGTCCTGGTCAGATCTATAAGGTAGAAGGTTCCAAAATTAAGTCCAATACCATTCATAAATTCATGTCCAATGGACTTGAAGAAGGAAATGAATATGCTACTGTAATTGCTTTTGATGATGTTGACAATGTGCTTACCCACCCTGGTGGAGGATCAGTAGGCATCAATACAGATCCCAAATTCCCAATGCAGTCTGTTGAGAAAATGCGTATCACATTGTACCTTAATGACCCAATTGTAACAACTAGGAGCAGGGAAGAACCAGTAATGCTTAGTGACTTGACGATGGATAGTTTCAATCCTTTCCTTATAGTTAATCAGAAACGTGGTGTTGAAGTGCATCTTCCAGGAAAAAGGCCTACGGCGCATGTGGACAAATCTCTATTCGGAACAAAACAGGACAATTCTAACGGAGACGATAACTCTTTTTACAAAGGCAAAGACAATGGACTTCCTTGGGGACTTAATGTAACCGAAAGTGTTCCTTATATGATGAACAAAGAGAGCATAACTACAGGATACAATATGTTTTATAAATGGGCAGCTACAGGTGGAGAAGCCTATCCAGACTGGTACAAAGATCAGAAAGGTTATCGTGAGGATAAGATGTTGTTGAATGCGAAATAAGTAGTATTGCCAGTATAATAATGAAATAGAATGAGTTATTATTTTTCCTGTTTTATTAATTGATTATTGTTTTAAAAACCAAGTGGCTTTTTTATTAGCTACTTGGTTTTTTTTAAATTAAAATCATTTTAAAAAACTATATGAATTAGTGAGTTAGGGGCTTTCATGCCCTTGTCAGATATAAATAAAAGTCTTATTTTTGGAGACTATTTTATTCTTTTGATTTACATAGGAGTGTTATGACTAGTTTTTAAGTTTAATTTTATATGAAAAGATTAATTTTATTGGTTCAGCTTGGTCTTCATTATTTTTTTAAAAAGACCATTAAGTTTATCCCTTTTATTTTATTATTTATTGTTTCAATTGTGGGGCAGGTTTCAGCCCAAACAGTAACTGTTACGGGTACAGAAAATAATATCCTCATTGAGGAAGTAAAATACCTTATTGAAGGGAATGAATTGGTTCAAACTTCACCCGATGGGAATGAAAACCCTAGCCCGGCAGATGTGCCAGTGGTAATTAGCTCAATAAAGATTGGAGGTGATAAAGTAATCTTTGCTACCACCAGAAATCCAGTGGTTGAAAATCCAAATCCGGTAATTGGTACAGAAGCTATCAGATCGGAGGCAGTTCAAATCGTACACTCTGACAATAGTATTACTACACATAGGGAAGCTGACTTTTTGAGTAGCTTGGAAATGGTTGTCTCAACTCCTGATATTAGATCTTACTGGGATATTAATGGTCAACCGTCCATTCCTCAGGGTGAAGCATTTGTAGACCTGGAATACAAGGATCAGGTTGTTACATCTGGGTATTTACTGTATACAGAAAGGAATGGTAATTCAGCAACAGATTTTATTGCACTGGATAGGGAAGGAAAACCTATAGAAGGAGCTAAGGTTATCCAGGTTAGAGGCTATCAATGGAATACTGGTATTAACCATGTTACCAATGCCCCTACCCAAACCCAATATATGGTGCTTTTTTCTCCAGCAATTTTTGAGTCAAGTGAACCCATTTTTGGTATAAGAATTATTGCAGTGAATGAACCTGACGGAAAACTTGTATTTTTTGTCAATGCAATCTCCGCTACCCCGGATTTAGCGGAAAGAGTTAATAGTGAATTAGGAGGAGAAGCAGTAATTAATGTTTACGACAATGATGAGTTAAACGGTTTTCCATTGAATCCAATTGATGTGACTTTGGAAACAGTGACTCCTTTTCCAGCCGGTACTGTCACTTTGAATCCTGATGGTACGGTAGATGTGCCACCAAATACTGCCCCGGGCATATACAAAATGGTTTATAAGATCACAACGGGTGGAGGCGATTCAGATGAGGCAGAGGTAACCGTTGAAGTCATTGAATACATTCCTATTGCTAATGATGATTTGATCCAACTTGATGATAGTTTTGGTAAAGAGACTGTAATTAACGTATTGGACAATGACTTGCTAAACGGATTACCAGCATTGATAGACAATGTCAACCTTAGCATAGTAAGTAATAACTCTGCTGGTAAAGTAGTATTGAATGCAGATGGAACTATTAATATAATAGAAGGAATTCCTGCTGGTGATTTTGAATTGGTTTACCAAATATGTGATAAAGCTGACCCAGGGAAATGTGATCAGGCTACGGTATCAATTTCTGTTCAGTCTACCGTATTGGAAGCTTTGGATGATAGCTTCGGTTCTATAAATTTAAATCGAGCTGGAGATGTAGGGAATGTATTGGGTAATGACCTTTTGAATAATGAACCTGTAACTACAGATAGGGTTCATGCAATATTGACAGATAATGATGGCCTTGCGGGCGTAACTCTCTCAGAAGAGGGGGTACTTACCTTGCCTACAGGTTTACCTGAAGGGGACTATGTTCTGTTATATGATCTTGTAGAAACCATAAACCCAACCAATAAGGATCAAGGAGAAATTAAATTTAGCTTGCAAGATGTTAAATTGGAAGCCAAGGATGAGGATGTGGTTACCAATCAAAATGTAGCAATTGATATTCCAGTTTTGGACAATGATTTTACCAATGCAGGTGCAATTCTAGAGGAAACATTGTTGATCACCTCAGATCCGAGCAATGGTTCCATTGTTATTGGCAATGGTGGTGTAGTCACCTATACTCCTGATACCAATTTCTCAGGAGATGATTCCTTTACCTATGAAATTTGTGAGAATGCAGATAGACTATTCTGCGATCAAGCCAAAGTGAGTGTTTTGGTAAGGCCGATTTTGCTGGCATTAAGCAAAACATCAGACCTTTCCCAAATTCAAATAGGAGGGTTAGTTACCTACACGATAAAACTAACCAATAATTCAGATTTTGATCTGACCAATGTTTTGGTGGCAGACCCACTTCCAGCCGGTTTGTTAAATATGGGAGCAGTCCCAGCACAGGACTCTGAAGGCAACTGGGTGATTTCAGCTTTGGCATCTGGAGAATCTTTAAACCTCCAAATTGAAGCAATGGGTGTTGAAAGAGGTGAAAAAATTAATACTGCTACGATAAGTATCGGTGATTTCACGGATCAAGTTACTGCTTCTCCAGTAACGGTGGTTGCCAAGTCAGTAGACATTAGTGTGTCAAAAACCTCCTTTGGCAAAGCCATTTATGAAGGCAACGAATTCGAATATGAAATTCGGGTAAGTAACAATGGTCAAAGCTCAGCCGAGAATGTTAAGGTCAGTGATCAATTGCCAGTAAATGTAACCTACATTGGCTTTACCGGTACAGATCCAGGAGCAACACTTTCTGGAAATACCTTAAGTTGGACTATACCTTCTATTACTGCTGGCCAAGAAATGGTTTATGTCATCAAGGTGCAGGCCGCAGGTGTAGGTACAGTTACCAATACCGTGAATATAGAAGTGCCAGATGATCAGGACAACAGTTCTGCCAATCAGGATGCCAGTGACATCAATCAGATCATTAGGTTTTTTGTACCTAACGTGATTACTCCAGGAAATCTGGATGGAAAGAACGATACTTTTGAAATTAAAGGAATAGAGAATTTTGCAAAAAGTGCTTTGACTATTTTCAATCGAAATGGTGACCATGTTTTCGAATCAGAGGATTACAGAAATGATTGGGCAGCACAAGGTCTAAATTCGGGTTCTTACTTTTATGTCTTAGTGATCACGGACAATAGTGGTGAGGAGCAGACCTATAAAGGTTGGCTTCAAGTCATAAAATAGTGATCTTGTGTATAGTAGCAGCATTAAAATAATAAGTTCGATGAAGAATATTTTTAGAGTTTTTGGATTTTTGGTGATATTGCTTGCTGTTGGGATAATTGGCTCAGAAGCCCAGCAGTTGCCCCAGTTTAGCCAATACATGTTTAATGGCTTACATGTAAATCCGGCCTATGCAGGATACAAGGGGGAACATTATGTTCAGTCTACCTACAGGAGTCAGTGGGGAGGTTTACCGGATGCACCAACCACTTTTACGGTTACCGCAGATTTAAGTGCCAATGAAGGTTTGATGGGCTTTGGCGTATCTATTATGTCAGATGAAGTTGGGCCAACAAAAACCAATACCGGTTTATTGACTTATGCTTACAGAATTCAAACTGGAGATAAATCCTTTTTGGGAATCGGTGTCAGTGGAGGAATTTCAGAATATGCCATTGACGGGAGCATGTTTGACCCAAATGATTTCGGTGATGGAGAATTACCAGAAGGAAGGATCAACGTTTATACGCCCAACCTAAATACGGGTATCTTTTTTCACAACCCCAATTTTTATGCTGGATTCAGCGCGTATAATTTAGTAGGTAAGAAAAGCCTGGAAAAAGAAGCAATTGCTTTGGCTTATCACAATGTCCACTATTACTTGACTGCAGGCGCTTTGTTTCCTCTATCTGATGATGTTAAGTTCAAGCCATCCTTTCTGATGAGAAATGGGGGAAGCGGACCAACCAACCTTGACCTAAATGGGATGTTTTTATTTATGGATAGAATATGGGCAGGAGCTTCTTACCGTACCAATTTAAAAGTTGGTGCCTCTGATTTGCCTTCAGGACTCTCTTCCAAAAATGCTGTAGCATTGATACTTGAATTGTTTGCTACAGAAAAACTCAGACTAGGATATGCTTATGATGTACAAACCAATGCCCTTAATGGTCTGAGAAACAATAGCCATGAGATGTCTTTAGGTTATTATATCTCCCCAAGAAAAGTGAATATGAAAAACCCAAGATGGTTCTAAATATGAAAAAGATTTTTATTTATTTCTTGCCTGTAATTTTATTCAGTGCCTTGGTCTGCCAAGTACAGGCACAAAACGGCCTGTTGAGGTATGCCCAGCAAAAAGCTGCGGAATCAAATTATTACGAAGCTGCCACTGGCTATGCAAAAGCTTACAATAAGAAAGCTACCTATAAGGCTGCCAAAGGTGCTGCAGAAGGCTTCACCTATTTGAGAGATTACCAACAAAGCCATAATTGGTGGAAAAAGGTAGTAGACTTTTCGGATGCTTCAAATGAGGATTGGTTGTCCTATATCGCTGCTGCTAATCAGGCAGGGGAAAGAGATGCTGTGTTTGCTGCATTGGACTCATTAAATGGAAAAGGCTCTTCCGCAATTCAAAACCTTAACCTTGACTCTTTAAAACACTGGTATGGGACCAAAGCCAATGCAGGTGTAATAGGGGTTGATGGTGTCAATACTTCTAGTGCTGATTTTGGCTTTACAAAAGACAGTAAAGGGAACATTTATTTTTCTTCCGATAGGGGAGGTAAATCAGACCGAAATAAAAAAGGAATAAGAATTGTCAAGAGTTATAAATATTACAATAAGGAATCAGACTGGACCGGAAGAGACTTTTTGGGAATTTACAGAATGGATGATTCTGGCGAAATTGAGCCATTGACCATTCCTGTTCCCAATGTTTTTCACGCAACAGATCCCTTTGCCCTGCAAGAGAGTCCCGTGATCTTTTATACGGTGACAAGAGATATCAGAGAATCGGGAAGTTATGAGGTCAATTCAGAGGTTTATTTTAGCCGAATGGACGAGGAAGGCCAAATGATCGATTTTAATGGTCTCTCTATTAACGCTCCTCTTGAATATGGAATAAGCAATCCTTTTGTGGATGAAAAAAACAAACGTCTGTATTTCTCATCCGACATGGATGGAGGCTTAGGTGGATTTGATTTGTATTATATGCAGTACAATGATGATTTTGAATTTCAGGCCCCGGTAAACTTAGGCAATAAGATAAATACAAGTGGACATGAAAGCGCTCCCTATATTAAAGGAGGCAAACTGTATTTTGCGTCTGATGGGCATCTTGGTTTAGGCGGTCTTGATTTGTTTGAAACCAATATTTCAGGAAATGGTTTTTCAGGCTTAAAAAATCTTGGCGTTCCATATAATTCACCACAAGATGATTTCGGGTTTTTCATTACCTCTGATAATAAAACCATCCTTTCCTCCAACAGGCCTGAAAGTAAAGGATGGGATGATATTTTTGAAGTTGAAACACTTTACAAAGATTTCCAGGCTTTGATTTTAGGCTGTAATGGTGAGCAATTGACAGGCACATTTGAGGTTAACCTTATGGAAGGTGCGGATCGATCCATAGTGGATGTAAAGCAAGATGGGAAAGGGAAACTACAAGCATCAATAGCACCTGAAGAAGATTTGGAACTGGTAATCAAGAAAGAAGGATACTTCACCATTCATGACAAGGAATTGAGCACCAAAGGGCTGAAAGATGCTTCTCTTGAAAAGACCTATCAAATGGTACGTATTCCTTATAATACCACTGCTTACGTTGATTTGGTGTTTTATAATTTAGACGATTCATCAATAAGAGAGGATGCGGAAGCTTCCCTAGATAAAGTTGCAGAGCTTTTGAAGTCCTACTCATTTTTGAATATAGCTGTTCGTTCTCATACTGATTCACGTGCAAGTGATGCCTACAATGAGGCCCTTAGTGAAAGAAGAGCAGATGCGGTAAGAGATTATTTAGGTAAATACGGAATAGCAAGATCTAGAATTGAAGCAGAGTGGTTTGGGGAAAAAGAACCTGCCAACGACTGTGGAGATGGTGTTCCTTGTCCAGAAAACAAACATCAGGTCAATAGGCGTACGGAGTTGTTATTATTGGCTTTCCCAGAGGAAGGAAAAGCATATAACCTTCCGCCTGAAATGGCTGACCTTGATCTATGTGATATAAGTAATGTGCAGTTGCCAGTAGAATTGCCTACTATATACTTTGGTTTTGACAAAGCTACCCTCGATGGTGAGGACATGATGGCCTTAGAAAGAGTAGCTTTATTGCTAAGAGAAATGCTCCAAAGAAGACTGGAAATTAAAGGGCATACAGACAATAGAGGCAGCGATGCTTACAATCAAAAGTTATCTGAAAAACGAGCTTTGGTTGTGAAAAAATACCTTGAAGACAAGGGAATCGCTTCAGATCGAATGGTCTATGAGTTTTTCGGCAAAGAGAAACCGGTTAATGACTGCGGAGACAAACCTTGTACACCTTCAATGCACCAACTCAATCGTCGCACTGAGCTTAGCTTACCAAAACTAAACAAGAATTGGTCTAAGAAAGAAGAATAGCAATTCCAATTTTGGAAATTGTGCTTTTATTAAAAACAAACCCCTCAGTAATCAAATACTGAGGGGTTTGTTATTTTAACCCGAAATATGTAATAGAATGTCTATTGCATATTTCGGGTTTAACTAAATATCTGCTTTGGATGCCTATCAAATATATCCGTATTGTAAGTGCATAAATTATTGGAATTAAATAGTGAGGGGCAATTCAGGTCATATTCAAATACCTGGGTCTATCTTGGTTTGTATTGTTTTAAATAACTGTTTATTCCACCTTTTAGGTTGTATAAATTGTCAAAGGCAAATCGGTCTTCAAGATCACGAATAGCCTTGGCACTTCTTCCTCCCATTTTGCAGTGAATTACTACTTTTCTGTCCCGCTTAATTTTGTCTGCCTTATCTAAAACCGCGCCTAAAGGAATTAATTCTCCCCCGATATCTTCTAAATCAAACTCATGCTGTTCTCTAACATCTATTAACTGAAACAGCTCTTCCCCTTCGATTAAGGCGTTCAGCTCATCAGCATCTATTTCCTTAATGTTTCTTTGCTCATTGCCAATATTGCAGAACTGATCATAATCTATTAAAGCAGTAATGGAAGGATTTGCGCCATTCAAAGGATTGCTCTCTTTCCTTTTCAGCTTGAATGTATGTGCCTGAAAGGATAGAGCGTCAAAAGTGTATAGTTTTCCGCTGAGCACATCACCTACGCCCGTAATCACCTTTATAACTTCAAGGGCCTGCAAGCTTCCTATGATGCCTGGTAAAACGCCTAGGACCCCGCCTTCTGCACAGCTAGGAACAAGGCCTGCTGGTGGAGGGGTTTCGTACAAGTCCCTATAGTTGGGGCCTCTAACACCTTCATCGAAATGATTAAAAACAGAGACTTGTCCTTCAAATTGGAAAATTGAGGCATAAACATTCGTTTTATTTGACAATACACAAGCATCATTAACTAGGTACCTTGTGGGGAAATTGTCAGTTCCATCTGCTATTACATCGTATTGAGAAATCAACTCCAAAGCATTTTCACTGGTTAATTTCTTATTGTAAGCATTAATAGTGATATAAGGATTGATGCCCTCTATTCTTTTTTTTGCAGCTTCTACTTTTGGTAAACCGATCTCATCTACACCGAATAACACTTGTCGATGCAGGTTGCTGTCTTCTACAATGTCAAAGTCTATGATGCCAATTGTTCCTACCCCCGCTGCTGCCAAATACAGTAGTAAGGGGCTTCCCAATCCTCCTGAACCTACGACCAAGACCCTGGCTTTTTTCAGTTTCTTTTGTGCCTCTATTCCGAAATCCGGGATAATGATGTGTCTGTTATACCTTGCTAGTTCTTCCTTAGAAAAGCTGATGTTATCCATATCTTCTGCCTAAATACCTACATTTATGTATTGAAGTGTACCTATTTACTATTACCTCCTCTAATTGCATAAAAAAATAGAGGTGGAATTTATCAACCCTTTTTATTTTTGTAGGTGGATAGAAAGATCTTTTCGAGATGGGAAGCAAAGATTTCAGAATTAAACTTTTGCTTAAAAGTCAACTGTGAATTTTTACCCATTTCATTCCAAATGTCCCTATTTTCCTTCAATATTTTTAATTTTTCTTTCCACCCTTCGATATCGTACATGGCTACCGTGTAACCAATTCCTTCCTTCTCAACATTTAAATTTAAACATGGGTTTCTTGTCATTATCATGGGCTTACCAAATGATACAACATCTTGTATGCTGGTCATTCCCTGGCATCCTTCTTTAAAGTGTGGATATTTAAGTGGTATTAATATGGCTAAGGACCTTTGGTAAAAAGGGATCAAATCGTGAAAAGTGAGGACTTGCGAATTTACCTCAACATTGGGAGGTAAATCTACAGTCTTTGGAATTGATTTTGGCGTACAAAAAATTTTTAATTTATAATCAAGGCTTCTAAATGCCTCTATCAGGGTCTCGAAATCCCTATCGGTATGACCTGCACTGATAAAGAATTCACATTCCTCAAATGGCTTTCGCTTCAAACAATAACGCTCATAATAGGTGATGTCAGGGCCCCACTGTGCCAAGCTGAATTTTCCCTTACTTGATTTATCTGGAATCTTTAAGCGTTTGATGGTTTTGTCTAAAAGTGGCTTGCTCAAAAAAATGGAGGCATCGTAGGTTAGAATGTATTTTTTGGCATACCAGCGAAAGATTTTATTTTCATTTTTACCCATCCAGAAAGGCTGATGGATAGTGACCACCATAGGCTTTCTAAATAAACCGATGGCTTTTAAAATGAGTAATAATTTGGTGTTTGATTTTGAATAGGGAGAATACAGAATGTCAAAGCTATTAAGATTTAACAAAACTCTGATTTGCTGATCCAAATGGCCTATCCCAAATAACTTTCCAATCTTATTTAGAAATTTATATTTTTCATGGGGGAAAACGATCATTTCTACCTTCCCTCTTTGGTCAAGTTCAACTTTTCCCCAGACATGATGGCTGCCACTCTGGCCTTTTTCCCAAAGGGAATAAGCCCGATCCATTGAGTAATTATTAATTAAAAGCACCCTAGGTTTCATCTATATTTTTTGATAATATATTGAAAAGTAAGAATAGAACTACATTACCCCTTCCCGGACACTACATTAGGAATTCCTTTCCGTCCTTTGGAAGTGGTTTAATCAGTTAATAGAAGGTACTTTCCCCATTTTGGGCACCCTGTTTGAATGACAATAAATTCGAATACTGGGTATTTTTTAAACTTTTTTAGATTGACTTAATAAAAGATTAATTACTGGTGAGAAGAGGTAAAACCTCAGTATAATTGATAGAAGAAAGCTTGTTGATCTTCTCTAATTTTACCTGTTCAAATGCCAGCTTATTTTCTTCTGCAATCGGTTCTGCCGGTGGGATTTCTTCTCTTAACCAGTCAACCTGCTTGCCATGTTTCCAAAATCTAAAGCAAAGGTGAGGACCAGTTGCCAAGCCGGTGCTTCCTACATAGCCTATTACTTGACCTTGCTTTACCCTTGTGCCTTTTTTGATGCCATTACCAATTTTGGACATGTGTAGGTATTGGGTGGTATAGGTTCCGTTGTGTCTGATTTTGACAAAATTCCCATTGCCCCCTCTGTAAGTTGCTTCAAGAACGGTTCCATCACCTACAGAACGAATTTCTGTACCTCTAGGGGCGGCATAATCAGTTCCTAAATGGGCTTTGTATCTTTTTTGTACAGGGTGAAATCTGCTCAGGCTATATCTTGAACTTATTCTTGAAAATTTCAAAGGATCCCTTAGAAAGGCCTTTTTAAGACTGTTACCTTTTTCATCAAAATAAGAAATAATGCCATTTTGTTCGAAAGGAATAGCATGGTAACCTTGTCCCATGTGCTCAAAATAAGCCGCTTCTATATCCTCAATGCCTACAATTTGATCATCTACAATCTGCTCTTTAAAAATGACTTTGAACTTGTCGTCCTTTTGTAATCTTTGAAAGTCTACTACCCAACCGTACAAATCAGCAAATTGGTCAATAAGATCTGGCGTTAATCCTAGCTCGGTCATATTTACATATAAGGAGGAAGAAATTGTACCTCCTATTTCTCTATTCTTGATTTCCATCGGCTTGTTTTCTTTGTAAATAGCCGGTTGTCCAAGATTAAAAACGACAAATTCTGTTCTGTTGGGCTCGTAAATAAAAAATTGAGCTTGAGAAGAGTCTTTTGGTGTTAATACGGTGTATTTTTTATTGAAAGCGATTTTTTTAACATCGAAAATTGCCTTGGATTTTTTTGCAATCTCATCGATGATCTGGTAAGGTACATTGAAAGGTGCAAGAAGTGTCGACAGGGTTTGATTTCGCTCCACTATACCCTCAACAATGTCCAAATCATCTACATTAATCCCGTACAATAAGTTTTCTTCTTCTGGTATGATTTCTTCTACTTCTACTTCCAGCCTATCATTTTCCTGAACTAGAGAGTCATTTCCGCTGAAAATCCAGAAAGCAATGCAGATAATGATTAACAATCCTCCGTAAGTCCAATATTTTTTCATAAAATCAAGGGTAAATTATATTTTTTGGGTTATTTTAAGTTGGTATTCTTAGTAAATTGCAATACAAGCAGTACAGACTTTGCGAATATACGTTTTTTTCCTGCAACATTTAAAATGAATATCTAGGTAAAAACGTGAATATCCTATAATGTATTGCTTTATCTTGCACTTAAAAATAGCAATCTCTAGACTGAATCATTATCTTTGGCGATTATTTGCAAATAAAAATCTAATTCAATGCTTAGAACACATACTTGTGGAGAACTCCGTCTGGAGGATTTGGATAAAAAAGTGAAACTTTCCGGATGGGTGCAAAGGGTAAGGAATAAAGGGGGATTAGTATGGGTAGACCTAAGGGATCGATATGGCGTTACCCAACTGATTTTTGAAGAAGGTGATGTTGCCCCCGAACTTTTGAAAAGTGCAAGCACCTTAGGGCGTGAGTTTGTCGTACAGGCTGAAGGTACAGTAATTGAACGTACTTCCAAAAACGATAAAATTCCTACTGGAAAGATTGAAATCCGCGTAAGTGGATTAGAGATATTGAATAAGGCCAAAGTACCTCCTTTTATTATCGAAGATGAAACCGACGGTGGTGAAGAATTAAGGATGAAATACCGGTATTTGGATCTTAGACGTAATGTTGTGAGAGAAAAACTCCAACTTAGGCATCGCATGATGCAAGAAACCAGGAAATACATGGATGGAATGGACTTCATGGAAGTGGAGACACCCGTGTTGATCAAATCTACACCTGAAGGAGCCAGAGATTTTGTAGTCCCAAGTAGGGTACATGGTGGTGAGTTTTATGCACTGCCACAATCTCCACAAACATTTAAGCAGTTATTAATGGTCAGCGGTTTTGATCGTTATTTTCAAATTGTAAAATGCTTTCGAGATGAGGATCTTAGGGCTGACAGACAACCTGAATTTACACAAATTGACTGTGAAATGTCTTTTGTGGAGCAGGAAGATATTCTGGAAGTATTCGAAGGTCTTGTTCGCCACCTTTTTACAGAAGTGAAAGGCATGGAACTGGGCAATATTGAGCGCATGACCTATGAAGAAGCCATGCGTTTGTATGGAAATGATAAGCCGGATATTCGGTTTGGGATGCCATTTGTAGAGCTCAATGATTTAGTTCAAGGAAAAGGTTTTAGCATTTTTGATGATGCAGAACTAGTACTTGGAATCAACGCAAAAGGAGCTGCATCCTATACCCGTAAACAACTTGATGCCCTTACCAATTGGGTTAGAAGGCCTCAGATAGGTGCCAAAGGACTTGTTTATGTTAAGTGCAATGAAGATGGATCTTTCAAATCTACTGTTGATAAATTTTACAGCCAAGAAGATCTTAAAGCATGGGCTGAAAAGACCGGGGCTGAAGCCGGCGACTTAATATTATTGCTTTCAGGTACTGAAAAAGAAACCAGAAAACAAATGTCTGAGTTAAGGTTGAAAATGGGTGATGAATTGGGGCTGAGAGACAAATCAGTCTACAAACCTTTATGGGTACTTGATTTCCCTCTTCTTGAGTGGGATGAAGAAACCTCAAGGTATCATGCCATGCACCATCCATTTACTTCTCCTAAGAAGGAAGACATGGTATTGCTTGATCAGGATCCTGGAAAAGTTCGAGCGAATGCTTACGATTTGGTAATTAATGGTGTGGAAATAGGTGGTGGGTCTATTAGGATTCATGACAAAGAAACCCAACAATTGATGTTTAAGCACCTTGGGTTTATCGAGGAAGAAGCACAATCTCAATTCGGCTTTCTAATGGAAGCGTTTGAATATGGGGCTCCCCCACATGGTGGAATTGCTTTTGGCTTTGACAGGCTGTGTGCCATATTTGGAGGTACAGATTCTATTAGAGACTATATTGCATTCCCTAAAAACAATGCAGGTAGAGATGTAATGATCAATTCCCCAAGTACTATCTCTGCAGAGCAACTCGTTGAATTGTCATTAAACATCAAGGAAAAAGAAAAAGAATAAATTTTACTATTGGGAGCTTTTGACCTGTAATAGGTGACTTCTTATGCCCATGACGATCAGTAGCTGTCCCAGTATGTAGGTGGCCATTATTAAAAGGTCTCCATCCACTATGGGATAAAAGAATCGATCCAAGGCCAATAGGCTATCAGAAGTAAAAAAGAGAATTGCACCAATAAACAGTTGCCAAAAACTGGTTTTATTGGTTCTTCCATACCTTTCTCTGGCCATTGTCACCATCATGACAATGGCCATTATGTATATGATAACTGGTATTTTTAGCTCATTTAACTGTGAGTGAATCAAAAAGTAAATAAGGGCCGCCACAATATAAAGTGGAAGGTTATAAATAAACATTTTTATAAAATTCACTTCCAGAAGATTAAAAGAATGGTTTTGGGTTAGTTTAAATGCTATGGTATAACCAACATGTGTTATAAAAAAGGCTCCCAACCCGAATAAGAATAAGTTGTTGTTTAGCAGCAAAACATCCCCTAAGAAGGAGCAGAACAACGCGGCGGAAACAGCAGTTCTTAACAAGCTATCTTTGATTAACCTTGTGCTTTGCAAGAAATACATCAGCAAAGCAATCATTATCAGTGGTTTAGTGAAATACCTGTAGCTGGTTTCAGAATTAATGATCATTGAGATGTCTGCTAGGGCTGCAAACAGGAATACGTATAACCATAGGATTTCTTTTTTGCGCATTTCGTAAAATTTCAATATTTTTAATTTTAACTTAAATTCGAACCAATCAGAGAGTTAGGTAGTTAATAGTAAAATATATCAGAAGTAGTTGGAGTTGTTTTTTTTGTCTTTTACTTTATGAAATATTCGAAAAAGACCTCTAAGTAAATGAATTTTAATTAAACAGGTAATGCTTCTGATACTGTTTTAATGTTCAAGGTAATGAGTTTATATGAAATAAATTACTTAAAAAGCCTACAGTTTTATTTGGTAGAGGGAATTGATTCTGGCCTTTAAAGTGATTTTTTTACATTAACCATTCAAAACAGAAAATGTGAAAAGTGCCTAAGAAACAATCTTAAAGTCAATATTAAAAAAACAGCTTAAAATTTTTTTCTGACCAGTTAGTGAATTAAAATAAAAAATTTCCTTCTAAATTCTTATGTTAGGAATTTGTTAATTAATTTTGCTGTTTCAAATTAAAAACTTAATGTTTAGCTATCATTATAGCTTCAATTTAAGATTATATTTGTACCCATTATAGCCAATCCGATTTGTAATTCTATTATTTATTTATACCTATTAAATATTTGAAAATGAAGCAACTGTTACAAAAGAGAATGCTTGTTGTGCTATTACTCTTCCTAGCAATAGGAAGCAGTTATGGGCAAGTCACTACCAGTTCCGTTCAGGGCTCGGTTCTTGACAATGATGGAGAGGCACTGATAGGTGCAACGGTAAAAGCAACTCACGAACCCTCTGGGTCTGTGTATGGAGCGGTTACCAATCTGGATGGAAGGTTTAACCTACCCAATTTACGAGTTGGAGGACCTTATTCGATAGAAATTAACTATCTGGGTTTTGAGTCTCAACTATTCACTGGAATAGTATTGAGGTTAGGGGAGGTTTACAACCTTAATGCTGCCCTTTCTGATGGAGATACTGAATTGACAGAGTTTGTAGTCGAAGGAACTCGAGGTTCAGATTTTACTGCTAACAGGACAGGTACTGCTACTAACATTTCGAACGAACAATTAAAAAATCTTCCGCAAATCAACAGGAGTGTACTGGAGTTTACTAGATTGACCCCACAGGCTAGCGGAAATTCCTTTGCAGGTAGAGATGCCAGGTACAATAACCTACAAATTGATGGAGCCAATTTCAATAATGGTTTTGGACTAAGTGGAGACCCTCTTCCAGGAGGAAATTCTCAGCCGATTTCACTAGATGCAATTGAAGAAATTACAGTGAATATAGCTCCTTATGATGTGCTTCAAAGTGGATTTACAGGAGCAGGAATCAATGCAGTAACGAGAAGCGGTACAAATACCTTCGAAGGTTCTGCTTATTATTTCCTCAAAAATCAATCTCTTCAAGGGAATAAAATTGGAGACAATGAATTGGAAGCGGTAGATGCGGCAACCAATAACTTTGGATTTAGATTGGGTGGACCAATCATCAAAAACAAGTTGTTCTTCTTTGTGAACGCTGAAAGGGAAATACTAACTGGGGCCAATGCTTCCGGGGTGAACCTTTGGAGACCATCTGAAGATGGTATTGCTGATCCGGAAAATAACATCGCCAGACCTACAAGAACAGACTTGGAGGCTGTACAAAATCACCTGATCAACCAATGGGGCTACGACCCAGGAAGATATGAAGGCTATGCCAACGAAGCAAAGCAATCCAGTACGAAACTACTTGCGAGGATTGACTGGAATATCAATGAGAGAAATAAGCTTGCTGTCAGGTACAATCAGGTAATTGGTACTTCCAACCAGTTGGCCAATGCCACCTCAGGTCCTCGTCCAAGAGCTCCTTGGCCAAATGGAGCTAGAGTTAGCCAGAATGCAATCACTTTTGAAAATGGAAATTATGGGTTTGAGAATTCAGTAAGATCCATTACTGCAGAATTGAACAGTTATATCAATCCGAGCTGGTCAAATCAATTGTTAGCTACCTATTCAAAAATTCAAGACAAAAGAACTTCACCTTCTGACCAACTTTTTCCATTCGTAGATATCTGGGATGGTGGAAATATGATAGATGATGGTTTTGGAAATTTGGTAAAGGATAAAGGCTCAATGAATTATATATCCTTCGGTACAGAGTTGTTTACCTTTAATAATGATGTTATTAATAATAACTATTCTATTATCAATAACCTGAACTATGTAGAAGGTAAGCACAACATCACCATGGGAGCTGCCTTTGAAATTCAGAATTTTGGTAACAGTTATACCAGAATGGGAACTTCTTATTACAGGTATGCATCAGTAGCTGATTTTTTATCTACAGGTACCGCCAATGAAGTAGCTCCTACCATGTTTGGCTTGACTTACCCATATGCAGGAAAAGACACCTATTCAAGGGTTAATTTTGGTTTGGCTTCACTTTATGCACAAGATAAATATGCAGTTAGCAATGACCTTAGCATTACATTTGGTCTGCGTGCAGAACTTCCTATTTACCTTAATGAGTTAACCCCTAATCCATCTATCAATGAGATTACACTGACCAATCAGTTTGGAATGCCTACGAATTACAATTCGGGAATGTGGCCAAAATCAAAATTGATGGTTTCTCCGCGATTTGGCTTTAACTATGATGTGTTCGGAGACCGTTCGCTTACCTTAAGAGGAGGTACCGGCGTATTCTCAGGAAGAGTTCCATTTGTTTGGTTGACCAATATGCCTACCAATGCTGGTGTGATTCAAAATAATGTTGAACCGGGAAGCTATGAGCAAGTAGAAGGATGGATTGATAATATTACTTTCCAGCCTGAGCGTTACTACTATGTAGAAAATGTACCGCAAGGAGCTGAAGATGTATTTATTTCTTCACCTACAGAAGGAGCTCCTGGATCTTTTGCTTTGGTTGATCCTGATTTTAAAATGCCTATGGTTTGGAGATCTAGTTTTGGCTTGGATTATCAAATTCCAAACACGCCATTGTTATTGACTTCTGATTTCTTGTATACCAAGGATATCAATGCGGTTTTCCAATACGGAGCCAACAGAATCAGGTCTAACAATACCATGAATTATGGCGCAAGCAATGCCCAAGATGATTATGGTGACAACCGAGAAATATTCCTTCCTGGCCAAAGTACAGCTTATAACAGTGTAATGGGTGGAAACAATGCCACAGTACTTTCCAATACCAATGTTAAAGGAAGAAGCTTTAGTGGAACAGTAGGCTTGTCAGTGCCTTATCATAGAGGTCTAAGTGCATCTTTGTACTATACTTATTCTTCTGCAAAAGACGTGACTGCAAACGATGGATCCAATGCGAGTTCTGCATGGGGTGCAAGCCCTACGATCAATAGTCCAAATGATCAAATGTTGCACATCTCAAATTTCGCTATCCCTCATCGAATAGTCGGAAGTGTGAGTTACAGGTTTGAATATGGAAATGCATTGGCAACTACTATCGGTATGTACTATAATGGTGCCCACCAAGGAAGGTTCTCTTATGTTTATAGTAATGACTTTAATGGAGATGGTATAACAGGAGATTTGATTTACCTTCCTGAAAGTTCTTCTACCATGAATTTTGTGGATATTACTGATGATGACGATGTAGTGTATACTGCTGAAGAGCAAAGAGCAGCATTTGATGCTTATGTTGAGGAAAATGGATTAAGCAAATACAGAGGTGGATACCTGCCAAGAAACGCTTTCCTAAACCCTTGGTTAAATCGTTTTGATATCAGAATATTGCAGGATGTTTCTCAAACTTTCGGTAAAATGAAAAACACCGTTCAATTGAGTGTGGATATTGTTAACTTGGGTAACCTACTAAATAGTGATTGGGGAATTCAGGACAATTTAAATGGTGCTGAAAACCTGCTTGCAAGAGCTGGATCAGTAAGTCCAACACCTAACTTTAACCTTAATACAGTTTCAGGCAGCTTGCCAATGACTCCTTTTAGAAATGCCAGTGGCTTTGGAACAACCTGGAGCATGCAGGTTGGTTTGAGATATCTTTTTTAAGCCATTTATAAAGAATCAATTAATAAGAAGGCCACCTATTTGGGTGGCCTTTTTTTTATGCTTCAAAATAATTTTTTTAGTGCTAATTAAGATGTGATAAAATGATGTTTCCCCAATCAATCGGGCTATAGCGTCTAAAGAAAACCTGGTTGAGCTAAGGTTTAATCAAAGATAAAATTGAGAAAAACAATAAAAGAGCTTACTCTAGCTTGATAGCGGTAGAATAAAGACAATCTGTAATTTATTTCAGGTTATTTTCCTCGAAGTACTTAAATGTCGTTCGATTCTTTGCCATTAATAGCTTAGTTTTACCTCTTAAATTTTATTGTTTCTTTAAGATTTTAATTTAGATTACTTTAACTTTATGAATGTTGAGGTTTGCATTAAATAAGAGCTTTTGCGGTTGTTATTTCTAATAGTTTACTGAATGATATTGACTACCAGCTTATTCAGTCTGCCAACCAATTGAATTTACATTTTATAGCATATTTGTAGGTAAAACAATACTTTAGTTTCCAGAATGAAAAACCAAACTAAAATCATTTTGATAGGTATTATCCTATTGGTAATTGGATTTATATTTTTTTATCCAAGAATGAGTCTTTTTACTAATAGTGATTCCACCCAAGCGGAAAGTACGGCACAAAGTGCTAAATCTAATCTTCCTGTGGAAGTTATAGAGTTGAAGGAAGAGAACCTCGAAACCAGTTTAAATATTACAGGAACATTAATCCCGAATGAAATTGTAAACCTTCGGCCAGAGGTGGCAGGCCTGGTGGAAAAAATCACATTTCAGGAAGGTCAATTTGTAAGAAAAGGAACGCCTCTCTTGTATTTAAATGATGATGAGTTAAAAGCTCAATACGATCGACTTGAATATACCAAAAAACTTTATGAAAGTCAGGAGAGTAGGCAAAAGCAATTACTTACAAAAGAAGCCATCAGTCAGGAAGAGTATGATATCGTACTCAACCAATACAATACGAACTTAGCAGACTTGCGCTTGATAGAAGCGCAATTAAATAAAACGGTCATAAAAGCACCTTTTGATGGTGAGTTAGGCTTCAGGCAAATCTCGGAAGGAAGTGTGATAGGTACTTCAGACCTGATAGCTACCATTGTGAATGTGGATCCTATAAAGATTGAATTTTCAATTCCTGAGCGATATTCAGATGAGATAAAATTAGGGTCGGTTATTTATTTCCGTTCCAATGTGAACAATGATGAGGCAGAGGGGAAAGTGTATGCCATCGAACCCAATATTGATGCGGCAACACGTACCCTTAAGATAAGGGCGAAAAGTGCGAATAAACAGAAAAAATTTCTCCCAGGGATGTTTGTCAGAGTACGCCTGGTTTTAGATGAAGTATCTGATGCCATTTTGGTCCCTTCCGAATCTGTTATTCCTGAATTAGAAGGGTACAAGGTGTTTATTAGCAGGAATGGGGTTGTTGAATCAAGAAAAGTGGTGATCGGGCAGAGAACGGACACTAGGGTTCAGCTGGTAGAAGGGGTGAAGCCAGGAGAGCTGGTATTGACCACAGGAGTATTACAAGCAAGGGATGGAATGTCCGTGGATGTTAATTTAACGAACTGATAGCACAATATGTCTAGTTTATCAACCATCAGTATTCGCAGGCCAGTGTTGTCAATAGTGATGTCACTCACTATTTTAATATTTGGTATTATAGGGATCTCTTTTCTTGGTATTAGAGAGTTTCCAAGTGTAGATCCTCCTGTAGTCAATGTAAGGACTTCCTATGTTGGAGCCAATGCAGATGTTATTGAGGCCCAAATCACCGAACCTCTGGAAGAAGCCATTAATGGTATATCCGGTATAAAATCATTGACTTCTATTAGTAACGATGGTAACAGTAGCATAACTGTTGAGTTTGAAATTGGAGCAGACATGGAGGCAGCGGCCAATGATGTTCGGGACAAAGTGTCTAGAGCTCAAAGGAACCTTCCTCCCGATACGGAGCCTCCCATAGTGTCCAAACAAGATGCCGATACTCAGCCCATCGTTTTTTTAAATGTTCAGAGTAATCAGCGCAGTTTATTGGAGCTTTCTGATATTGCTACCAACATTTTCAAAGAAAGACTGCAGACCATAAATGGTGTCAGCGAAATTCGAATTTGGGGTGAAAAGGAATATGCCATGCGCTTGAGGATGGACCCTTTAAGAATGGCCTCTTATGGAGTGACCCCCTTGGATATACTTAACAAAGTACAAAGTGAAAATGTGGAGCTTCCTACAGGAAGAATAGAGGGGGAATCCATTGAATTGTCTGTAAGGACAAGGAGCCGGATGAGTACTCCGGAGGAATTCAATAGGTTGATTATAAAAGAAGAAGCGAACAATGTGGTTCGGTTTCAGGATGTGGGAAAAGCTGAATTGGCACCGCTGAATGAAAGAACCGTTCTGAAAAGGGATGGTGTACCGATGGTCGGTGTTGCCTTGGTTCCGCTGCCGGGATCGAATAGTATTGAGATAATGGACGAGTTTTATCGTCGTCTGGAATTTATCAAAAAAGACCTTCCGGCAGATATTGAGCTCGGTATAGGTTTTGATACAACCAAGTACATAAGAAATTCAATCAGTGAGGTGCAACAAACTATTTTCGTCGCTTTTTTACTGGTGGTGCTTATAATTTTCCTTTTCCTAAGAGATTGGCGAACGACTTTTATCCCTGTACTAACGATTCCAATAAGCTTAATTGGTGTCTTTTTCATCATGTACATGGCTGGATTTTCAATCAATGTGCTGACCTTATTGGGGATAGTTTTGTCCATAGGCTTAGTGGTGGATGATGCCATTGTGGTATTAGAAAACATTTACTCTAAAATAGAAAATGGAGAAGACCCTGAAACCGCAGCAGAGCAGGGGGCAGAAGAAATTTTCTTTGCAGTTATAGCCACCACGGTGGCTTTGGCCGCTGTTTTTTTACCAGTAATATTTCTTACCGGAACCACTGGAAGGTTATTTAGAGAGTTTGGTGTTGTAGTCGCAGGAGCGGTGATTATTTCTTCCTTTGTAGCACTGACGATGACCCCTATGCTTAGCTCCAAACTCTTGAAAAAAAGGGAGCGTCAAAATTGGTTGTACAATAAAACCGAACCATTTTTCCTTTGGTTAAACCGAGTCTACGTAAAGGCGCTTACTTCCTTTATGAAAGTAAGGTGGATGTCTTTTGTCCTTATAGCAGTTATGGGAGTTGGCACTTACTTTCTTTTCAACGATATCCCATCTGAACTTGCTCCATTGGAGGATAGGGGACAGATTAGAATCAATATGGCTGGACCAGAAGGAGCTACTTTTAGTTATATGGATCGAATTATTGACGAAATGACAGAGGAATTATCAGCCATTATTCCCGAAGAGGAAAGGGCTGGTTTAATTTCTGTTACTTCACCTGGGTTTGGTACAGCAAGTACCAATTCTGGATTCGTTCGGGTGATATTAAATGACGCTTCTGAACGAAACAGAAGTCAGCAGGAGATTTTTGATGAGGTATCTGTTTACCTGAAAAATAAAACAGCTGTCAGAGCATTTGGTGCTCAGGAACCATCTATTGGTGATAGGAGAGCAGGATTACCCATCCAGTACGTTATCCAGGCCCAGACTCTGGAAAAATTGAAAGAAATCATTCCTGTATTTATGGACAAGGTTGGGCAGAGTCCGGTATTTACCTTTCCTGATGTTAATCTTAAATTTACCAAGCCTGAGCTTGAAATTGAGATTGATAGGGAAAAGGCAAGGAATATTGGCGTATCTGTACAAGAGATTGCTAGGACCCTTCAGCTCAGTTATTCAGGCCAGCGCTTTGATTATTTCATCATGAATGGCAAGCAATATCAGGTAGTAGGAGAGATGCAGTTGGAGGATAGGAATGAACCAATAAACCTTAGGATGTTATACGTTAGAGGTGAAGATGGACAATTGATACAGATGGACAACCTGGTTAGTATCAATGAAAGAAGTACTCCGCCTCAGCTTTATCGTTACAATAGATTTGTAAGTGCAACAGTTCAGGCCGGTCTGGCACCGGGGCAAACCGTAGGGATTGGCTTGGAAGAAATGGATAGAATAGCTGCAGAGGTCTTGGATGAAACTTATACCACTGATGTTGCAGGGCTTTCGAAAGAGTATAGGGACAGTTCTAGCAGCTTGGTTTTTGCTTTTGTTTTTGCCTTGGTGTTGATTTATCTGGTGTTATCTGCTCAGTTTGAAAGTTTTATGGATCCGTTAACGATTATGTTTACTGTGCCATTGGCTATTTTCGGAGCTTTATTCTCCTTGTGGTTGTTTGATTTTACGCTAAATGTGTTTAGCCAGATTGGTATTATTATGTTGATAGGGCTGGTTACAAAAAATGGTATTTTAATTGTGGAGTTTGCCAATCAGCGCAAGGCGCAGGGGATTCCTATAGCCGAGGCCATAGAAGGAGCAGCCGCAGCTAGATTTAGGCCTATATTAATGACCAGTTTATCTACAATTTTGGGAATCTTACCAATAGCACTTGCTTTAGGGGCTGGTTCGGAAGGAAGAGTTCCCATGGGGGTGGCAGTAGTTGGCGGTATGTTACTGGCCACGGTGCTTACCTTATTTATTATTCCAGGTATTTATACTTATTTGACCTCTAAACAAGGAAGATTAGCAAGAGTTTAATATGAAGAAATTTTTATTGCTAGGTTTGGTGATGGTGATTTCCTGCAAAATGTACGGACAGCAGGAAGAATCTTTAACGTTTGAAAAGGCAGTTGAGATTGGCTTGGAGAACAATTTTGACGTTAAAATTGCCAGCAACCAGATCTTATTGGCTGAAAATGAAAAAAAACAAGCGGGTAGTCTCTTGATGCCGGTTCTGGATTTGAACAATACCAGGATCTACAGAAAAGAAGATACTGAACAGGCCTTTGTAAGTGATCCAGAAAACCCAAGAATCATTCCCAACGCACAAACTAGAAACAATAATTATAGCCTTGTAGCTATTTATGGGTTTAGGGCCGATGCAGTGGTTGCGATGAAGCGTTTGGGCAAACTTGCAGAAGTAAGTGAGTTGGAAGCCAAAGTGGTGATTGAAAATACAGTAGCGGCTATAGCCACCGCTTATTACAGATTGGTACTTGAACAGCAACGGTATGAAGTGCTTGAGCACACTTTGAAACTGTCTGACGAAAGGCTGGAAATTGCCAAAGCCCAATATGAATTTGGAAGAGCGTCCAAAAGGGATTTTTTGGCAGCTCAGGTAGATTACAATGCGGATCTTACCGCCTTGGTTTCTCAAGAGCAAGTCATCCAAAATTCAAGAATAAATTTAAATGAATTGTTGGCCATTTCCCCCGAAAAGAATTTTGTGGTAAAAGACACGATTACCATTAAGGACTCTTTTTCTCTAGAAGAACTTAAAGAAAGTGCCTTCGACGAAAACAAAACCTTCTTGGTGACACAGAGAATGGAAAATGTGGCCTACCTGCAGTTGAAGGAATTGAGGGCGCAGCGCTTACCGACAATTACACTGAATGGTTCCTATATCGACAATACCTTAAATTCTGATGCGGGCTTTTTATTGAGTAATCAACAGCAAGGAATTAACCTGGGAGCGACCATTAGTTTAAATCTTTTTAGTGGTCTAGCCCTTAACCGGCGCATACAGGCTGCCAAAATTCAGATCAATAATCAAAAGCATTTGATGGAACAGTATCAAAATCAAATGTTGTCCGATCTTCAGCGAACCTATAATACCTACGAAAATAGCAAAAGACTTTTAGAGATCGAAAGGATCAATTATGAGGTAGCCGTAGAAAGCTCAGACATCACTTTGGATAGGTTCCGTTTAGGGATTACCAATTACCTTGAGTTTAGAGATGCCCAGGTGAGCAGGCTTCAAGCAGAGAGTAGATTGATAGAATCCCTTTATACGATTAAGGAAAATGAAATAGAACTAATGCGCCTTTCTGGTAAAATTTATTTTGCGAATACGGATATGTAAAGGCAAAATAAAAGGTTAATTAGGATATTCAACATTTACATTTTGCGGGGCATATTTTGGTATATTAAGGATAAAAGCCTATAATTGAGTTCACCAAAGCAAGATTAGAGCGCCCACTCTATGTCAAAAACCAATATTTCTTACCTTTTCTTGGTCATTTTTACCTGTTTAGTGGCTTCCTGTAAGCCAGAGGTGAAAGAAAAGAAAGTGCCAAAATATTGGGAACATCCTGCAGAATTGGACTTTGATGCCATAAAGAAAAGAGGATTTATTCGGGCGATTGTTGACAATTCTTCTACCAGCTATTATATCTACCGTGGCCGTACCATGGGCTACGAATTTGAATTGCTTAGGAACCTTGCCAACCAACTGGGTGTAAACCTAAGGTTAATTGTAAGACATGATTTAGAGGATGCCTTCCGTTTATTAAATAAAGGGAAGGCAGATATTGTAGCCATCAATTTTGAGGTCAATGAGGAACGCAAGAAATATGCTTCCTTTACTGCTCCTGTAAATACAATGGAAACAGTAGTGGTTCAGCGAAAGGACCACACTCATGTGGATAGCTTGATTCAACTATCAAATAAGAAGGTATTTATTAAAAAAGGTACCATTTATAAGGAACGCCTCATGTCACTTAGTGATTCCCTGTCGCTTTCCCTTACCATAGAAGAAAAAAACACCAGTTTAGAAGAGCTTATCAATCAGGTGATACAAGAAGAAATTGACTACACAGTAGTTGACAATGACATTGCTTTAGTTAATGCGACATATAACGATTTGCTGGATGTAAATCTTATGGTCAGTCAGCCCAACCCTGTTTCTTGGGCTATTCGAAAAAATGCACCCCTACTGGAAAGTAAGATTAATGAGTGGATAGAGAGAATAGATAGAACTGGGTATAAATCCATTTTATACCATAAATATTTTTTGAATAAAAAAAATAGCTACCATCGATCCTCTTCTGCCTTTTCCTCCGTGTCGGGGGGTAGGATATCTGCGTACGATGATATAATCAAGGAAGGTGCGGATAAGTTGGGATGGGATTGGCGTCTGTTGGCTGCCCTAGTTTATAAAGAAAGTCGTTTTAATCATTCGGCAGTATCCTATGCTGGTGCAGTAGGTTTGCTTCAGTTAATGCCAGTGACCTTGCAGCGATTTGGCGTCAATGATCCCAATAATCCCAATGAAAGTTTGAGAGGTGGAGTTAATTATTTGAAATACCTTGATGGCTTTTGGCTAGATAGGGTTCCGGATAATAATGAAAGGATCAAATTTATTTTGGCTTCTTACAATGTAGGTCATGGGCATGTGCAGGATGCATGGCGTCTCGCCTACAAGTATGGAAAAGACAATAAAAGATGGGAAAATGTAGCCTATTACTTGGAAAGAAAATCAAAACCAGAAGTTTACAGAGACCCATGGGTGAAAAGTGGCTATGCCAAAGGCCATGTCACAGTACGTTACGTTCGTGAGGTATATGGTTTGTACGAATCGTATAAGGTGTTGGTCGATTCTTAAGCATTTGGAATCATGTCGGCCATAATCTTGGCAGATAACAAGCACAATGGAATGCCCCCGCCAGGATGAACGCTTCCTCCGCAAAAGAACAATTTATTTATTTTTGAACTGTAATTCGGATGTCTTAAAAAAGCAGCATATTTATTATTGGAGCTATTTCCATACAAGGCACCGTTCGCTGAGGAAGTTTTGGTTTCTATACCTATAGGATCCAGAATGTGTTCAACTTCAATTAATGGTTCAATGTTTGTTTTTAGCGTGTTGTTGATTTTTTTGATGATGAATTCTTTTGCTTTGGATTTTATCTTGTCCCAGTCCTGACCTTGGTTATTTGGTACATTTATCATAGTAAACCAATTCATGCAGCCATCTGGTGCGTCGTCTTCCTTATGAATAGAGGTGATATTAATATAGACAGTTGGGTCCTTGTACACGTCCCTTTTATCAAAAATGGTCTTAAATTCCTTCTCGTAATCATTGCTAAAAAGAATATTGTGAAGGTCAAGCTCTGGGAAATTTTTCTTGATCCCCCAATAGAATATCAATGCTGAGCTGGACTTTGGTTGTTTCAATAATCTTTTAGGTTGGACCTCCTCTTTGAGAATGGTTTTGTAGGCGGTTACCATGTCCATATTATTGATCACTAAATCGGAGAAATAATCGCCGCTTGGGGTCTGTATACCAATGGCCCTATTGTTCTTTACTAGAATTTTTTCTACCGGTTGATTGAAATTAAAAGAAACCCCAAGCTCTTTGGCCAACCCATACAGGCTGGAAGTAATGTCATGCATTCCCTTCACCGGGAAGTAAGCGCCCCTGTTGAATTCCAAATGAGGAATGATGTTTAAAGTGGCTGGTGTTTGATAGGGATCTGAGCCATTGTAGGTGGCATATCGATTAAATAGTTGTACTAGTTTTGGATGATGGAACTGTAAGGAATTTGCTTGATTCATGGTACTGAATAGCCCAAGTTTTCCCATTCTAAGATAGGACCGAAAAGCCTTTTTATTGAACCAAGTGCTCCACTTGTGCAGAGATCTATGCATAAAGAGGGGAGCAAGGTGTTGGTAAATATAGGCTGATTTTTTTAGCGCCTTTTTTGTGTTTTCTTTCGGCTCCCCAAGTTGTTTGTTTACCTCATCAGCAAATTTATCTACATCAGAATGGGCGCTTAATCTTGTGCCATCCTCCCAGAAATAATTGCAATTAATGGCAAGTCTTTTGTATTGAAAATAGTCCTTTGTGTTTTTTCCTGCCAACTCAAACAACTCTTCAACCTGTTCGGGAAGGGTAAACAAAGAGGGGCCAGCATCAAAACGATAGCCATCAATCTTGATTTCTGACAGTTTTCCTCCCGGATAAGAATTTGCCTCATACACACTTACCTGATATCCTTTGAGAGATAAACGGATTGAGGCTGCCAAGCCCGCAATACCAGAACCTACGATTATTGCCTTCTTTCCCATTAGTTTTAATCAACTTGAATAGCCAATAACAATGTAGCTATGGACTATTCAATATATAATAAATGCCTTTCATTTGCCTTCAGATAATCCGATTTATTCAAAAATAATAGCAGAGGGAAGTATGGATATTTACCCATCTGCTTCTATTATTAGCAGTATGCTAGAATAACAAGGTTCCGCTTAATATTGTTGTCCTTTAGTAGCTGATTTACCAAATCAGCCTAAGACAATTTACTTGTCAAGTAAAAAGAAGGTAGCAGGATAGGTGGATTAATTTTATTCGGATTTAGAGATATTGAAAAAATGGAATGGTTGGAGCGAATGTTTGTAGAGAATTTAGCAGCATTGTTACAAAAATAAATTGGCAACAATGCCGCTAAAATTATGTGCTGTACACTCCCTTCATTCCTCGCGAAATGTTCTTAGCTCTTTTAAACCCGAAATATGCAATAGACAATCTATTACGTGCTGAAATCGCTTCAAAATACCCAATCGTTGCTGTTTTCAATTTCACCATAGCGGTGCTATGCTAAAATCTCCAAACAGTCTGATTGTCTTGCGATTGCAACACTTCCCGTAAACACGGGACAGGCTTCACCCCTGACCATTGTCAGGGCGGAGAAATCCTATTACCTAATTCGGGTTAAAGATGCTCTTTTGTCAATTTCAGATTTAATCCATCATTGATCCACTCGAAAAGGAATATTTTACTAGTGATACAGGCCACTTTATTAACCTTTAGGTTGCAGAGCGTCTTCTTCCCATTCTTTGAACGATTGCTCTATGGCCTCTGCAAATACCTTGGATTCCTGAGCACCACTTATGCCATATTTACCATTGAAAACGAAAAAAGGAACTCCCTGTATTCCAATTTGTTTGGACTCCATTAGGTCTCTTTTAACTTGATCAGTGAAATTGTCATTTTTTAAAGTTTCCTCAGCATTGGTTATCCCTACTTCTTTTGCTAAGTCAGCAAGGATGGATACATCATCAATGTTTTTCCCCTCTATAAAATAAGCTTTTAATAAACGCTCTTTCATTTCCAACTGTAGACCTTGTGCCAAAGCAAGGTGTAATAATCTATGGCTCCTGAAAGTGTTAGCTACTACGGCTTTGTCCATTTTGTAATCTAGCCCTTCGATGCCTGCCTGTTGAGTGACATATTCTGTCATTTCTCTGGCTTTTTCTAATGTCACACCTTTGCTTTCTGACAGGTATTGCACCACAGATTTGTCCATATCTGTTTTTATTTCAGGGTTCAACTGAAAACTCTTATAAATGACCTCTATTTGGTCTTTCTTATCAAATTTTGCCAATGCATTTTCAAAACGGCGCTTGCCTATATAGCAAAAAGGGCAAACAATATCACTCCAGATTTCTATTTTCATCATTTAACTGCCTTTTGTTTTTTTAACTCAAAGAATTGTATGAGAGCCTGTATTGAGTTTGTAACAAATCGCTTACTTGATAGGTTCTACTGCTTAAAACAATTTGCTGCTTCAGAAATTAATTTTCTTTGTAGATTTGTTGAGAAACCAAATAGGAAATGCGCTTTTATTGATGTGCTGATTTTCTTGCAAGGTTTTTGTTTTAATTTATAGTAACTTGACTTATATAATTTATTAATTAAAACCCCTATATCAATATGAATGAGATTATTACTACAATTAAAAAATTGATAGAAGTAAGGGTTAATATTATTAAAGCTGAAATTGTCGACCAAATAAGTTTGGTCGTAGCGAGGGTTGCGGTCATTGTTTTGATCGTTTTATCTGCTTCTTTTATTTTGCTTTTTGGTAGTATTGCACTGGCTTTTTATTTTAGTGAATTGTACGGAAGTAGCTCAATTGGCTTCTTGATGTTAACAGGTATCTACCTAATAATATTTTTGTTATTGGTATTGTTAAGGAATGCCTCTGGCTTTCAAAGGGTACTTAAAAATTCCCTATACAGGTATGTTTTCTTATTTAAAGGTAGAAAAGACGAATAATGAAAGAGGATTTGTTAAAGCAGTCAAAGGAATTAGAACAAACGCTGGAGAAGCAACTCCAGTTTTTGAAACAAGATTCTCAGGTGTACCTTAAGGTTGGTGGCTTAGCCCTATTAGGAGGGGTCCTTGCTGTCTATTCCATTCAGCAGCTAAAGGGAAAAAATAAAAAGAAGTCTTTAAAAAAGAAAAAGAGCGCTAAGAAGAAGGGGTATAGCTTTTTCGGGACGCTTAGAAGCAGGCTATTTTGGATGTTGATAGACATTGGAAAAGCAAGGTTCATGAACAATCTTATGGCTAAAGTGGACCCGGGAGATGAACCGAAATAAGGAAATACGTGAATTGCTTTACCGAAGGAACAAAAAAGGCATTAAGAGCCTTGCCTTATTAATAGACCCGGAGAAAATTGACAAACAACCTTCTCTGGAACTTCTTAAGGAGCTTTCTCATGGTCTAATCATCGATTTCTTTCTTGTGGGAGGAAGTCTGGTAAATACCAATCGCCTCGATCATTGTTTGTGCAGGTTGAAAGAAGTGACCAAAGGAAATGTTCCTGTGGTCTTGTTTCCGGGGAGTGTAATGCAGCTTTCTGATGAGGCAGATGCTGTCTTGTTTCTCTCTCTGATTTCTGGAAGAAATCCTGATTTATTGATTGGGCAACATGTATTGGCGGCACCTACTCTGTCTAAGAGTAAACTTGAGGTTCTCCCTGTTGGATACATGTTGGTCAATGGAGGTGCAAGTACAAGCGTGGAATACATGAGTCAAACCATTCCTATTCCTAATAATAAGCCTGATATTGCAGTGGCTACTGCCTTAGCTGGAGAGTTTTTGGGATTGCCTTTGTTTTACCTGGATGCTGGTTCTGGAGCAAAGATTCCAGTGTCTAAAAAAATGATCAATGCTGTGAGTAGGGAGATTAATTCTCCGCTTATGGTAGGAGGAGGCATACGTTCCCTTCAAGAGGCAAAAGATGCGTGGAATGCGGGTGCAGATGTATTGGTTATAGGTAATGGGGCAGAAAAAAACCCCAGTTTAATTACTGAGGTTTTGCATTATGCTAAATTTTATAATTCATCACTGAACGTTAATTAACGATTCTCTTCGTCTCATTTTACCTGCAGGTAGACCATACATCATCTTAAATCTTCTACAGAAATAAGCAGTGTCTTTGTATCCGACTTCTTTTCCGATGTCTCGTATACTCTTTTTGGTGGTTCTCAATAACTCCACAGCCGCTTCCATTCTTTGGTATTCAATATAATCCTGAGGATTAATACCTGTTAGCATCTTAAAGTATTGGCCTACATAATCTTCTGAAACATTGGCTACTTTTGCCAACACTTTATTGGACAAGTCTCCACCAATATTCTTCTTGATATAATTGAACATGTCGATCAATCGAGGATCCTTGAAATAAGTACTGTTGGTAGACAATTCTTCTACAAACAGTCTGTTTTTAAGGATGTGACGAACCAATTCCACTACCAGTAATTCAGTATAAAGTTTTATTACCCTTTCTTTTCCAGGTGTGTTTTGTTCGGATTCCTTTACTACATCTTCGAGTATGGAAGCTATTCGATCGTTGAATCGAATTACAAAAGCTGGTATACCAAGTGAGTTAAAGAAATTGACAACATCGAATACCTTTGCTTCAAAAGTAACTGAGGTGATGCAGTCGTCTTCAAGGTTTTTAATGTTTTTAAAACTGATAGTTTGAAGGTACTTCTTTTTGTTTTCCAAAAAATTATCATTGTTGGTCTCGTTCCTTTTGGTAACTGTACCGAATGATACTCTAGTTGGCCTTCCTGCTGGAATAAATAGTATTTCCCCCTCATTAACAGACTCTTGGTCTTCACCATAATTCAACGATCCTCTGTGTAAGAGGATGGCTGTATTTTCTGAATCTGTATAATCGGTTATGGTTACAGGTCGCTCAATTTTAAAGTTATTTCCTTTCACGTACCTTACGCCAACCGACTCTATCACCTTATTGTAATATTCCATGATTAGTGCATTTAGAGTTATTTTTTGTAAAAGTATATTTTTTTTCTGATTTGTTATGACAATTTGTAATAAAAAATTAGAATAAACTAAATTCCGATTTGAAAATTACTATATATTTTTAAATATCCATAACTTATACAATTAGCTTAAAAGCTTTCTGGATATAACTATTTTCTGAATTTCTGAAGTGCCTTCATAGATCTCTGTAATTTTAGCATCCCTCATCATCCGTTCTACGTGGTATTCTCGCACATAACCATAACCTCCATGGATTTGGACGGCCTCATTTGTGGTTTTCATGGCCACCTTTGAAGAGTACAATTTGGCAATTGCACTTAACCTTACATAAGACTCGTTTTTGTCTTTTTTTAAGGCGGCTTTATAACATAACAAACGTGCGGCTTCTATTTCCGTGTCCATGTCTGCCAGTTTAAATTGAATGGCTTGGTGTTCACTGATAGGTTTACCGAAAGTTTTTCTTTCTTTGGCATATTTTACAGACAGTTCCATTGCTCCTGCTGCTATTCCAAGGGCCTGAGCGGCAATGCCTATACGGCCTCCATTTAAGGTTTCCATGGCAAACTTAAAACCAAAACCTTCCTCTCCTATTCGGTTTTCTTTGGGAACCTTCATATCCGTAAACATCAATGAGCAAGTGTCAGAAGCCCTAATGCCCATTTTGTCTTCTTTTTTACCAACTTCAAAACCTGCCCAACCTCTTTCTACTATAAATACTGATATCCCATGGTGTTCTTTTTTTTTGTTGGTTTGTGCAATGACAAGATAGATGTCTGCTGAATAGCCATTGGTTATCCAGTTCTTTGTACCATTGATCAAGTAATGATCCTCTTTCTCTACGGCAGTGGTACTTTGAGAGGTGGCATCGGATCCGGCTTCTGGCTCTGACAATGCAAAAGCTCCCAAACATTTGCCTGAAGCAAGTGGTTTTAAGTACTTTTCTTTCTGGGATTTTGTTCCATATTTTTCCAAACCCCAACACACCAAAGAGTTGTTTACAGACATGATCACGGCAGCTGAGGCATCTACCTTAGCGATTTCTTCCAATGCGATTACGTAGGAGAGGGTATCCATTCCACCACCGCCATACTCTTGAGGAACCATCATTCCCATAAATCCCATTTCAGCCATCTGTGCAACCAATTCTTTTGGGAATTCACATTGAATGTCCCTTTCGATTACTTTTGGTAAAAGTACTGTTTGTGCAAAATCTGAAGCCGCTTCCTTTATGGCCAGTTGTTCTTCATTCAGGTCAAAATC
The DNA here is from genome assembly GCF_001050135.1 of Cyclobacterium amurskyense. Lineage (GTDB taxonomy): Bacteria > Bacteroidota > Bacteroidia > Cytophagales > Cyclobacteriaceae > Cyclobacterium > Cyclobacterium amurskyense. Next base: position 1,516,835 of record NZ_CP012040.1, on the reverse strand, counting down.
CATACTTTTGAATTGTTTTAATACCTCTACAAGTAAACAAAAGGACTTTTAACGCGGATTTAGCAATAGAATTTTCTGGCCTTATAGGTAAGTTTTTCATTAGGGAGAAAAACTGCTAAGGTTGATAGATTTTCTAATGAATTAAGGTCGGGATAGATTGTCTATTTCCTATTTTGGATTCAATTCTATTCATTTGACGCATAGTCCTTAATAGTAATACCCAGAAAATAAAAAAGGGGCAACGCTGCCCCTTTAAAAATTTAAATAATTCTTTGTTTTAGTCTCTGTTTCCAAAAAAGACGAACATGTAATAGGCTAAAGTGGCCATTGATGCCAAGGCGGCAACCACATAAGTCATGGCTGCCCATTTCAATGCGTCTTTGGACATATCGTACTCTTCAGGAGTTACTACATTCCTTTGCTTTACCCAAGCCAAGGCTCGGTTACTAGCATCAAATTCTACAGGTAGCGTAATAACACTAAATAAAGTCAAGATACTGTAGGCACCAACTACTACTACGCCAACTGCTTCATAAGGAAGGCCAAATAAGGCTATACCTCCAAAAAGAGAGGCGATCAATACTATATTTAAAATTTTGCCACTGATATTTTGAATAGGTACCAGGGTTGATCTTAATTTAAGCCATGCATAAGAATTTGCATGTTGAACCGCATGGCCACATTCGTGAGCTGATACAGCTGTGGCTGCAGCATTTCTTCCATAATAAACATCTGTGCTCAGGTTAACCGTTTTATTCATTGGGTTGTAATGATCAGATAATTGCCCTTCTACACAATTGACTTTTACGTTATGGATGTTATGATCCGCCAACATCAACTCAGCAATTTCTTTACCGGATAAGTTGGCCTTTAAAGAAACCTGCGAGTATTTTTTAAACTTATTCTTTAGCCTGTTACTTACCACATAGCCAAGAATTGCAAATACAACTACAATTAGTATGATTCCCATGTTTTATTTTAATTTTCTATTTTTCTTCTACAACGATTTTATTGATTCAAGGTTACTTTCTTTTTCCTGAAAAGGTAAAGAAAGCTAATCCCTCCCAAAATCAAAACAATCATTATTTGAGAGGTATGAACTAACATCGCAAATACCTTGCCCTGCTCCTCTGATATGCCATAATAGAGGAGTATAAAAGCGACCATGGCGTGAAAGGTCCCTATGCCTCCTTGTACTGGAGCTATCATTCCAATGCTTCCCATTACTAAAACCATTAAAACGGAAGTAGCTGATAATGAGTTGGTAGAGGGAATAGAAAGCGCCATCCAATACATCATTAAAAAATAGATGGTCCAAATAAGTACGGTAGCAACCCAAAATCCAACTTTGTTTTTCATATGAATCAAGGTTTCTAAACCACTGACAAATTGGCGTAAAAACTGACGAATTTTACCTATTAATGTAGTTTTTTTGAATTTTAAGTAGGTAAGCACTGCCAATACCAAGAGGATCAACATAAGAAGTATCGCCCAATAAACGTATTCGGATACGAAGGATTTAATGGCGCTTAGAGAAATTAGGCTTTCAAAAATTTCGATAAATATCCCTCCTTCTAGAAGGAAGGCCAAAGCAATAATAAAGAGCATAAAGACCATGTCTATTGTTCTTTCCAGGACTACGGTCCCAAAGATTTTACCGAATTTAATGGGGTAGACTTTGCTTACCCCACCACATCTGGCCACCTCTCCTGCTCTGGGGAAAAGAAGATTGATCAAGTTGCCAAACATCAAGGACCAAAAGATTGGTATGGTTTTTACCTCAATGGTTTCATTGGTAGCAATTAAGTTCTTCCATCTCCATGCCCTAAGCCAAAAACCAAGCAGTCCTAGAAACATGGCTGCAGAAAACCAAAGAGCATTGATTCCTTTAAGGGCTTCTAAAATGACTTCCCCTTCAATATCCTTGTAGAGATAATAGAAAATCAAAATCGCAGCCACTAGGGGCACGATAGCTTGAAGACCGCTTTTTAATTTATTGCTCAAATTACTTTGTTTTGGGCATCAGGGAAAATAATAGTGGGTTTGTATTTTTTTGCTTCTTCAAAGTCCATTGAGGCATAGGAAATGATGATGACTACATCTCCAACTTGCGCTTTTCGAGCCGCGGGGCCGTTGAGACAAATTTGGCCTGAGTCTCTTTCTCCTTTTATGACATAAGTTTCCAGACGTTCACCATTGTTGATATTTACAATCTGAACTTTTTCATTCTCAATGATATTAGCTGCTTCCATTAATGCCTCATCAATGGTGATGCTGCCTACATAATGAAGTTCCGCTTGGGTGATTTTTACCCGATGAATTTTTGATTTTAATAACTGAATTTGCATGTCAATAGTTAAATGTGACCAGAACGAAAGATAATATTGTCAATTAATCGTACCTGTTCAATATATGCCGCAATACAAATGGCGTATGATTTTCCGGGTATTGGCTGTTGGACAAGGCTGAAATCTGCTTCATCAACGAGTTCCAGATACTCGGGGTTTATCTCAATTGGATTTAAAATTTTCTTAATTGCATTGTTTTTAATCTTCAACCAGTCCCCCCCCATTAAAAGTTCATCTTTACATTTAGTCAAGGTTTTGTAAAGAAGAGGAGCGATTTTTCTTCCTTCCGGACTTAGTCTTTGGTTTCGAGAAGAAAGTGCCAACCCATCAGTTTCCCTAACCGTGGGCACGACTTCTATTTCAATACCGAAAGATAGGTCGCTTACCAGTCTTTTAACGACAGAAACTTGTTGAAGGTCTTTTTGGCCAAAAAAGGCAATGTCAGGCTGTACTATATGAAACAGCTTAGACACAACTATAGCAACACCATTAAAATGACCAGGTCTAAACCTGCCTTCAAGCACTTGCTCCATAGTCCCAAAATCAAACTCCATAAAAATTCCTTCAGGATAGATTTCTTTCTCCGAAGGAACAAAGACAATATCCACGCCTTCCTCACTCAATACAGCTAAGTCAGCTTCTAAGGTTCTGGGGTATTTCTGAAGGTCTTCCGGATTGTTAAATTGGATGGGGTTTACAAAAATTGTCACAATAGTGACGTCCATTTGTTTTTTAGACTGCCGGATTAATTCTAAATGCCCTTGGTGCAATGCCCCCATAGTAGGGACAAGGCCTATCGCTTTATTTTGGGTTTTAAAGGCCCTTAAGTGCTGTTTTACAGCAGGTATGGTTTCGTGTATTTCCAAAGTCTGTTTTGAAATGGAATAGGAAAATAGGTGCAAAAGTATATTATTCTGAATAAAAACAATGGAATTTGCTGATTTTTTTGTAAATTTGTAGTCCCGTTATATCCCTAAATTAAACACACACGATATGTCTAAACTTCGTATCCTTTACGTAGCAAGCGAAATTAACCCTTTTCTTCAAACTTCTGAAGTTGCTAATTTTGTAAGAGCCCTGCCTCAAGCGATGCAGGAAAAAGGAATGGAAATCCGAATTTTGGTACCGAGATTTGGATTGATTAATGAAAGAAAGAATCGGTTGCATGAGGTTGTAAGGCTTTCAGGTATCAATATATCAGTAGGTGAGGAGGAAAAACCATTGATAATTAAAGTTGCATCTATCCCCAATGCTAAATTACAGGTATATTTTATAGACAATGAAGACTATTTTCAGAGAAAGAGCGTTTTCTTTGACAAACAGAATAAATTTTATGAGGACAATGACGAAAGAGCCATTTTCTTCTGTAAAGGAGTTTTAGAAACCGTAAAGAAATTAGGTTGGGCCCCGGATGTTGTTCATTGTAATGACTGGATGACTAGCCTTATTCCTTTGTATTTGAAAACTACTTACAAGAATGAGCCCTTGTTCAAAGAAACAAAATCTGTTTATGCTATTTATAATAACGGATTTAGTCATAAATTTGGGGACGATTTATTCGATAAAATAAAAATGGTAGACATCGATGACCAGCTTCTTGCCCCATTGAAGTCCAAGGACTACGAAGGGTTTGTGAAATTGGGTATGGAGTATGCCGACGTTGTAGTAAAAGGTGAGGATATTTCCGAAAGCTTGGCTGCCATAATTCAACAATCTTCTAAAGAAAAACAGTTTGAAATTAAAAGTGATGAACAAGACGAGCTTTTTGAAAGCTATTACAATATCTATACGGACCTTGCAGGTTAAATTCCTCGGGGCCCTGTGCTCAATTGTTATTTTCGCAGGAGCTTGTTCAGACCCATCCGAGATTGGATTGGTACTGGATCCCGGCTCCAACCAGATAGGGGTATTCTATGAAGAAATACCCCTATCTTCTTTATTGGTACTTGAAGATTCTTTCAATACTACAAATCAGAGCCGAATGGTGGTTGGAGGTGATCATAGTGACCTTTTTGGAACCACAGAATCAATAGCTTATAGCAGGCTTTCCTTTAATCCTGATGGTGTACTTCCGGAAGATGATGCAATATTTGACTCTGCAATTTTCAACTTCAATATTGTTGACCTCATAGCAGATGATTTTGATGAAGAAAAGGAATTTAAAGTGCATAGGTTATTAGAAGCCATTGAAGATACCACCTATTACAGTTTTAGTTCCCTTGATTATGAGGAGAATGTAGCACTGGCTGAAGGTGCTTTTGTGTTGCAGGCTGATACGGTCAATCAAGTAAGAATGGACCTTAATCCTGATTTTGCTGCGGAGCTTTTTGGTAAGCTTACTACACAAGATCCGGTATTTGATAATATTTTTGCTTTCAGGGAGTATTTTCCCGGTATAGTGATCAAAGGAGATCCAGCCCAGAACACGTCCATTTCTTTAGCTATAGGAGGCGGGACAGGTATTACCATGTATTATCATTACGAAGATGATACGGTGTCAACAGCATACCCTATTAACACCATTCAATCAAGGCATTTTAATCAAGTGATTAGTAATAGGCAAGGAACTGCTACAGAACAGATCGTGGAGAAAGATGTTGCCTATGATATAGAAGGTGATAAAGTTGGGGTCAAAGCCGGTTTGGGGCTAAAGATGAAACTTGACATGAGCCCTTTGCATGAATTTCTGGACACACTCGAAAATGTTACCTTCAACCAGATCCTATTGGAAGTAGGGCCAGTGGATGAATATCCAGAAGGAAAGAATCCTTACGGAGCCTTGGTAATGTATTTTGCAACTGATGGCGGTGAGTATTACCGAAGGTTTGATGGAGTAAAAGTGGCTGTTCAAGGCGAAAACAATACCCATACAGGTTTGGATGTGGATGGGAATGTTGTCCCCCTGACGGGAAACCAGAATGGCTTGGCTTATAATTCTGAAACAAGGGTGTATGCCAACCAAATTACGTCTTATGTAAATGCCATGTATCGTTCAGGATTGGTGAAAACAGATTTGTTTTTATACCCTAATACTCCAAGTACAGAAAGTGGTGTTGTTAGTTTTGATGCGTTCAAACGTTCTCTAAAGGAGTTTGTCGTTGATAAAGATAATATCAAAGTGAAAGTATATTATTCAAAAATCAGGTAGTGGGTGAATTGATCTGCTAAATCAAACTGATTATTTTATAAAAAAAGTCGGAAGCAAGAAATTGCCTTCCGACTTTTTTATTTTAACCCAGATAGTTAAACCCGAAATATGCAATAGACAATCTATTACGTGCTAAAATCTCCAAACAGCCTGATTTTCTTGCGATTGCAACACTTCCCGTAAACACGGGACAGGCTTCACCCCTGACTATTGTCAGGACGGAGAAATCCTATTACATAATCCGGGTTAAAAGAATCCTTAGCCAACAATAGTGTTTCTATTGCATCTTGAAGCCAAGGTTCATTCGCGATATGAAATGCCCAAAGACTGAAAAAATTAAGTCTTTGTCTGGTTTTGTTTTCCTTCTTCTGCTCTTTCGAGTCCATGTAAGGTAAAAAAGGTTTAGTCTAGAAGGACCAAGTCAGGTCAGGATTGTACTTTTTGAAATAATAAGGAAGTCCAATTATTGCGGACCTTTTTTCCTTTGAGGATTAATCCATGTTTTTCTGCTTCCTGATTTATGTCTTCTATATCAGTTTCGTAGAACCCACTTAGAAGCAATTGCCCCTTAGTAAATAGCTTTTCAGCGTATACCTCCATCTCATCCAACAATACGTTTTTATTTATATTGGCGAGAATTAGGTCATAAGCCTTTTCAGTATTTACAGATCTAATTGCCCCTGTTTGCATGGAAAGATTTTTGAATCCATTTATCTCAAAATTTTCATTTCCATTGTCAACACTCCATTCATCAATATCAAAAGCTGTAACGAGGGAAGCCCCCAGTTTCATTGCCATTATGGCCAGAATACCTGTTCCTGAGCCTGCGTCCATTACTTTTTTGTTATCATGGCTAATTTCATTTTGCCATTCAAGCATAAGGTAAGTGGTGGAATGATGTCCTGTTCCGAAAGACATTTTCGGATTGATGACAATTTCGTGTTTATGGTCCTCAATCCTGCTGGGGTGGAAAGTTGCCCTCACATAGACCATGTCTCCAACAGATATAGGATCATAGTTTTTCTCCCAAGCTTCATTCCAGTTGATTTTAGCCAAGATACCCTCTTCAATTTTAATCTCAGCAACATCCTGGTATTGGGCGATAACTTCTTGCCATAATTGCGTGTTAAGGTCATCTTGAGGGATGTAGGCATCAAATCCGGCCGTTGTTTCCAAGAAGGAATCAAAGCCTATGTTGGCCAATTCTGCCATCAGAATTTCTCTATATTCTTCCTTACAGCTGATTTTAAACTCTAGGTATTCCATTGAAGAATTGTGTTGAATTGAAAAATATAAAAATGCCCCGGCAATTTACTGCCTGGGCAACTGTCCTCGAATGAAGAGGATAAATATTTAGAATGATTTTGCGATGTCTACAAAATCTCTGGATTTTAATGAAGCACCACCGATCAATCCTCCATCCACATCCGCTTTAGAGAAGATCTCTTTCGCATTGTCAGGCTTGCAACTTCCGCCGTAAAGTATAGAGATTCCTTCGGCTACAGTTTTACCATATTTGGATGATAAGTGTTGACGAATTGCAGAGTGCATTTCCTGTGCCTGGTCAGAGGAAGCAGTTTTACCTGTTCCTATTGCCCATATTGGTTCGTAGGCGATAACTAATTTTTTAACTTCTTCCTCGCTAAATCCAAACAAGCTTTCAGTAAGTTGTTTAGTTACGTAGGCTTCATGAGTTCCTGCTTCCCTGATTTCCAAAGGTTCTCCACAGCAGAAAATTGGCGTTAAATTATTGGAAAGCGCCTGTTTGGTTTTTTCAGTCAATAATTCATTGCTTTCATTGAACATAGCTCTTCTTTCACTATGACCGATAATTACAAATTCAGCTCCAAAGGAGGTCAACATGGCGGCTGAAGTTTCTCCAGTATAAGCTCCGGAATTCTGATCGGAACAATTTTGAGCACCTAGATAGATGTTGTCAACACCTGCAATAAGTTTTTTTACGCCGTGTAGATGAACAAAAGGAGGATTTAATATTACCTGTACATCTTTAATCGGTTCATCTTTTATCATGTTCACTATCTCAGAAGTTAGTTTTTGACCTTCTTCAAGCAAGCAGTTCATTTTCCAATTACCAGCAACAATTTTTTTTCGCATGATATTTCTATTTAGATTTATATATTTGGTCAGGATTATCCCGTTAGTATACCAAAAGCTAAAATTACGTAAAATGTCAGTTCCAGAAAAAGGAAATTCGGTTTCAGGTTCAAAAAAGAAAAATAGCTATTCAAAAGGGCTAAAAAAAATAGCGGCTTATTGTGCGTATCAGGAACGTGCAATATCGGAAGTTGTGTCGAAACTAAATGAAATCGGGTTAGAAGAAGGTGAAGCAGAAAAAATTTTACAAACCTTGATAGATCAGGACTTCATTAATGAAAAGAGATTTGTTGAAGGCTTTGTCAAAGGAAGGTTCAACTTAAAAAGATGGGGAAGGATCAGGATTCGACAAGAGTTGAAAATGAGAGAAATTCCTAATCACTTGATTCAGGAAGGCCTGGAGCTTTTGGCCCCAGAGGATTACCATAATACTTTACTTCACTTGGCAGAGAGAAAATGGAAACTTACCAATGATGACAATCTGTACAAAAGGAAAACCAAGGTCGTTCGGTTTTTGGTGTTCAGAGGTTTCGAGCCGGACCTTGTATGGGAAGTTGTGGAGGAATTGGGAACTAAAGATGCGCTTTAGTAATGAATTTGTCCTCAGATTCCTGAGGGATAACTTCTAACACATTGGCTAAGACCAGCTTGACAAGTGTCTTGGAGGCAATGAAAACTGGGATTCTAGCCATGGCCATAAACTCTTTTAGGGTGACGTAAGGTTTGTTGGCCAAGGCTTTCATTAGTAATTCTTCCTTTCTTCCATATTTGAAAATGACATTGTTTGGGTTTTTCTTTCTTTTCATTATCTCCCACATTTCTCTACTGGCCTGAATACTTCGGTCAGCTACCCTAACGTAGGCTTTTTTCTTTTTATCTTCTAAAGTAAAGTGTGGTGCATCAGCGCTTTTCCCAACTCTATAGATGGCAACGCCTTTCTTTTGATTGATGGGGATGACATCTCTTTCCAAGCTCATAGGAGGGTGAATCAACTCCTTTATGGCTTTATCCATGGCATAGACCTCTTCTTCTATGTAACGTTGGCCGCTAACGGTGCCGTCATCATCTACACCTAAAAGGAGATAGCCCCCCTCGGTATTGGCCAATGCGATGATTTCCTTGACGATCTTTTCAGGATGGGCTGCCTTTTTCTTGAACTCTACATGCAGGCCTTCTCCTTTTTGAGCTAGTTTTGTAATATCCTGAATGGTCATCTTGTTTTTAATTTATCAAAACTGCCAGTCCCACCCTGATGCCAAGGGCTTGTCGTTGGACGTAATAGTCTGTTATCCCTTCCACGCGAAACCTGTAGCTTAGGTTATAAGTGTAGCCCGCACCCAAACCCAGGTCTGCACCATTTCCCAACAGCGCACGAGCACGTAGGAATAATGGTTCCAGTGGGTAATACCTTAGCCCGGCTGTCACCTGATTGGGGTGGTTGATATTGTATTCGTATCCCCCTGAAAAAGACAATTGGTGACGGTAGAAGTAATTGACCTCTGCCCCAAATTGTGCCCTTTCGAGTATTTTGTATAAATCTGTTCTTATCAAGTCCATCCCTGCACTCACTAAGAAGCTACCACCAGCTTGTTGGGCTTGTATTTTGCTCGTGTTAATTAGTAAGATGCTAGCGATTAAAACAATGCCTTTAATAATCTTCATTTATTTCCCTACATTAATAATTTCCAGTCGTTTTTTTAATCCCATCCATTCATCTCTCAACCTTGCCGCTTCCATGAAATTCAATTCTTTGGCTGCCGCTTCCATCCTTTTTTGAGTTTGAGTGACTAGCTTTTCAAGTTTCTCTCTACTTAAATACTGAATGACCGGATCTGCTGCTACATCCATTTCCTCCGGATTGTTCTCTACATAGATCTTTGCGTTTTTCTTACTATCCGCAACTTTGGTCTGTCCCATTATCCTGTCATGAGACTTGATAACAGTTGTTGGGGTGATGTTGTTTTCCTCGTTATAGGCGATTTGCTTGGCCCTTCTCCTATTGGTTTCATCAATGGACAAGCGCATACTCTCTGTTGTTTTATCTGCATACATAATGACTTTCCCTTCCGAATTTCTAGCAGCCCTTCCAATGGTTTGGACAAGACTTCTGACATTTCTAAGAAAGCCCTCTTTATCGGCATCTAAAATTGCAACAAGCGCTACTTCAGGTAAATCTAATCCTTCTCTTAAAAGATTGACGCCCACCAAAACGTCAAATATTCCTAGTCTGAGCTCTCTTAATATTTCTACCCTGTCCAGAGGTTTTACTTCTGAGTGAATATACCTCGACTTAACACCTACTTTGGCCAAGTACTTGTCCAGTTCCTCCGCCATCCTTTTGGTAAGGGTGGTCACTAAAACCCTGAAGCCATTCTTAATTGTCTTGTCTATTTCGTCTAATAAATCATCTATCTGATTGGCGCTTGGTCGTACCTCGATCAATGGATCCAAAAGTCCGGTAGGCCGGATGATTTGTTCTATCACTACCCCCTCAGATTTATTGAGCTCATAATCCCCCGGTGTAGCACTCACATAGATTACCTGGCTTGTGAGGGATTCGAATTCATCAAATTTTAATGGGCGGTTGTCAAGTGCAGAAGGTAGCCTAAATCCATAATCTACTAGATTGGTCTTCCGGGACCTATCCCCTCCCCACATAGCCCTAACCTGAGGAAGTGTAACATGACTTTCATCTATGACCATCAAAAAATCATCAGGAAAATAATCGAGAAGGCAAAAGGGGCGGGTGCCCGGCAATCTTCTGTCGAAATACCTTGAATAATTTTCTACCCCAGAGCAGTAACCCAATTCCCGAATCATTTCCAAATCAAATTCGGTTCTTTCCTTTAGCCGCTTGGCCTCCATTAATTTCATGTCCTTCTCAAAGGCCGCGACTTGGGCTACTAGGTCATCCTGAATTTCATGGATGGCGGTGTCTATTACATCTCTTCCAGTGACAAATAAATTGGCAGGGAAAATGGTGATAATCTTTTCGTCTGATAATTTTTTACCGGTAGCAGGGTCTACGCGCTGTATGGCTTCTATTTCATCGCCCCAGAAAAATATTCTATAAGCAAAATCTCCATAAGCAACAAAGATGTCCACTGTGTCACCTTTTACCCTAAAAGTGCCTCTGGTGAATTCTCCCGAAGTTCGGCTATACAGCACTTCTACCAATTTGAATAAAAATTGATTTCTCGGAATTCGATCACCCTCTTGAAGTTTTATTACGTTTTTACCAAACTCATCTGGGTTACCAATACCGTAAATACAGGAAACAGACGCCACCACGATGACATCTCTTCTTCCGGAAAGTAAAGCTGATGTTGCTGAAAGCCTTAGCTTTTCAATTTCCTCATTGATAGAAAGGTCTTTTTCTATATAGGTGCTGCTGGTGGGGATAAATGCCTCAGGCTGATAATAGTCGTAATAACTGATGAAAAACTCAACTGAGTTGTCAGGAAAAAACTGCTTGAACTCTCCATACAATTGTGCTGCCAGGGTCTTGTTGTGACTCAAAACCAAGGTAGGTTTTTGGACCTCCTGTATGACATTGGCCACAGTAAAGGTCTTTCCCGAACCGGTCACTCCCAATAGTACCTGAGATGGCTCGTTCGCATTTATGCCTTCCACCAGCTTTTTTATAGCCTTAGGTTGGTCTCCCGTAGGAACGTAATCTGAAATAATATTGAAACTCATCTAATTTTAAATTATATACCTACAACGCCATAAGGGTACTGAATAGTTTTCGGAATCAAGTCCTTTTATTTATAATTCGAAATCGGTCAAGGTTATAGTAGATGAAATTCGTTCTAAGGATTATGATCAATAACAATGGAAGGATGCTTGGATGGAAAGATTGAAAGCCCAGTATCCACACAACCAAGGCCAGGTCAGCCAAAATCATGGCTCCCAACAGCAAGGTTTTTAATATGGCTTTGTCAGGCCTTCGGTATAATAGATAAGCTATATAGAGATGAGCTGGAAATGCCCAAAACAGGTTCCAGTTGTTCTTGGTTTGAGAGTGTGCGGTAAAAAACCAAAGGAAAACAAACAATACGCCCAGTAATCCTAAAATGCTGAAGAAGGCTATGTCAAAGCCTTTAAACAATCGTTTTTTCTTGAAGCCGATAAAGGTTAATAGTCCTATCAAAATAGCGAAAAGCCAAAATATAACATAGGGGTTTATCAAGTTTATCCCCTCACTTCTTGATTCCGGGAAATCATAAATCTTATTGGTTTGACTTACAAGAGGCCTTTCAGGTCCGTCTCCTATAATTGTAGCCCTGCCAAAAGAGGCTTCCAAATAATCCGGCAAGAAAGCTTTCTCCGCTTCTGTAGCTTCTCTATCAATAACAGCACCTAGGGCCAGGTCTATTCCCAAATCCGACCAAGGAAGTGGGTACACATATTCGTCAATCAGATTGCGGAATGTTTTGTGGTCCGTTTCAATTGGGTAATTCCACTTTAGAGACTGGCCTAAAACTGTTTCTAGCATGTCTGTAATCCTAGTGGCACAATTGTCAAAAAAGAAATCATACCGGTACTTTCTATTTTCAGGTTGGTAATTCCTTTGTAAGAATGCTACAATCTTTTCACTTTGCTCTGCTGATAGATTGAGCTCCTGTTCCCTGACATTCCTTTTGAAATAATTGTATTCACGCAAAAAGTTCTCCGTAGTGGTAAGGGACAATTGATAATCTAAAGTCCGGCGGATAAATTTCACGTAAAAGAAAGAAGTGTTGAAGTCAAAAGTTCCATAATTAAAAACGAGATCCTGACCACTTTCCAGCTCTATGATACGTATGGCGCTATGACCAAATGTAGAATACAGCTCATCCCCAGGATCACAGGTAAGCAAACTTATTTTGTATTGTGCCGCAGTTGCAGGCAATGTCAGCATTATTCCCAAAAGCAGAGAAAAGCCTAGAAGGAGGGATTTACGAAAGGAGCGCTTATGAATGTCTATTTGCATAACTTTTTAAGCAGTAAGGAAAGGGTTGTCAAATTTCCTTACAAATTTAAAGTAATATTTGGGTTATCCAGACATCCCTTTTTTAAAAAGACAAGCGGTCGAATTCATTGGTAATTTGTTTGATGTACAGTATTAAAGGTGTTCTATTCGTGTATATATGTATTGTTAGTTTTGAAAATTAAAGTAAAATCACTATTTTAATTGATTATTCATTTTTGTTATGGATATTTTTTATAGGAGAGCGTTTTTTAATTATTATAAATGGTTTTTTTGGACCATAGTTTTTGCTGCGCTGTTTTTTCTTCCATTTTATTCAGCAATAGGGACAATTTTACTCGACAATACCTGCTATAGAACCAATTTGGCATTTGATACTGTGGGAGATTGGGAAGATCCAACTATCTGGGAGCAATACAATGGAACTGCTTGGGTGGCAGCCTTAGACTTTCCAGATAGGGATGACAGGGTTTTTATTGGCAATAGGAACGAAGTGCGCCTTACTAAAAATGAACAGGTTAAAGATCTATATCTTTTTGCTGAAACTCTTGGAGGCATTGACCCAGGACCTAAACTTAATTTGCAAGCTTATGAATTGTTGGTATATGGGCAACTGCATAGTATTTCAGAAGATACTGGAGATTTTATTTACCATCATTCCACATCTGGTATTACCGACTGGATATATCCTGAAACCGGAAGTATAGTTTTTAAAGGAGTCAGCCGTACTGTAGTAGACCGGAACTCATGGAGTGCCAGTAATTTAAATAGTCGGTTTGGGGTGGTTTTTGATCCCGATCCTGGCGAAACTTTGGTGGTCAATGCAGCCATGAAAGCCAATAGCTTCCTAATCAAAAGTGGCACTGTCAGGCAAACTCTTAATGATGAGTTAAGTCCTATTTATACCTCAACTTTTTCCTTTAATATTCAGGATAAATTTGGGACGGGTGATTACGGTGAGTTTAGAATATTGTCCGGTGCCACTTTGATCTCTGAAGGAACCAAAGCCTTCAACCAAATTATTCGAAGGACTGATTCCCGGCCCGCTAGTTCATTTGTACTTGAAGAAGGTGCCAATCTGGTGCTCTTGGGTGAAGAACCGATTATCGATGCGGTGAATGTGCAGTTGGATGGCAATGTGACATATGCTGGAGGAGGGGTTTCTCAGGAATTTTTAGAAAGTAGCCTGACAAGTCCAGCTATTGAGTTTATATATAATCATTTGTTTTTTAGTGGGGCAGCGGAGAAGGTGCTTTCCCCGCTTGTAAAGGTGCGTGGAAACATGCAATTTCTGGATGGGGGAAACCTCAACGGTACCTCGTCTATGCTTGTTCCAACTGGGGTAAATAATCAACAAATAGCCATTCCCACGTTTTCTTTGGATGCTTTTGAAATGGATAAGTCCATTGGAAGTGTTAATTTCCAAAATGATCTTAGGATATTAAGTGCCTTCAGTCAGTTGTCGGGAACGATAGATTTTTCGGGGAATTCACTTTTCCTGGACTTTGGACCGACAGGTATATACAGTTATTCAAGTGGGGATTGGCATAACCTGAATGAGGTGGTTTATCATCATGTTCCCACTTACCTAGACCAAAGTAATGCTTTATTTCCTTTTTATGACAGTTACTTAGCCTTTCCAAGACATTTACTTTTAGAAGGTGCATTGGGAGGAACTGGGTCAAGTTTAAGTATTAGGCATGTCGAAAACCAGGGAGTAACCTATGACCCGGGATTTAGTGATACAGATGGGAGTACCGTAGTGTATCAATTGAATAGCTATTTTGAAATTAGCAGTAGTGGAGGCACTTCCTCGGAAGTTGATATTTGGGTCTTGGCCAATGATCTTGGCATTCAGGATATTGACCATGTGAGATTAACGGGAGATGGAGAAGCTGCAACAGGGGTACATCTCCCCGCAAGTGAGGTGGATGGTGAGCTTTGGGCTGGAAGGGGAGTGGTCTTCAATGAGTTGCTTGCTAAGGCTTTTGCCATTGCAAGCATTAGTGAATTAAGTGTTCTGCCTTTAGATTGGTTGGATTTTGAAGTGTTGTTAAAGGAAGAAGGAGTCGAGCTTTCTTGGGTGAATGGCAGAGACCCATTCATTCGGTACACTGTATTGAGAGCTGAAGGACCATCCACCGAATTTATCCCAATTGGGTCTTTCTCAGGTGATGATTCTGGTTATCAAGTTATTTTTCAAGATCAGGTTTTACCCGAGAATCAGGCATATTGGTATTATCAGGTTAAGGCTGAGAATGCTGAAGGGGAGGTAGGTTTCAGTCCTGTTATAAGGTTTAACAATCCCTTATTTAGTTTTGATGTACCTCGTATTTATCCTAATCCTTATAAGGAAGGGGAAGTTCATGTGGATTTATTTGGCCTACAATCCGATCAGCAGGTCTTCTTTAATGTTTGGGGTTCAGGTGGAAAATTATTTCTGGAAGGAGTTTTTGATCTAGGAAACGTTAAGATTCAATTGGAAGAGAATTTAAGAATATTGCCCACTGGAAGCTATTTTATCTTGCTTCAAACCCAAAATAAATTGTTTCGTCTAAGGTGGTTAAAACTTAATTAATAAGTTATGATTAATGGGAGATTAAGGAGTAGGAAGGTGTTGTTATTGTGGAAATAGTTGTGATTTAGGTTTGTTGATTTTAATATTTGGATATTGTGAAATTAAATATCGAGCTGGAATGTCATAAATACCTAGGTAGGATTAAGCCAATAGGTTTATATTTATTCTTGAGACAAATAGTTATAACAGGAGAATTATGATACTTATCTGGAAAAACAAAGGTTTGTTAGTCATTGCTTATTTGATGGTATCTATGTTCCTAACCGCCTTGGTGCTTGGAGTATTGAAAAGAAATTTCGGAGGTGTTTTTATGTCGATTGACTTAAATCAATCTATAGGTATTGGCTTCTTGTTGTCAGCTATTTGGACTTTTTTAACAAGGAATGACTTTTACCTGAACAGTTCTGGTGAAAAAGTTAAAATGAAAACTAGAAATGAGTTTTTTTTTATTACAATGCAAATATGGTCTTATCTATTTCTTATTGCTGGTTTTGCCTTTCTTTTTTATGGGTTCTTCTAGTGGTTTTACTTTATCCTATTAGCATGATAGAAGAAATATTCGATTTAATATTGGGGGCCTTATTCATCCTTCTAGGGGTTTTGATTTTAATTTTTATATTGTTAAACCCATTAGTGAAAGATGAGAATGAATTTGGAAGAGCAGCACATTACCAGGTTATTGTGCTAGGAATATTTTTTGTAATTATTGGTTTTTTTATAATATAAGAATTGGGTTGGTTAATGATGTTAGCATATCATCTGAATTATTATTGATGTTGAGAGAAAACACATAAAAATAAATGAAATTAATATGCCAGAAAAAGAGATGATTCACGACCCAAGTGCAAAAACAAAGCATTTTACGAAAGGGGAAATCATTCAAAGTAGAGGGCTTATAAGTCATAACGTTTTTTATGTAAAAAAAGGATTGGTGAGAAGCTATCTCATCGATAGCAATGGCAAGGAACATATATTTATGTTTGCTTCAGAAGGATGGTTAATTGCAGATATTGAGTCAATAGAATTTCATCAGCCTGCCCAACTTTTTATAGATTGCATAGAGGATTCAGAAGTACTGGTCATACACAGAGAGAATCAACACCTGGATTTTAGTAATGAGGAGGCTGTCAAAGAAAAGCTTACTCAGCTTTACCGAAGAATAGGTAAGTTACAAAGAAGGATAATTATGCAAATGAGTACTCCTGCTGTAGACAGGTATGGTTATTTTTTGCAAACCTATCCTGACTTACCCAACAGGGTGCCGCAATACATGATCGCCTCTTACTTAGGGATTACCCCGCAGGCTTTAAGTACTATTAGAAAAGTGCTATCACAAAAAAAGGAAGGTTGATTTCTTCATCTACATGAATGCCTGGGGAATAGTTGTGGTGCATATTTACTTCAAAAATAAGTAAAAATGGAAAAGGAATATTCAAACGGTGAAATCACCATCAAATGGCAACCCAAAAAATGCCAGCATGCAGGAGTTTGCGTTAAAATGCTTCCTAAAGTTTATAATCCTCAAAACAAACCTTGGATTGCGATTGAAAATGCTTCTACTGAAAACTTGACTAATCAGGTAAAAAAATGTCCCTCAGGTGCGCTAACTTACTTTGTAAACCCATAAAAGCATATGAACAAGCCGAATATAGCAGACAACAAACCCATAAAAGTAAGCTTAAAAAAGGGAGAAGAACAGTACTGGTGCGCCTGTGGATTAAGTAGCAATCAACCGTTTTGTGATGGATCACATCGGACTACTTCTTTTACACCCCTTCAATTTTCTCCAGAAGAATCTGGGGAGGCCTATTTGTGCCAATGTA
Organism: Cyclobacterium amurskyense; assembly: GCF_001050135.1. Taxonomy (GTDB): domain Bacteria; phylum Bacteroidota; class Bacteroidia; order Cytophagales; family Cyclobacteriaceae; genus Cyclobacterium; species Cyclobacterium amurskyense. The sequence goes on along the minus strand of NZ_CP012040.1, from coordinate 1,499,851 downwards.
AGCATACGAAAAACCCACCTTACTGTGATGGTACACATACCAAATTAAAGGTTGAGAATGAGCAAAAGGAAACTGTTCCCTTGAATAGTGGATCCACAAAGGAAGAGCCTACTCTTGCTTATATCAAAGCATTGGCCAAAGATGGTTTGTCTAAAACCGGGCATCACGGAGAAATGGGAGCAATGGGGGTCCCCGGCCCGGAATTGCCAATGTGGAAAGACATTCAGATTTTGGCGGCACAGTTAGCAACCAAGCCGTTAATGGAAGATGTGGAGGTGGGCTCGGAACTGATTATAGGCCCAAATGCTAAAAAACCATTGCGATTAGAAATTCCATTGTTCGTTTCTGACATGAGTTTTGGTGCGCTATCGGAGGAAGCCAAAATCTCACTGGCAAAAGGAGCAGAGCTGGCTGGTACAGGCATTTGCTCTGGTGAAGGAGGAATGTTAGATGAAGAACAAGCCTCTAACTCCAGGTATTTTTACGAATATGCCTCTGCCAAATTCGGTTTTGACTGGGGAAAGTTAAAACGGGTTCAGGCCTTTCATTTTAAAGGTGGACAGGGTGCCAAAACAGGGACTGGTGGACACCTGTCCGGAAACAAGGTTACTGGGAAAATTGCCCAGGTACGGAATTTAGAAGAAGGAATGCCTGCTGTATCTCCGCCAACATTTGCTGACTTAGATACACCTGAAGATTTTAAGAATTTTGCCGATAAAGTAAGAAAGATTACTGGCGGTATTCCCATAGGGTTTAAGTTATCTGCAAATCATATTGAAGAAGACATTCAGTTCGCTTTGGACGCCAGTGCCGATTATATCATATTGGATGGTAGAGGTGGTGGGACTGGCGCTGCACCCTTGATTTTTAGAAACAATATATCCGTGCCCACGATACCAGCATTGGCAAGGGCGCGACATTATTTGGATAAGGTAAATAGAAAGGATGTTACCTTAATAATTACTGGTGGCATACGCATACCAGATGATTTTATTAAGGCCATGGCTTTGGGAGCGGACGGTGTCGCATTGTCCAATTCCGCCTTACAGTCTATAGGTTGTGTGGCCGCTCGAATGTGCAACACAAACAACTGTCCTGCCGGAATAGCTACCCAAAAACCAGCCTTGAGAAAATTGCTTAACATTGATAAATCAGCCAATCAATTGTTTAATTTTTTTACTGCCTCCACTTTATTAATGAAAGTAATGGCAAGAGCCTGTGGACATGACCACTTAAATCAATTTAATTCCAATGATATTACCAGTTGGAAAAAGGATATGGCTGAATTGACAGGGGTTAGATTCGCTGGGCTTTAAAAGGAAATGGATTAGGTGAGAAATGCATCTTCCATTAAAAATTAAAATTTAACAAAAATTAAAACGCCCTCTAATTAACATTAGAGGGCATTTTGTGGATTAATTTTTCTACTGAGATCAATTTTGGTTATCAAAGCATATTAAACCATTCAATAAATCAATGGTCAAAACAATGAATTAAAAACCCATTGATTATGAAAAATTTTGTTAAAATAAGCTGCGTTTTGGCCTTTCTATTCTTTTTTGTAAATGGTCAAAATGTGGATGCACAAAGCTCAAGAAAAAATAAGAAAGTCCTTGTCATTAAGAAAGATAACCGAAGGGTTCCGAGCAAAAGAGTAGTCTACAGAAAACCTGTAAAGAAAGTGGTGAGCATTAGGATATTGCCAAATAGAACAACGATCGTTCATAGAGGAATAAACTACTATTACTCAGGTAATCGCTTCTATACATATTCAGGTGGTAGGTACATAGTGATCACACCTAAAATAGGATTTAGAATAAAAACATTGCCGGTAGGTTATGTCAGGTTAAGACATTTAAACAGGGACTATTTCTGGTATAACGGTATATTTTACATCAATGTAGGCAATGCTTATGAAGTAGTAGAGCCTGAGCTAGGAACTGTTATTTATGAACTTCCGCATGATGCAGAGCGGGTTGAAATTGATGGCTATTCCTATTATGAATTTTCAAATGTGGTTTATGAAAAAATTCAATTGAATGGTGAAAGGGCCTATGAGGTTGTTGGGTTTATAGAGCAGTAAATTAAATAATAAGGCTAGTATATGAGTTAATTCAATGTCTTGTTTTATTTCCATTGGCTATTGCTTATTTTCAATAAACGATTAGATTTGAATAGGGTAGCTGAAGGCTACTGCTGTTTACCTTTAGAATAAAGGAGGGGCTGCAATGATAAGGAGGCTCCTCTTTTTTTCTATGTACACGATTAACACAATGATGAATGATGAGGAATATACTACTTGTATTACTGACAACACTCTTGATATTTTCCTGTGCTGATAAAAAAACATCCACCAAACTAAGACCAAACATAGTGCTGATAATGGCCGATGATTTAGGTTATGGAGATCTCTCATGTTATGGAAATGAGATGATACAGACACCAAATCTGGATTTTCTGGCATCCCAAGGAGTTAAATTTACGGATTTCCATTCCAACGGGGCGGTATGTAGTCCTACTCGAGCGGCTTTAATGACTGGAAAATACCAGCAGCGTACTGGAGTTGAGGGAGTTGTTACAGCTAAAAGTCATAGGGATGTTGGTTTAAGTCTTAGTGAAATCACTATGGCTGAAGAACTAAAGAAACATGGGTACAGTACAGGCATGTTTGGAAAATGGCATTTGGGCTATGACAAAGCATTCAATCCTACTTTGCAGGGATTTGACGAGTTTGTAGGTTTCGTAAGTGGGAATGTTGATTACCATGGACATATTGATCAGGAAGGTTACTTGGATTGGTGGAAAGGAGTGGAAATTGAAAATGAAGAAGGGTATTCTACTGATTTGATCACAGATTACGGGGTAAAATACATACAAGAGAATGATCCTGAAAAGACAGGTAATCCCTTTTTTCTTTATGTCCCGCATGAAGCGCCACACTCTCCATATCAAAGGCGCATAGACAAGGTTTTAAGGGAAGTTGGTATAGCAGGAACTCAAGCTGTAATGGAGGACAGTATAGCGACCATCTATAAAGAAATGGTTGAAGTCATGGATGAGGGTGTCGGAAGAATAATCGAGTCCCTTAAAGAGATTGGACAGTATGAAAACACAATTTTAGTTTTCGTTTCAGACAATGGGGCAAATCATTTTGGAAATAATGGTGGTTTAAAAGGCTTTAAAGCCAGTGCTTACGAAGGAGGTAGCCGTGTTCCTGCCATTTTCAGTTATCCAGATGCCATCAAAGGAGGAAATGTGAATGATCAGGTTGTTCTCAGCATGGATTTGCTGCCGACCTTCTTGGATTTTATTGATCAGAAACCTACTGAAATTATTGATGGTCAAAGTATAAAGGACAATTTGTTGCATCAAACTAACTTGCCAGAACGGGATGTGTTTTTTGCATATGGCAAAAAAAGTTTTATCAGAAGTGGGGATTGGAAATTAATATGTACGGAAAATAAAAATGGTAAAAACCTCGAGCTTTATAATTTGGCAAATGACATAAATGAGAGGAATGACATGAGTTCAGATAGGTCTGATATGGTTAGTTTATTATTGGAAAAACTTGAGGCTTGGGAAAAAGAAGTTAGAGAAGGTGTGATTATGGTCGCTGGATAGGCTAATTTTAGACTGGTAACTTCTTCTTTTAAAACAATCACGATTAGTGAAACATTCGAAATTAATTCTTCCAGTAATTGTAATTTCTCAGTTCTGTTGTACCTCACTTTGGTTTGCAGGGAATGGAGTAATCAATGATTTAGTCACCGACTTTGGTCTTGACGACAGTGCTCTGGGGCACCTGACTTCGGCAGTGCAATTTGGATTTATAATTGGAACATTGGTTTTTGCTATATTAACTATTGCGGACCGGTTTTCTCCGTCTATGGTGTTTTTGATCTCTGCTCTACTCGCTTCTCTTCTCAATTTAGGGGTTATCTGGGAAGCCAATAGCTTAATGAGTTTACTTTCACTGCGTTTTTTTACTGGGTTTTTTCTGGCAGGTATTTACCCTGTAGGGATGAAATTAGCCACAGACTACTATGAGAAAGGGCTCGGTAAGTCCCTTGGTTTCTTAGTAGGTGCGTTGGTTATTGGTACGGCATTTCCTCATTTACTTAAAGAAATGACTGGGGACTATCCATGGAAATTTGTTTTGATTGCTACTTCTTTACTAAGCGTAGTAGGTGGTCTAATGATGATGATCATGGTGCCTGATGGGCCTTTTCGAAAATCAAGCCAAAAAATAGAACTTTCGGCTTTCTTAAATATCTTTCAAAACCGGTCATTTCGGTCTGTATCATTTGGCTATTTTGGGCATATGTGGGAGTTGTACGCTTTTTGGGCCTTTGTGCCCTATATGCTGAGCAAATACAGCTTAGAACATTCTAAAGTTCTTTTCAATGTCCCTCTATTGTCATTTCTTATCATTGGATTGGGTGGGTTGGCCTGCGTACTAAGTGGCTATCTAGGTCAGGCAGCAGGTACTAAAAAGGTTGCCATTGTATGCTTGCTCCTTTCAAGCGTTTGTTGTGTTCTGTCTCCATTAGTGTTTTACAGTGAATCTGGGGTAGTATTTGTTGGCTTCTTGCTTTTTTGGGGTTTGGTTGTCATTGCAGATTCTCCTTTATTATCCACACTCGTAGCGCAAAATGCTTCAGCAGAAATTAAAGGTACAGCACTTACTATCGTAAATAGCCTTGGGTTTTCAATTTCCATAATAAGTATTCAATTGATCACTTTCCTAATGGAGTTGACTGATTCAAATGCTATCTATACCATTTTGGCAGCAGGTCCAATATTGGGGCTACTTTCCTTGAGAAGATTAAAAAGTAGTGTTTCTTTAAGTTTTTAGTTTATTGTTGATTAGGTTTGAGGAATAGCTAAAGGAGCTTAGAGAAGTTACGAAATTGTTAAGTGTTCTTACTATAAATCGTGCTGATGTGGAAATTTTCTTTTTTCGAAATTCATTTAATGTTGTCCCGGATGCTACTGAGCCTGCTTTTGCTGGAGATACTTCTATTGTTAAGGTGCTGGTAAATGATAAATTAATAGAACAGCAGGCCTCGGTCTCTAATGTTATAGATAGTACCTTAGTTCCTTTTACCGATGATTATGTGGTGTTAAGATCAGATCGCTATAGAGACATAGATCCAGAAGCTCCTCCAGGAATTTATACCATCACCTATAATATTTTTGAAGTAGGGAATGCTTCAACCCGAAATATGCAATAGACATTCTATTACCTGCTGAAATCGCTTTAAAATCAGCCACTTCGTTGCTGTTATCAATTTCACCATAGCGGTGCTATGCTAAAATCTTCAAACAGCCTGATTTTCTTGCGATTGCAACACTTCCCGTAAACACGGGACAGGCTTCACCCCTGACTATTGTCAGGACGGAGAAATTTTATTACATAATCCGGGTTCAAACTGTGACAGCGGTTCAGTGAGTGTGGAGGTAATTTAAAGACTGCCGGTTACTTGGTTGGATTACTATGTTATAGAAACGAGTGCAGGGAATTTGATTAATTGGCAAACAGCAACAGAAAAAGACAATAATAAATACAACGTCTGGAGGTCATTTAACCCTACTAAAGCTTTTACCAAAATCGTGGAAATTTATTCTAAAGGGAGTGGATTGAATCCTACAAATTATTCCTTTTTTGATTCACTTTCCTATCATCAGAAACTGGTGTATTACAGGGTGGTTCAGGTAGACTTTGATGGAGAAACGGTGAGTACCTCAGTTATAAGGCTTAAGCGAAAAATGTCTAAAGTTGATGCTTTTACTGTCTTTCCTAAGCCTCAAAGGGCAGGGGAAATAACCTTTCTATTGCACCCTGCAAGGGAGAAAAAACAGGTTTTTTTTGATTTGAAGAACAATGCGGGCAATACTTTGTTCACTGAAGAAGGGCCTTTACAAGACATAGCGGAAGTGATTTCCTTAAAATTAGCCCTTATTCCTGCAGGCATGTATTTCATATACCTTCATTCCACAGGAGTGGCCAAAGTTATCAAGTGGATAAAAGATTAAACAAATTATAGAAGTTTCTCATAGTGAAATAGGCATTTCGCTGAATATGCTGTAATTTTTGGCTTCGTTTAAAAACCACTATGACTTTTATAATTGTTGCCACAAGTATCGTACTCTTGGTCGCATTGATTGTTTGGATCAAGGTTGAACCATTTATTGCCTTTTTGATCACCTCTATTCTCGCGGGATTATTACTGGGGATACCATTAACTGATATTTCCGGATCTATTCAATCAGGTATAGGGAACCTGATGGGAGCATTGGTGATAGTAATTGTCCTTGGGGCAATGCTGGGGAAGATTGTAGCGGATAGTGGGGCTGCCCAGCGAATCGCTCAATTTCTTATGAATGGTTTCGGTGAAAAATATGTCAACTGGGCCATTGCGCTTACTGCTTTTATCGTAGGCATTCCTTTGTTTTTCAATGTTGGGTTTGTATTGTTGGTGCCATTGGTCTTTGCAGTTGCCTATCAGTACAAAATTCCTGTGATGCTTCTTGGGATTCCAATGCTTGCTGCTTTGTCAATCACCCATGGTCTGCTTCCTCCTCACCCTGCTCCGGTAGCGTTAGTCGCTCAGTTTGGCGCTAATATAGGGACTACACTTATTTATGGTTTTATCATAGGTGTGCCTATAATTATTTTAGGTGGGCCTTTATTAGGTAGGCTACCTTACTTGCGTCGCATGAAAATCACTCCCTTGGAAGTGTTTAATGTGAAACCTAAAGCCGAAAGTGAACTTCCTGGTCTCGTTAATAGCCTTTTTACCGCACTTCTTCCAGTTTTTTTATTGATTGTTTTGTCCTTGGTAGGATTGAGAATGAATGAAGATAGCCCTGGCTATGGTTTTATCACCTTCTTGGGTGATCCTAATATTGTCATGTTGATTTCCCTTATTTGGGCGACAATTAGTCTTGGGATAATGAGAGGTATACGTATTGCTGATATCATGAATAGGTATGCTTCGGCAGTGAAAGAAATAGCGCTTATTTTACTAATAATTGCAGGCGCAGGTGCATTCAAAGAAGTCTTGGTTGACAGTGGTGTTAGCGGAGAAATAGGAGCCTCCTTGCAGAAATTGGCAATTAACCCGCTTCTTTTAGGCTGGTTAATAGCTGCAGTAATTCGGATTTCAGTTGGTTCTGCTACGGTTGCGGCACTTACTGCTGCCGGAATAATCGCTCCTTTGGTTGCCTCAGGTATTGGAGATCCTAACCTAATGGTTTTGGCTATAGGAAGTGGAAGTTTGATTTTTTCCCATGTAAATGATGGAGGATTTTGGCTCGTAAAAGAATATTTTAACTTAAGTATAAAACAAACCTTTCTCTCATGGACTTTACTTGAAACCGTTTTGTCTATTTTGGGGCTTATAGGGGTTTTAATTCTGGATTTATTTATTTAACTCAAACTAAAAAATAGAAATATGTCAGCTGAAGCAAAAATTAAAGAGTTAGGATTAGTGTTGCCACCTGCACCACCTCCAGGAGGTGTTTATCGTCCTATTGTAATCACTGGTAATTTATTGTTTCTTTCAGGTCATGGTCCTGTTTTGGAAAATGGAGACATGATAAGAGGGAAAATTGGAATTGACCTTAACAAAGAAGAGGGTAAAGCTGCTGCCAGACAAGTTGGATTAACGATGTTGTCCACCCTACAGACCCAATTAGGGAGTTTAAATAAAATTAAAAGAGTGGTGAAGGTCTTAGGCATGGTGAATTGTGCTTTGGATTTTGAAGAACATCCATTTGTTATCAATGGTTGTAGTGAATTGTTTGCAGAGGTATGGGGAGAAGAAAATGGCTTGGGCTCAAGAAGTGCTGTCGGATTTGGTTCTTTACCTGGTAACATATCAGTGGAAATAGAAGCAACATTTGAAATAAATCAATAAGAATTTTATGAATGACAAATGGTATCAATTGAACCATCCTGAAAAAATAGATAGTCCGGCACTGCTGGTGTATTTAGACAGGGCAAAAGAAAATATTCAAAAAGTCATCAAAGAGGTAGGGACACCTGACCGATTGAGGCCACATATAAAGACCAATAAATCCGCTGAGGCTTGTAAATTAATGATGGATGCCGGAATTAAGGCCTTCAAGGGAGCAACCATTGCGGAAATTGAATTACTTGCATCTATAGGTGTAAAAGATATTCTTCTGGCCTATCAGCCTGTAGGGCCTAAAGTAGATCGGTTTTTGGCTTTGGTTTCAGATTATCCAGATGTAAAATTCCATTGTCTATTAGATCATATTAATGCAGCTGAAGCTTTGAATGAAAAAGCATTGGCTAGCAATAATAAAATAGGGGTATATATCGATTTAAATGCAGGAACGAACCGAACAGGAGTAGTTCCGGGAAAGGCGGCTGTAGATTTATTTGAACAAATCTATCAATTGGAAAGCTTGCAAATTACTGGGTTTCATCTTTATGATGGGCATTTAAGAAATCCTGATCTAAAGCTCAGAGAAATAGCTTGTGACGAAGGTTTTGCGCCTATTTCTCAAATGAGGGAAGAGTTAGAAAATAAACACAAGTTGACACTTGATATTATAGCTGGAGGAACGACTACCTTCCCTTTTCATTCCAAAAGGGAACACATTACTTGTGCTCCTGGTACGTTTATTTATTGGGATGAGGGTTATGCAAGTGGACTTCCAGAGCAGTCTTTTTTATATGCAGCATTGGTATTGTGTAGGGTGATATCTTTGCCTACTTCCTCATATGTTTGCGTTGATCTAGGCTATAAAGCCATTGCTTCTGAAAATCCACTAGCTGAACGGGTGAAATTTTTAAATGCACCCAATTTAGTACCTGTGAGCCATAGTGAAGAGCATTTGGTCTTGGAGGCAGGAGAAGGACATGCCTATAAAATAGGTGATGTTTTGTATGGTGTTCCAATTCATATTTGCCCAACAGTTGCTTCTTATCAAGAGGCGATAGTAATTCAAAAAGGAGATCAAATTGATACCTGGCGTACTGTAGCGAGGGAAAGGAGGATTACTTTTTGAGGACAATAATTTAATTCATTTAAATCAACCACAAAGATGTTTACAATAGATGCCCATTTAGATTTAAGCATGAATGCGCTTGAATGGAACAGGGACCTTACGCAACCTGTAGAGGAGATAAATGCTAGGGAAAAAGGGATGACCGATAAAACCGATCGGGGGAATGCTACGGTTTCTTTGCCTACCTTAAGAAAAGGTGAAATAGGATTGGTAGTAGCAACTCAGATAGCGCGATACGTGGCTCCTGATAATCCGCTTCCTGGTTGGAACAGTCCTGAGCAAGCCTGGGCTCAAACTCAAGGGCAGCTTGCCTGGTATGAAGCCATGGAGGCCAAAGGTGAAATGGTTCAAATCAGAGATAAAAAAGCTTTGAACGATCACGTGGCTCTTTGGATGAATGGAGAGCCAAATGATAAAAAACCTATTGGTTATATTCTGTCACTTGAAGGAGCTGATTCAATAGTGGATCTGAGTTATCTTGATAAATCCTATGAAAAGGGTTTAAGGGCTTTAGGTCCGGCGCATTATGGACCTGGTAGATATGCTCAAGGTACGGATGCTTCTGGTCCATTGGGTAAAAATGGCCGTGCCTTATTAAAGGAGATGGAAAGGCTTAATATAATCTTAGACGCTACTCATTTGTGTGATGTGTGTTTTTGGGAAGCCTTGGACCACTTCAATGGCTCAGTTTGGGCTAGCCATAATAATTGCAGGGCGTTGGTAGATCATAATAGGCAGTTTAGTGACGAGATGATCAAGGCCTTGGTAGATAGGGGTGCGGTGATTGGTGGCGCATTGGATGCTTGGATGATGGTTCCTAATTGGATAAGAGGTACCTCTTTACCTAAAGAGATGGATTGTGACTTGGAAAAAGTCATAGACCATATGGATCATATCTGCCAAATAGCAGGAAACGCCAATCATATCGGAATCGGTACAGACTTGGATGGGGCCTATGGAAGAGAGCAAAGTCCTTATGACCTCGAAACAATTGCAGATTTAAGGAGGATTCCTGGAATGTTGCAAAAAAGAGGTTATTCTGAAGCTGATATTGAGAAAGTGATGCATAAAAACTGGCTTAGATTTCTAAATGAAGCTTGGTCATAAATTATTTTGTTTAATATTATATGTAAATATTAAACAAAAATTCTTAAGCTTGTTTAAGCGAAATTCTTGGTAAAATCCCCCTTTAGATGTCTTTAGGGGGATTTTTTTTATTTAATTTTTCATTTATCAACTATTTTGTTTAACAAAATAAAAAATAAATTAGACAAAATATTTGCTATAGTGTTTAACAATGACTATGTTTGATTAAACAAAAAAAACAGGATCCATGACAACTTTAGAATTTAGTTATTCGCTCACAAAGCTCAGTACATCCTTAAAGCCATTTGCATTGAAACTTACCAGAGATATGGATGATGCAAATGATTTGTTACAGGATACGATGGTGAAAGCCTTTACCAACAAGGATAAGTTTACTGATGGTACCAATTTGAAAGCTTGGTTGTATACCATAATGAAGAATACTTTTATAACCAATTACCAAAGGATGATTAGGAGAGGGACCTTTGTAGATACTACTGAAAACCTTCATTTCCTTAATTCCGGATCAGCTGTAATTGAGAATGGGGTGTTTGGAGATTTTACAATGAAAGACATTACCAAAGCCATTGATAAATTGGATGAGGTTTATAAGTCTCCATTTTTGATGCATTACAGAGGTTTTAAGTATCATGAAATAGCGATTAAACTAAATATACCCATAGGAACCGTAAAAAACAGAATACATATTGCAAGGAAAATTTTAAAAGACGATCTTAAGGTTTATACCACCATCAACTAATAAATGGGATCAAAAGAAGTAATTGTAATAGGGTCAGGGTTTTCGGGGCTTTCCTCTGCCACACATCTTGCAGCAGAAGGATTTAAGGTGACCATTTTGGAGAAAAACGAGGTTTTTGGAGGAAGGGCAAGAAAGTTTACTTCAAATGGTTTCACCTTTGATATGGGGCCTAGCTGGTACTGGATGCCGGATGTTTTTGACAGGTATTTTAGGAATTTTGGTAAAAAAACATCTGATTACTATGAGCTGATTCGCCTTGATCCCTCCTACGCGGTGTTTTTCGGCGAAAATGATATAATGAATATCCCTGCTAATTTGGATGAATTCAAGTTGGCACTTGAAAATTTGGAGCCTGGTGTGTCTGAAAAACTAGATGAGTTTTTGGAACAAGCGGCTTTTAAATACCAAAGAGGGATTTATGATTTGGTACATCGTCCCAGTTTGTCATTGATGGAATTTGCAGATCTAAAGTTGTTTAGAGATGTTTTAAGAATGGATATATTTCAGTCCATGTCCAGTCATATTCGGAAATACTTTAAGAATGATAAAATCATTCGTTTAATGGAGTTTCCGGTTTTATTTCTAGGAGAAACTGCCCAAAATATTCCTGCTCTATATAGTTTGATGAACTATGCAGATATCGCATTGGGTACTTGGTATCCCAAAGGAGGAATGCATAAAATTATTGAAGGCATGGTTTCTCTTGCCGAGGAGCAAGGTGTGGTACTTAGAAACAATGCTGAGGTAGTGAAAATTACCGCAGCTGAAGGCAAGGCAAAGTCGGTTCAACTTGCCAATGGTGAAGAATTGCAATTTGACGTGTTGGTGGCAAGTGCTGATTATCACCATGTCGATAAGCATTTACTTGATCCAAAATACAGTAATTATAGTGATAAATACTGGGACAAACGGGTTTTAGCTCCTTCTTCTCTTTTGTTTTATTTGGGAGTAAATAAACGTTTAAAAAACCTTCTTCACCACAACTTGTTTTTTGATGAACCACTAGAGCCTCATGCAGATGCCATTTATAGTAATCCAAGATGGCCTGAAAAACCTTTGTTCTACGTTTCTGTACCTTCCGTTACAGACCCTAGTGTAGCACCGGAAGGAATGGAGAATTTGTTTTTATTAATTCCTTTAGCGCCAGATTTGGAGGACAATGAAGCCACTAGGCGAAAATATTTTGGATTGATTATGGACAGGTTGGAAAAGCATACAGGTCAGGATATTAGAACTCATATCATTTATAATCGGTCCTATGCGCACAGTGATTTCAAGAAAGATTATCATGCTTTTAAAGGAAATGCCTATGGATTGGCAAATACTTTGAAGCAAACGGCAATTTTAAAGCCATCTCTTAGGAATAAAAAATTAACTAACCTATATTATACAGGTCAGTTGACTGTTCCTGGGCCTGGAGTTCCTCCTTCTTTAATTTCTGGAGAGGTAGTAGCAAAAGAAATTTCAAAGCAATTACGAGGTTAATTAATTTTCACTTATTGAGAATGACATGAAGGACGCTAAGCAACTTTTTGATGATACTGCCCTAGAGTGTAGTAAGTTAATTACACAACGTTACAGCACCTCATTTACGCTAGGAATCAGAACCCTGTGTAAAAAATTACACATGCCAATTTATGGTATTTATGGATTTGTTCGCTATGCTGATGAAATCGTAGATACTTTTCATGATAAGGACAAAAAAAGTTTGTTGGATAACTTTAGGGAAGACACCTATAAGGCTATCAACGAAGGTATAAGCATGAACCCCGTTTTGCATGCCTTTCAGTTAATTGTAAACAAATACCATATAGAAAGAGAGCTCATAGATGCTTTTCTTAACAGCATGGCAATGGACCTTGATTTTGCTACTTATAATGACTCTAAATACAAAGAATACATATACGGGTCAGCGGAGGTAGTTGGGTTAATGTGCTTGAGGGTATTTTGTGAAGGGGACAAGAAAAGCTATGAACACCTAAAGTACGCTGCCTGCAAATTGGGATCAGCTTTTCAAAAGGTAAATTTCCTGAGGGATTTGAAGAGTGATTATGAGGATAGAGGCAGGGTGTATTTTCCAGGAGTTGATTTTAAAAGTTTTGACAGCAAGACAAAATCGGAAATAGAAATGGACATTAAACAAGATTTTGATGAAGCACTGATAGGCATAAATCAATTGCCTAAAGGAGCTAAGCTAGGTGTTAAAATTGCTTATCTCTATTATTTGAAGTTGTTTTATAAGATCAAATCACTGCCTCCTGAAATAATAACTCAAAGGAGAATCAGGATACCGAATACAAGAAAGTTTGCCCTTTTAATTAGTACTTATTTTGGCTTCAAAGTAGGTTGGAATTAAGGACTTTTACTTAAGTTTTATTTAAGAATTCGGTCAAAAAGAGTGGGTTTTTAAGCTTTTGATAGGAACTGTTTCGTTAGCAGACTTTGTTTACCTGTATAGACAATATTTTGCCTAACCTGAATTAGAAAAAGAGCCTTGTAAAAAAAACATTTGTTCAATTAGTTGGTTTATAAGACATGTTAAAATTGGATGTACATATTGATCAATATTCAGGTTTTTGCTTTGGAGTAGTTTATGCCATAGAAATGGCTGAGGAAATCTTGGAAGAAGAAGGCCTCCTTTATTGTCTTGGAGATATAGTACACAATGATGAAGAAGTCAAAAGGTTAACAAAGAAGGGCTTAATAATTATTGATCATGAAGCACTTCAAAAATTGAAGGGCGAAAAAGTTTTGATCAGGGCCCATGGGGAGCCACCTGCCACCTATGAACTGGCTATTAAAAATAACCTTACTTTGGTAGATGCCAGCTGTCCAGTTGTGCTGAAACTTCAAAATAGAATAAAGAATTCATACGATAAAAAAGAAAACATCTATATCTATGGGAAACATGGGCATGCAGAGGTAATTGGCCTGCTGGGACAAACGAAGAACAAGGCAGTAGTATTTCAGGATATAGAAGAACTGGATCTGCCCAACCTGCCTAAAAACATTACCTTATACAGTCAGACCACCAAAAGCACTGACAAGTTTTATGAAATCAATAAAGTGCTTACAGATAGCGGAATCACGATCAATACAAATGATACCATTTGTCGTCAGGTTTCCAATCGTGATAAAGAATTAAGGGTATTTGCTGCTCAATATGATCATATTGTATTTGTAAGTGGTACCAAATCTTCAAATGGTAAGGTTCTATTCAACGTATGTAAAGAAAAAAATCCTCAAACCTATTTCGTGTCTTGTCCAGAAGAAGTAGACCCGAATTGGTTTGAAGCAGGTCAAAGCGTGGGAATTTGTGGGGCCACTTCCACTCCAATGTGGTTGATGCAAAAGGTAGAGGAGACGATTAAGTCGTTTTGATAGTTTTTTGTTTCTTTGATTTTTAATTGTGTTCATGAAAATTTCCTTAAAAAGACAATTGTCTACATCTATAGATCCGAAAGGTCTTATTATCGCTTTTTCGATTATTCTTTTGTGGTTTATTTCATTGATTTTTTTACTAAATCTTCAAGTAGATTATTCCAACCCACTTTTGTATTTAGGATTATTTGTACAGATGCACCTATATACTGGTCTTTTTATTACCGCTCATGATGCCATGCATGGTGTAGTTACTAGAAATAAGAGGTTAAATCATTTTATTGGTGGGTTTGCTGCCATGTTGTTTTCTTTTAATTTCTATTGGAAGTTGTTTCCAAATCACCACAAACATCACATGCATGTGGCAACCGCAGATGACCCGGATTACCACAGTTCAGGCAAGTTTATTCCTTGGTACCTGAGTTTTTTATTGTCTTATTTAAGCTTTTGGCAGTTTCTTTTAATGGCAATAACCTTTAATCTGCTAAAATTAGTTTTCCCTATATCGAATTTGGTGCTTTTTTGGATGTTACCGGCGATATTATCAACTTTGCAATTGTTTTATTTTGGTACATATTTACCTCATAAAGGAAAGCACAGTAACAGGCATCATTCAGGTACTTTAAAGAAAAATCATTTTTGGGCATTCATTACATGTTACTTTTTTGGCTACCACTTTGAACATCATGAATTTCCAAATACACCATGGTGGAGGCTTTGGAAAACAAAACAACTATCTAACTAATTGTTCAGTAAATATTCTGAAACTGGAAATACAGGTTTACAAATCGAGACACTACCATTGGTTATGAAAAAATATTCTTTGTCATTTTTGTTATTTTTATCTTGCCTTGCCTTGTATGCCCAAGAGGGGACAATTCAGGGAAAAATCATTAACCCTATCAATAATGATCCCATACCCTTTGCAAATATCGTTGTACAGGGATTGGAAATTGGTGCTGTCTCAGATTTAGATGGGAATTATATTATCACCGGATTGGAGCCCGGTCTGTACAATTTGAAGGCTTCATTTGTTGGGTTTAAACCGAAGACGGTTTTTGAAGTACAAGTAACTAAAGCAAGTGCTGTACAATTGGATTTTGAACTAGAAGAGGATGCTTCAAACTTACAGGAAGTTGTTGTGGATGCTACCTTTAGTAGAACGGAAGAAACGCCTGTTTCTGCCAGGCAGCTTAATGCCAATGAAATAGAAAGGTACCCGGGAGGAAATAGAGATATCAGTAGGGTGATCCAATCCCTGCCTGGAGTAGCAAGTTCAGCTAGTTTTAGAAATGACATTATTATACGGGGTGGTGCCCCGAATGAAAATAAATTTTTCATAGATGAAATAGAGGTTCCGGTAATTAACCACTTTGCTACCCAAGGTTCATCAGGTGGACCAGTCGGGATATTAAATGTTAACTTGATAAAAAATGTTGAAGTTCTGAGTGGAGGGTTTCCAGCCAACAGGATGAATGCCTTGAGTTCTTTTTTTGAATTCCAATTGAAAGATGGGAGAAGGGACAAGATGCTCACTCAGGTTACATTAGGAGCCAGTGAAATTACCTTGTCGAATGAAGGCCCAGTAGGTGAAAAAACAACCTATATTTTTTCAGCGAGAAGATCATACCTTCAAGCATTGTTCCGATTGATAGGTTTGCCTTTCTTGCCCACTTTTAATGACTTTACTTTTAAAACAAAAACAAGAATCAATGACAAGACCGAACTTACGGTTCTAGGTGTTGGGGCTATAGATCAATTTGCGCTTAATTTTGATGTGCCAGATGATGAGCCAGAAGAAGAAAGGGAAGATAGGTTGTACTTACTTGATAACTTGCCCATTTCCACACAATGGAATTATGCCACAGGAGTTAAACTAAAGCGATTCAGGGACAATGGTTTTTGGACATTTATTCTGAGTAGAAATATGCTGAACAACAGGTCCTATAAATATGCAGGAAATGATGAATCCAACGAAGACAATCTGCAATACAATTATTTGTCTCAGGAGAGTGAAAATAAGTTTAGGGCAGAAAACAGTATTTTTTCAGATGGATTTACCCTTCAATATGGGGTTAATTATGAATTCAGTCGCTACCTAATAGAGAACTACGATACTCAATTTACTGAAGATGATGGTCTGCCTCGTGATGTGTCTTCTATTTCGCTTTTTCATAGTTATGGCGGGTTTGTCATGGGGAATAAAAAATATTTTGATGACCGTCTTGTGGTCAATATGGGGCTCCGAATGGATGGGAGTGGTTTTGGTAAAACGGCTAAGAACCCCTTGAATCAACTTAGTCCAAGGTTTTCTACAAGTTACCAATTGAAGGACAATTTGTTTTGGAATACGAATGCAGGTATTTATTACCAGAAGCCACCGTATACTGTGATGGGCTTTCAAAACAATGAAGGGGTTTATGTGAATCAAGAAAATGACGTTAAGTTCATGAGGAGCACCCATTATATCACAGGCTTTGAATGGCAGTTTCCCGCAAAGAATAGGAAAATATCTGCTGAGGTGTTCTATAAAAATTATGCAAACTACCCTAGCTCTATTAGAAATGGAATTGCCTTAGCCAATCTTGGAGCAGATTTCGGAGTGATAGGGAATGAGCCCGTAAGCTCAGATGCAAAAGGTAGAGCTTACGGACTGGAACTTCTAGCTCAACAACGGCTTTTCAATGGATTTTATGGAATAGCGGCGCTAACCTTGGTTAGAAGTGAATTTACCAATCCTTCTACAGGGTACCTACCTTCCTCTTGGGACAACCGATTTATTGTTAGTCTAACTGCCGGTAAAAGATTTAAAAAAGATTGGGAAGTTGGTGCTAGATGGAGATTCTTAGGAGGTACACCTTACACCCCTTATGACATTGAGTCCTCAGCTTTGCGCCAAAATTGGGATGTGTTCAATAGAGGGCGATTAGATTACACAAGGATCAATGGCGAACGACTTAAAAGTTTTCATCAATTAGACCTTAGGGTGGACAAGAAATACTATTATAACAAATGGAACCTTAACTGGTACTTTGATATACAGAATGCCTATAATTTCCAAGCAGAACAACAAGCTAATTTAATTCCTCAGCGTAATGACCAGGGAGGTTTGCTTGTAGATCCGGAGGATCCTAGTCGTTATTTAATAAGGGAGGTTGCTAACCCTGCAGGGACGGTATTGCCTACTATTGGTGTAATTGTGGAATTTTAATCAATATTTGAAATGAGTATCCATTCAGGTTTTAGGGATGATGGAATAGTTTTTTCAAATCTAAATGAACTGTAGATATTAAAAGTATGATTTTTCCACTTGCTTAAATCCCAATACTATCCATGTATTGGCGTTTAGGATAAAAATCACCTTCTTCTTATTTCGGCTAAGATACTTTTAATGGTACCTTTGGGGCCTAATGAAGAAGATAAGCGCTTTTTTTCTGGTTCTGTTGCTGCATAGTCAGTTTTTGTTTGCTCAGAAAGGCGATACCATTTCAGCTCCAGTAGCACTGGTTGATAAGTTATTTGGCTTTGCTGATAATCTGGTTGAGCGAGTGAGTACAGATACCTGGACCTTTATTCCGGCCATTACCTATGCACCTGAAACAAGTCTTGGGGTAGGTGGGCGTGCAATGAAAATTTTCAGGCTAGACAAAAATTCCTCACAAACCAAAAACCGACCATCTTCTCTACCGATTACTTTTCTTTACACGCTGAAAAACCAATTGATTTTAACTGCTGAGGTAGATCTTTGGATGGACCAGAATAATTCATTTTTAAATTCAAGACTAGAGCTGGCTGATTATCCATTTGTGTTTTCTGGCATAGGAAATGAGGTTACCGATCAGGAAGAATATTCTACCAGGTATTTGTATTACCATCTACTGTACCATACAAAAATTGCCAGAGGAGTCTACTTGGGGCCTAGGTATGAGTTTAGAGCTGATAATATTTACGAAAAAGTAGAGGATGGACTGCTTGAGACAGGAGGTGTTACTGGAAGTAATGGCCAAAGTTTATCAGGATTAGGGCTGTCATTAAATATTGATACCAGGGACAATATTTTTCAACCGTCTAAAGGCATGTATAATCAATTATCTTGGATGGAATTTCATTCTGTTTTTGGAAGTGATTTTAATTTTACTCAGTGGGTGTTTGATTTTAGAAAGTACCAGAAAATCGGTGCCAATCAGGTGATTGCGGGACAGGCTTGGTTTAGTTTTACACGAGGTGCAGCACCCTTTCACCACCTTTCAATGGTAGGAGGAAGTGACCGGATGCGGGGATATTTTGAGGGCAGGTATAGGGATAAACATGCCATGGTTTATCAAGCAGAATGGAGGTTTCCTGTATATAAGAAATTAAATATGGTATTGTTTGGAAGCAGTGGTCAAGTTGCAAATAATTTGTCAGGATTTCACCTTCGAGACTTTAGGTATGCTGGAGGTTTAGGATTTAGGTACAAACTAAATTCCGAGGGATTGAATCTTAGGATAGATTTGGCTTTTGGAGATCAATCTGCTTTTTATTTTGGTTTAAATGAAGTTATTTGATGCAGCCAAGAGATGGCTCATTCTAAGCGGATATTCTCACAGAATCTTTAAAGAGATGAAATATGGAGGTTAATGAATTAAATAAATTGCTAGGCAATATAGACCTTTACTTACTTGATCAATTATTAAAGGGTAGATTCTCTAAGGAGATGATGATTTTAGATGCTGGCTGCGGAGAAGGAAGGAATACCCATTATTTCATTCAAAAAGGTTATAGAATTGTAGGAGTAGATAGTAATCCTTCAGCCATTAGTATGGCAAGAATATCTGGCAGAACATTGGATCCTAATTTTGACCCGCTTCGTTTTCAGGTAGCTGAATTGGAAGATATACCATTTCATACAGAAGCATTTGATGTGGTTTTAAGTAGCGCTGTATTACATTTTGCTAATAGTGAGGATCATTTTCTCACGCTATTTAAAGAGCATATGAGGGTTTTGAAAGATGGAGGTGTCTGTTGGTTGCGAATGTGTACAGACGCAGGAGGAGCCTTCGATTTAGTGGACAAAACATCACATTTAATGCAAAAACTTCCTGATGGAACAGAAAGGTTTATTTTGACCGAATCCTTAATCAAGAAAGTCATGCAAGAACACCAGTTGTCACTATTGGAACCGGCAAAATCAGTAGTAGTACATAATAAAAGAGCCATGGGGGTATTCGTATTTCAAAAAGGGGGTAATTGACAATGGAAATAATAGATATGCAATATGCATTGGAGTTGGTGGGGACCTACTTTTTTGCTATTTCTGGTGCCTTAGCTATTCAAAATAAAGACCAGGATTTATTTGGCGTAGGGTTTATGGGCTTTATTACCGCCATAGGTGGAGGTAGTTTAAGAGATATTTTGATAGGCGCTTATCCCTTGGTATGGATTGAGAATGTTACTTTCCTGTATGCCATTTTTGCTGGTTTGATAACAACCTTTGTGTTTTTCTCCCACATGGCCAAGCTTCGCAAGACTTTGTTTTTATTCGATACATTGGGGATTGCATTTTTTACAATTTTAGGGGTGGAGAAATGTTTGAATTTAGGCTTTAGACCAGAAGTAGCGGCCATTATGGGCATGTTTAGTGCGGTGATGGGTGGTGTAATTAGAGATACTTTGACCAATGAAATACCCATACTCTTTAGGAAAGAAGTTTATGCTTCAGCTTGTTTGGCAGGGGCTGTATTGTACCTTACCCTAGATTCTTTTGGTGTTGTAAGAAATACCAATCTTTTGGTATCCATAATGCTGATAATAATCATCCGCTTGGTAGCAGTTAAATTCAAACTCAATTTACCCATTCTCAAATAATACTTAATTTTGGCTTTTATTTCCTTTTACCATTGATGGTCATTTAATCGTTATCTGAGTATCTCATTTATTATTGAAATTTAATTATTATTGAATTATGCAAATACAGATTTTTCAAGACGAGAAAAGTTTACACCATGCCGTTGCTCAAACGCTTATTGATGCTGTTAAAGCAAACCCAAAAGTTGTCTTGGGATTGGCTACTGGTAGTTCTCCTCTGGAAACTTATAACAATATGATGGTAGATCACCTGAAAAATGGAACTGACTACTCAGCTGTGGTTACTTTTAATCTGGATGAATATGTAGGCCTAGAGGGGACCCATACTCAGAGTTATAGGTATTTTATGAATACCTCCTTGTTCAATGGGCTTAACATTCCTTTAAGCCAGACCAATGTGCCTGATGGGACAGGAGATCTTAAGGAAGTTTGTGAAACCTATGAAGCTAAAATTGCCAAAGCAGGGGGGATTGATTTGCAACTGTTAGGAATAGGTACCAATGGGCATATAGGGTTTAATGAGCCAGGAACTTCCTTTGATACAAGAACACATATCACTGAATTGCTTCAAGAAACCATAGATGGAAATGCGCGTTTTTTCGAGAGTGCAGCAAGTGTGCCCAAAAAAGCGGTAACCATGGGGATTCAGACCATTATGGATGTAAAAAGAGTGATACTGATTGCCTATGGAAGTAAAAAAGCAGCAGCAATTCGAGACATGGTAAATGGGCCTGTGACAGAATCTATGCCTGCTTCCATTCTTCAAAAGCATCAAGATGTTACTTTATTTCTTGATGAGGAAGCTGCGGCTTTGCTCAAGGCATAGATATTATTCAGGAGTAGGAACCGCGAATTAGTTCTGGGAAGGGTGTATGATTAGATTTCTCAGGTAAACTTTGAATACGGTTCCTTTTCCTACTTCACTTTCTATTTCAATTTTGCCATCATGGGCCCTGATTTGTTCACGAATTAGATACAAACCTAGACCTTTGCCCTCAACATGGTTGTGGAACCTTTGGTATAGTCCAAAAATACGGTCTCCATACCTTGATAGGTCTAGACCAATACCATTGTCTTCAAACCTGATCACACAATAATTTTTTTCCTTATAAGTATTGATTTTAACTACAGGACTACGATCCGGATGCTTGTATTTGACTGAATTGGTCATGAAATTCATGAAAAAGCTTTCCAGATGAGCATACACATAATTTATCTCATCTAATTTCGAGAAATCCTTTATTATTTTAATTCCTGATTCTTTCAGTTGATTGAAAAGGCTTTTTTCTACATTATTGAGCAATAGCTTAAAGTCAATTTGCTCTACTTTAGGGATTTTCTGCTTTTTTATAGAAACAACCTCAATAAGGTCTTGTAGGGTTGTGTCAAGTAAGTTGGTGGAGATTTTAAGGTTCTCCCAAACCTCTTTATTGCCAGGGTCTGCTGGGTTATCCTCGTTGTATAGGTCTATAAGCAAGGCTATGTTTACAATAGGTGCTCGGAGATTATGAGAAACGATATAGGCAAATCTTAATAACTCTTCATTGTGTGATTTCAGGTCTTTTATTAACTTTTCTTTATCTGATTCCAGCTTTTTAGCTTCGGTGATGTTTTGCTTTACCAGAAGTATCCTGTCAACCTCCTTTGAATTGTTCATCAGTGGTACACCACTTTGAAGAAATTTCTTTTGATTTGACTCTGTTTCGTAACTTACCCTTTGTCCTTTTAGAACTTTTTTAAGGCTAAGTCTTGTGATTTGCAGATTTTCTCCTGTAAGCTTACTTAGTAGATTGGTGCCAATCAATGATTTTGGGTCTGTTCCTGACAATTGATATTCCTCCCCATCCGTAAATAAATAGTTAAATGATTTGTCCAATACATCTACTGAACCACGGGGGAAGTTTTCGGCTATACTCCTAAATATCTGTTCTGATTCGATTAATTTTTTTTCAGAAAGCGTTCTATCCGTAATATCATCTACAAAAAGAACATAAGACTCCTTGTTGTCATTCCCATATTGTATTTTGGTAAATGAGATCTTTAGCTCTTTGTAATTGTCTTTACTTGTGAGTAAATGATAGTAAGCAGTTTTTGAATTTGTTTTTAAAAAATCAGAAATGACCTCAAGTAAAGTTGCCTGGACATTCCCTTTAATTAGCTTGGTATTCATCAGTTCCTCCTTACTTTTCACATTGAAGACAGGAAGGGTTTTGTTATTGATTAAAATGAGCTCAAACTGATGATTTACGGCGAAGATGGCATAGGCTGTACCGTTGAGAATAGCATCATGCATGAAATTGGTCTCCTGAAGCACATTCTCAAATCTAAACCTGTGAAGCTCTTTGCTTATCCAGTCCCTTAGAATATTAAACAGCTCGTCATAATAGGCTTTATTCTTGAGGGGTTGGTCATGAAGTAAACAAAGTACACCAATTTTATTCATCTCAGTGTCGAATAATGACAATCTAAGCAGTGAACAAAGGGACAACTCTGTTAGTAATGAAGTGGTCTCAAATGTTTCATTATGATTAACCAACAAGAAATTATTATTTGGATCCAAAGGGAGGAGTATTTCATTTAGGAAGTTCTGCCATTTTTTGTCCTTGTCATTAAGTTTTTCTCCCAAACCACAAATGGACAATATTTCCATTTCATTATTATTGGAATTTAGATTGCCTATAATGCTATAGCAGAAGCCTAATTTTCTAAATATTAGGTGGTTGATCTCTTCAAATAGGCTTTTCCCTTTAAAAAAAGTGGAAATAGCTGAAATCTCTGTCAAGATTTTTTGAATAAAATTATTTTCAGAAAGGTTATGTGCCTCTCTATCATGACCATTTAACGGTCTTCCTTCATTTTGATGATGGAGCGCATTGATTAATGTTCCTGTGAGCCCCTCCTCATTCGTGTTGGGATTATGAAAATTTCTGACCTTATTTGTAAGGTACTGAAAATGGCCTTTTTTATTTTTAACTCTATAGGTAAAAGAGGATTCACTATTTTCATATTGCTCTTTTGAAATGAAATCTTCCAGTGATTTTTGATCATCAGGATGAATTAATTTAAGCCAATTTTTGAATTCGAAACTTCTTAAATTGCCATCTTCATAGCCCAATAGATCGTTTAAAGGGCCTGACCATAATATTTCTTGACTGTTTCTTAAGTACTTAAAATAAATAACCTCATGGTCCTTTTTATTGTTTAAAGCAGAAACACTTATGTCCGTAAAATAAAGAGATTCTCTGTCCTGATATTCCTCTAATTCAAACAGTTTATAATCTGGAGAAAGATTTCTGCTCTTTAAAGTCAGTGATTTGAATCTTAATTCAAGGTTTTCATTGATCAATTTTTCGATTGAAATTTCTGGAAAATGAGCAAAGCTATCCTTTAAATAACTATGAAGCTCTCTAAGGTTTGAAGGAAAGTAATTGACGTTGGATTTTGCTTCGGTAAGGATGGATTGGTCTTTTGAATTGATCAACCACGAGTAGGCAATACTGGACTGGTTTTGACTGATCATGGTATTGACAAGCACACTGTTGTTTTCTTGTGGCAGAAGACAACCTTCAAATTTTAACCACAAGAAGGATTGATGATCAAAAGCGAGAGGGAGTTCTAGTTTTTTTCCTTTTTCAAAATGTTCAATTATTGTTTGAAAAAGGGAGCCTTGAAGGGTCGGGAATAAGGCATTTATTTCTTCATTGTCTAATTGCCTAATCCTTTGTTTATTCCAGGATAAAAAATTATAAGATTGATAAAGAATTTCAAAGGCGCCGTTGTTAGACTTATTAAAAGTTAGTAAAAGTGTTTTGAAAATATTTTCAATCATCTGGTGGTTGGGGAGCAAAACCAAAAACTATATAAGAATTCAATAAATTTAAAAAAAAAATCTGATGTTAATACAAAAAAAGTATCAGAGTCAATATTTACTATGCTAAATTCATTATTTTACTTATATTTTGTATTTAGCTACAATAGTTTCTCCAATAGAAAAGTCACTTTATGAATGTTCGTTTTGTCTTTGTCTTCAGGATCCATTCGAAGAAGCTCCAAGGATATTACTTTGCCTACTTCCGATCTGAGTAATTCTGTAATGTCGGAAAGTTCCCAAAACATTGCTGGAATCTTATTTATGGATACAATTTCATCCATGCTCCTTACTCCATGACGGAAACCCGGAGAGTCCTCCCTTACCTGATGAACATAATATCTTTTTTCTTCCAGAGAGACCACTCTAACTGTCAGTCCGCTCATGTCATACTTGAAAGGAGTTTTAAATTTTGCCCCTTTTTTATACAAAATTCTTTCGCGAGGATAATCTATAATGAGTTTCATGTGATTGAGTAGTTCTGAACCTAAGCTACCCATTCTTCCAGTATTAATCAATACTTCTGAATACTCGTTCTTTTCTGGGAAAGAGGTGATTACATTTCGAAAATTCAAGCCTTCTATGCTTAACTTTTTCACTCTTGCAACATGTCCTTCTAAGTCTCCCCCTAGGGACCTTCCTAAACTGCTCTCAATATTTACCTCTGGTAATTTAATCTCATCACTGGTTTCTTGATTGAGTAATAACCCGTGGTTAGCACCTGTGTCGATGAGCAATTTGGCCTCCAAATCAGGGCCGTCTATCTGCTTTATAGTGGTATTAATATAGGGCTTGTTTCCTTGTAACTCAATGGGGATTTCTCTAAACCAAAAAGGTTTCCATTTGAGGGATTTACGATTGTAGAAGGTGATGAGTCCATTGTCATAATCAACTTTGATAGGGTTGTTTTTGAAGAATTCATGTCCTATTACCCCATACACAGGTACTCCTATCACCTTTTCCAATTCTAGAAAATCTTCATCCAAAACAAGTATGGCTTGAAATATCCCTTCAATTGGACCCAGGTCAAAATGATTGTTTGGAGATACAGATGCACTTAGGACCGTTTTGCCATCTGCACCCACCAAATTAAGCTTTCGGGTGTAAACCATTTCCAATTCATCGGCTATGGATTTGCTGAAAAATATATTTGATTTTACTCCGGTATCAAATAGAAAGTTAACAGGAGGTCCACCATTGATGGAGACAGGAAGTAGTATTAGGCTGTTAGAATCAATAAAGGGTAGAACTACTTTCTTTTGGTCTCTTTTCAAATAAAAACCAGGCACTTGACCCTCTACTGAAAAAACCAGTAGAATCAAAGCCAAAAGGAAAAATTGCCACTTTGTCTTAAAATACATGATTCTTAATTGTTTCTTTAATATAGAAAATAAATTTCAGTAGTTAGAAATATTTGTCTCCTTAGTTAACAGCCACGACGAAATGGCAAAGTCGTTTTCTGATAAGGCAATAGAAAATATTAAAAATGGGCGCTTTCTATCACATTTTATTTACTGCCAACAAATCAATGAGAAAACCTTAAATAGGAAATGTATATTTAGTATAACTCTGAAAGAAGGAAGAGGTTTACATTTTGTAGTATAGATTATAAAAAGGCCGTTTCCACATAAATAGTAGACCTTTTAGTGCTTCTTTGTAGTGCTCTTGGAGTGTAAACGAATAGAAAGCCTATTTAGAACCGTTGAAAATAAGTGTAGAACGGCTTATTGGAAAGTTTTAGGGTTTGAAAAATCTAAAAAATAGCTCATCTTTATTCTTTACAATTAAAAATCATGGCCGATAAGTCGATAATAGAGAAAGCAAAAAAGATATTTGAAAATTACCTGGTAAGGCAAGGAAGCCGTAAAACCCCAGAAAGATTTTCTGTAATAGATGAATTGTATTCTTTACCTCAAGATGAGCATATAGATGTAGAAGGTTTGTTTCTAAGAATGAGAAACAACGGTTATTCAATAAGCAGGGCTACTATTTACAATACACTTGACCTTTTAGTAGAGTGTGGCTTGGCCGTAAAACATCAGTTTAAGGACAAAGTCGCCTTGTATGAACAAGCGCTTACCTATAAGCACCATGATCACTATGTGTGCAACCAATGCAGAAAAATTTTAGAATTTTCAGATCAAAGAATTAATTTGATTAAGGAAGAAATGGGCAATGTGTTTTCTTCACATATCACCAGCCATTCACTTGTACTTTACGGAGATTGTCAAATCCGTGATTGTGAAAATTTAGAAGTGCATTAAACTCAGTTCAATATCTTTTATAGAGTTGCTGTTTTAATTCTCCTTGGAAAAAACCTTTTTATATATAGGCTTTCTCATTGAGAATTGAAAATATAGCAATGGATACAATAAATAGTCAAGTAGGCGTATTGGGCTGGAAAAACTGATTTCGTCTATTATTTTAGCCTGATCATTTCCATCTGAGATAATTCGATGCTTGTGATGCCATTTTTTTAGGAAAAAGGGTAGTTTAAGCCCTTCATCGACGAAAAAGTATTCATTCCTATCCAAATGGTCGGCAGTAATCTCACTTGTCCACACCTGCTTAAAAAATATAAAATTCAGTTCTAGACTTACAAGATCTCCTTTTGAAGAACCATCAAAACGCAGTAATTTGACAGGAGGGAAAGGCGGGTTCAATGCCTTGAATAAATCAGCATTAAACCCACTTTTGACTTTTAAATAGTTTTGATTTACATTGGTCGTTAACCTAAACTTCATGTTTCCTTTAGATTTGCAATTGGATTATTGCATTTTTTTCAAGTACTTGAAAAGGTCACTGTCAGAGGATATTACCAAATTGGTGTTTCCATCTAGAGAGTTTTCAAGTGCTTCCATAGAACGAAGGAATTTATATAAATCTATGGATTGTCTGTTTCTATTATAGGCTGAGGCATAGATCTCTGTAGCTTCAGCATCGGCCCTACCACGTATTTCTTCTGCCTGTCTCGTGGCTTCTGATTGAATCTGTGCCAAATCACGTTCCTTGTCACCAAGTATCTTTCTAGCACCACCTTGTCCTTCAGATCTGAACTGGTCTGCAATTCTATTTCTCTCACTTATCATCCTGTCATAAACTCTGTCCCGTACTTCATCCACATAGTTCATTCTTTTAAAACGGAAATCAAGTATTCTCACTCCAAGATCAGAAGTTCTTTCATTGGCTTTTTGTAAGATAATGTCTTCTATTTTGTCTCTTCCTACTTCTATTTCTTCAAGTATTTCAAGCTCCTCCATAAATTCCTCGGTTATTTCAGGTTCTCTGTTGGTAGACCGGACAATGTCAAGTAGGTTGTGGTTGGCGATTGCATTTCTAGTCTCTCCATCAAGGATGTCGTCTAGCCGTGACTGAGCAGATCTCTCATCTCTCAGTCGGATGAAGAATTGAAGCGGATTGGTGATCTCCCATCTTGCATAGGTATCTACGAAAATATATTTTTTATCTTTTGTTGGGACCTGGTTTTTGTCTCCATCCCATTCAAGATAACGTTTGTCAAAAAACTGCACTTTTTGAATAAACGGTACTACAAAATTAACTCCTGGACTCGTCCTTGGTTCACCAATAGGTTTCCCAAATTGGGTTACTATGGCTTGCTGGGTTTCGTCAAGTATAAATATACTTTGAGCAGATAGTATAGCTCCTATAACTATCAGTATGATGTAAAATAGATTACTTTTTTTCATGCTTTGATGAGGTTAATGTTAATGTCCGTACTTAAACTTAAGGGTTGGGAGTTGTTGAAACATTTGGCTTATTGATGTTCAACAATGGCAGGACGTTGCTTCCCCGTTCATCAGTGATGATTTTATTTCCAATTTTTGGTAATACTTTCTCAAGTGTTTCCAGATAAATTCGTTGTTTGGTAACTTCAGGTGATTTTATATAAGCCTCAAATATGGAGGTGAATCTTTCTGCTTCTCCTCTTGCACCATTTACCCTGTTGAGAGCATAAGCCTCTGCAAGCTGTATGGTTTCTTCAGCTTCTCCCCGCGCTCTTGGAATAATTCGGTTATAGTCAGCTTCAGCCTGATTTATTAGTGTTTCTCTTTCTTGCTGTGCTTCGTTGACTGCATTGAAACTTGGTTTTACCGGTTCTGGAGGATTTACATCTTGCAATACTACCTGGTCTACCCGGATTCCATTTTCATACTCGTCACACATCTCCTGAAGCAACAATTCTACACTTGTAGCTATTTCTTGTCTACCCACTGTCAATACCTCATTAACAGTTCTGTCTCCCACCACTTTTCTCATGGCAGACTCCGACATGTCGTTTAACGTTTTTTCAGCATTTCTTACCTTAAACAGGTATTTGTAGGAATCGACAATTCTATACTGTACTACCCATTCCACATCTGTCAAGTTCAGGTCGCCAGTCAGCATCATACTTTCGTCCACATAGCCAGACTTTGCATATTGAGATTGTCCACTTGTAGAAGTGGAGGTAGAGCGGAAACCAAATTCCTGCTTTAACTGCCTTTGAACTGGTATTTTATACATGGTTTCTACAAAAGGTATGATGAAACTCAATCCAGGAGAAACCGTACGGTTGTACTCTCCAAGTTGAATGATAACTCCTTCCTCCTCTGGGCCTACTGTTTTAACGGCTGAAA
Source organism: Cyclobacterium amurskyense (assembly GCF_001050135.1). GTDB lineage: Bacteria > Bacteroidota > Bacteroidia > Cytophagales > Cyclobacteriaceae > Cyclobacterium > Cyclobacterium amurskyense. Next base: position 1,471,230 of record NZ_CP012040.1, on the reverse strand, counting down.
ATACCATGACAATGACTACCAATCCGATAATGATTTTGGATAAGTATTTCTTTATCCAGTCCGGATCGATATTAATTTCAAATTGATTTTCTGACATAAGATTACATTTTTTGCAATTTACAATTAATTGATAGAAATACCTTTGGTAACAGTTTTCATTTCCTCCCTTAAATTATCAATATGGAAATTTATTCGGAATAAGGCAATAATGGTGTGTAAGCACAGTACAAATGCAGGATGTTAAATTAAGTGTAATAGGAAGAAAACCTCTGATTTTGAATTGATTCTACCTAGTGTAAGTTGTTCTGTTTCTTGGTTTTTGCTTGAGGATTAATTTGGGCAGGGATACATTACATGCTCATAGCACCCAAAGAAAAAGACCAAACAAGATCAACCATACTATGTCCATGAATTTCCAGTAAACGATGAATAATTCAAGCTTCATCCGTTGATAAGGATTCGTTAGTAATACCAATGCTTTTACCTCGTCCTTTTGGCTTTTGTGAATAAGTGACAAGAGTACTATGGCGTATATCATTGCTCCCAGGAGGTGAACCAAATGAATGCCGCTTAATAAATATAAAAAACTTCCAGAGGGTAAGCCTGAAAAATCCACCCCAGATTTTGCTAGTTCATTCCATCCTAAAAATTGCAAAAACGCAAAGGACAGTCCAAGAATTAAAGTTAGAAGAAGAGTGGATTTTGTTTTCTTTAAATTATGAGATAAATATGCAGGTAGAATTTTTTCTGAAATGAAAGCACTCCCAAATAATATTAAGCTGCTTACTATAAATGATTTAGGGATTGTATTTTGAGCGAAAGTGCTGTTTGCTGATTGGGAGAAGACAAATGCGGTAGTTAAGAAAAAAAAGACAAGACCACTACTAAACATTGCCAAATAAATTAGGGTTTGGTAGGGGTGCATTTGTTCAATTTTTTTAAACCAATGCTGTCTTTTTCTTACTTTTTGCACATTCATCTAGTAAGTAACAATTGAAAGGCTAATAATGTTGTTTTTGGCTGTGAAAAATTGAACATTATTACTTCTTATGGCACAATATTGGTTTATATATCCTAATTCCTCTGAGGGTTTTCAATGTTATTTAATAAATTGCAAACACTTATTTTCAACCCGAGTTTGGTTTTTCAGAGCGCAGGCGAAAGCCTAGCAAAGAAAAGAATCAGCCTATCTAGGGTTCTACACTAAATTAGAATAGTAGTTGGACAAGCAGTCGTTTTTATCACTTTATACAGATGATCCATTTGTAAGAAATCTTGGATTAAGCATTGGTTCTGGTGAGCATTCAAGAATGAATGTTAAAGGGCTTTCAGGGAGTATGGACATGCTAATCGTTCATGCTATATCGAAAGTAAGAGGTGGCTTTCATGTTGTGTTAGGCAATGATAGCGAAGAGGCAGCCTATTTAGCGAGTGATTGGCAAACCTTTACTGGAGAAGCCGCCTATCTTTTTCCAGCTAGTTATAAAAGGCCATATCATTATGATGAAGTTGAGAATGCCAATGTATTGATGCGGGCAGAGATTCTCAACAAGCTGTCGGGCTCAATGTCTGAGGGAAAGGTGCTTATCACTTCTCCTGAGGCCATTTATGAAAAGGTTATTAATAAAAAGAGCTTAAAAGAAAACACCTTTGCTGTTAAGGTAGGTGAGAAAGTGGACCTTTCATTTATAGAGGAGCTATTAAGTACCTACGGCTTTGAGAAATCTGATTTTGTATACGAGGCAGGGCAATTTGCCGTTAGAGGTGGAATCATTGACATTTACTCTTATGCCAATGATATGCCTTTTCGTCTGGAACTTTTCGGTAAAGAAATAGACAGCATAAGGACCTTTGATCCAGAAACACAGTTGTCCACTGGCAGTGTTGAGGAGATTAGTATTCTGCCGAATATCCAAACGAAGATGGAACAGGAAAGTCGGCAGCCAATTATGGACTTTTTTCCTGAAGGAACCTGTTTTTGGATTAAAAATTATAAAAACTCTACAAATGTAATACAGGGGCTATTTGAAAAAGCTTGTCAGTATTACGATAAGATAGGAGAAAGTGGTGCTTTACTTATGCCACCAGAGAAGCTGTTTTTGGATACGAGTGCGTTTGAGGCCCAATTATCATCTTTTACCTTACTGGCTTTTGGACATGTCTTTGAATGGAAAGACGTGCCAGAATTCCAATTTCAGGGACATCCTCAGCCATCTTTCAACAAACAATTTGACCTCTTAGTCCAAAACCTTAATGAAAACAGAGCCAAAGGGATTACCAATATTATTTGTTCGGAAAGTGAGAAGCAAATAGGTCGTCTGGTTAATATTTTTCATGAGTTGGATCCCACTTTGAAGGTTCAGACATTACCAATTAATCTTAAGGAAGGTTTTGTGGATGACTCATTGAAGTTGGCTTGCTATACGGACCATCAAATTTTCGAAAGGTTCTACAGATACAAGTCCACAAAAACCACTTCCAAATCTAAGGCACTTACACTAAAAGAAATAAAAAATCTTCATCCTGGAGATTATATTGTCCATGTTGACTATGGAATAGGGCGGTTTGCAGGTTTGGAAAAGGTAGAGGTCACAGGGAAAATGCAAGAAGCCATCCGTTTAGTCTTTAGAGATGATGACCTGCTTTATGTCAATATTCACTCTTTACATAAAATCTCTAAGTATAGCAGTCAGGAAGGTACCATGCCTATAATGTCCAAATTGGGTACTCAGGAGTGGGAGAACAAAAAGAAACGGGTTAAAAATAAAGTCAAGGATATTGCAAAGGATTTAATTAAACTTTATTCTCAACGCAAGACAGCTTCGGGACATCAATTTTCTACAGATAGTGTATTACAAGTAGAACTGGAAAGTTCTTTTATATACGAAGATACTCCTGATCAAGCTTCGGCCACATCGGATGTAAAAGATGACATGGAGAAGCCTTACCCTATGGATAGGCTAGTTTGTGGGGATGTTGGGTTTGGTAAAACCGAGGTAGCCGTAAGAGCAGTATTCAAGGCCGTAAATGACAGGAAGCAAGTAGCGGTATTGGTGCCGACTACAATTTTAGCCATGCAGCATTACCAGACATTTAAAGAGCGTCTGGAAAATTTTCCCGTTTCCATAGATTTTATTAACCGGTTTAGAACCGCCAAAGAAGTAAAAGAGATCATTGAAAAAGTAGGCAATGGAGAAATAGACATTCTTATCGGGACCCATAAGATAGTGAACAAGGCAATGAAGTTTAAAGATCTTGGCTTATTGGTCATTGATGAGGAACAGAAGTTTGGGGTAAAGGTCAAGGATCAATTGAAGCAACTTAGGGTAAATGTAGACGTGCTTACATTGACAGCTACTCCTATTCCCCGAACCCTTCATTTTTCATTAATGGGGGCTAGAGACCTGTCGGTAATCGCTACTCCTCCGCCAAACCGACAGCCTGTAACTACAGAAATATATACCTTTAGAGAAGAAATCATTAGAGATGCGATATCCAATGAACTTCGCCGTGGTGGTCAGGTCTTTTTTGTCCATAACCGAGTTATGGAAATTGACTCAATTGCCAATTTGATATTGAAGTTGGTGCCAGATGCCAAGGTGGTAGGAGCTCATGGGCAGATGGACGGTAAAAAGTTGGAAAAAATCATGGTGGACTTTATCGATGGAGCTTATGATGTATTGGTCTCTACCAATATTATTGAGTCAGGGCTGGATATACCAAATGCCAATACGATTATCATCAATAGGGCACACATGTTTGGTATGAGTGACTTGCACCAGATGAGAGGTAGAGTAGGGAGAAGCAACAAAAAAGCTTTCTGTTACCTGCTCACTCCGCCCACTTCAACGTTAACCGTAGAAACCAGAAAAAGGCTTCAGGCGATGGAAGAATTTTCTGATCTTGGAGATGGATTTAAAGTGGCAATGAGAGATTTGGATATCCGTGGAGCAGGAAACCTTTTAGGAGCTGAACAAAGTGGGTTTATTTCTGATTTGGGATTTGAAATGTATCACAAAATTCTTGATGATGCGGTTCAGGAGCTCAAGCAGACAGAATTTGCCGCACTATTTGAAAATGACCTAAAACAGACTGTTGCTCCATTGGTGCAGGACTGTGTGATTGAGACAGATATGGAGTTACTTATCCCAGAGAGTTATGTGAGTAATATTTCTGAGCGGTTAAGTTTGTATTCTAAATTGGATGATATAAAAGAAGAAAAGGCGCTTAATGAATTTAGAGAGGAGATAAAGGACAGATTTGGTACCATTCCGGAAAGAGTACAGGCTTTATTTGAGACGGTAGAGTTAAGATGGATGGCTGAGAAACTTGGGTTTGAAAAACTTGCCCTGAAAAATGAACAAATGAAGTGTTACTTCGTTTCTTCGGATAAAGATGTTTATTTTAGTTCTCCAATCTTTATGAATATTATTAAGTTTATTCAATCGAAGAACAGAAATTGTAAAATAAAAGAAACCAAAGATCGTTTAATTCTTATAATCAAAGGGGTCGATAATATTCAAAAGGCTAAAAATTGGCTTTCTGATATGTTATTTGTAAAATAGAGGGTGGTTTTAAAATGGGATTTGTTTAATAAAGAGGACCTTAGCGTAAAAATATTAGTTTTGTTTGGGGCCTTTTTTTACAAATCAGATATTTTTTCGTGTGGGGAATTATATAGGTGGTACAATTATTTTTGTAGTATTTCACAAGAATTGGATAAAAAATGGTTTTTGTCTGGTGTTTTGAAAGAAAGAGAATATTGGTATAATATATTATTGGTCATATATTAGCGTTTTAATAAGGCAAAACATAAAACTTGTCGCATGAAATTTGAGAATAAAAATTTTCAATTTAGTTTTTTTGCTGCAGTGGCATTACTGGGGCTTTTGGTGTCTTCTTGTGGAAATCAAACTTCCAGAAGAACTGCCAGCAATCCCGGAGGCATAAGTGCATCAACCGGAGCAAAATATAGTTTTGATGAAGAAGATTCAGCATTTCAGGTCTTTAGGCTTCCTAGAGAAGTGATAGGGCCGAGGCTTGTTTTTATCCAAGGAGGAAGGGCAGTCTTGGGATCTCAGGAACAAGATGTCATGGGTTTTCGTGACAATGTAGAACGAACAGTTACTATCGCTTCTTTTTACATGGATGAAACGGAGGTTACCAATGTGGATTATAAAGAGTTTCTTTTCAATATTGCTGACAGTGTCAGTACTGATTCGCTCCAGAAACTTGAGCCAAACGAAAAGGTATGGGCCAATGCCATGTCTTACAATGATGTTTATTCTACTTATTACTTTAGGTACCCTGGATTTAATTTTTATCCAGTAGCAGGTGTTAGTTGGACTCAGGCCAATGCTTATAGTCATTGGAGAACCCTATACGTAAATGAGTTGGAGAGGGAGAAAAACTTTGGAGGTAAGAAGAAAAAGGATGACGAAGAACAATCCGATCCACTTACCTTAGATCAGCTAATAGAGCGAGGCGTTGTTTTTCCTAATTACAGGCTTCCTAATGAAGCGGAATGGGAATTTGCTGCTAAAGGAATGATTGGAACCCAGTATATGGATGAAAATCAGGAAAATGGGCGAATCTATCCTTGGGATGGTAGAGGACCAAGAAATCCATACAACATAAAAAGAAAATCAAGACAAGGAGATTTTCTCGCCAACTTCAAAAGAGGAAGAGGTGATTATGCTGGATTATCTGGTAGTGTATCCAATGATGGAGAAATTATCCCTACCAATGTTTATGATTTTCCTCCAAATGATTTTGGACTATACAATATGGCAGGTAACATGAACGAATGGGTTCAAGATGTTTATCGACCACTTTCATTTCAGGATTTTGATGACCTTAACCCTATTAGAAAAGATGGAACCAATGATGAGCAAGACACTTATCAAACTACTTTGATTGATGACAATTACAGAGTTTATAAAGGTGGTTCTTGGAGAGATGTAGCTTATTGGTTGGCACCTGGGACCAGGAGATTTATGCACCAAGACTCAGCTTCTAATCACATTGGTTTCAGATGTGCCATGATTGCAGTGGGTGGAAAAGATAGATGATTAGGTTAAAGAATTTATGGATTAAGAAGAAAGGGTGGATGCACCCTTTTTTTTATGTCCTATTATTTCAATTTTGTAGTATGAAAAAAGCCTTTCAGATGGTGCTGGCGTATTAAATTTCTTTTTCCTGTTATATACTGAATTATATATTATTTTTGTAAGGATAATTTATTTAAACTTAGGCATTTATATGAAGCGGGGTTTACTTTTATGTTTTTTTGGCCTATTGCTTATCCAGATTGGATTTGGACAAAGTTGGAGAAGGGTTGGAGATTGGGGTAATGATTACAAATCAATAAAATGGGTAAACACAAATGTTGGCTTCATAGGTGGTGAAAACATTCTGCTCAAGTCCATAGATGGGGGGCTTAGCTGGGTTGAGCTGAAACTCCCAATGCGACTAGATGTGATGGATCTCTCATTTTTTGATGAGCAAAATGGTATATTGTTAAGCGAAAATGGTCAAATTTTTAAAACTATAAATGCTGGGATAAGTTGGACCTCCCCCAGCTTTCCAGCCGATTTGAAGCTGAATAAAGTATTACATGTCGACGAGAATAGACTGATGATTAGTGGGGAAAATGGTCTTGTCCTCCGCTCAGTTAATGCGGGACAATCATGGACTGTTTCCAACCTACCTACAGAAGCCATTATCAATAAAATATTTTTTGTAGACCCAGAGCTTGGTTATGCAGTTAGCTCAAATGCCGAAATTTTCAAAACTTTAAATACTGGCGAGTCCTGGGAAAAGTATGATTCAGGATTCGATGTTTCTTTGAATTCACTGTATTTTATTAATGATACTATTGGTTATGCAGTAGGTGATCAGGGGGCCATTATTAAGACAGAAGATGGTGCCCTAAACTGGCAATTTATTAATAGTGGTATTGATACTGATCTAACAGATGTGGTTTTTAATCCTTCCTACCCTCTTATAGGAGTGATTAGTGGAGATGGAGGCACAATATTAAGAACGACCAATGCAGGGCTTACTTTTATAGAAGTAAATCCTCGTTCAGATCAAGACATAGAAAGCCTATCAATAAGGCCGAACACAAACAATGTATTGGGAGTAGCCTCTAGCGGTGTTGTGATATCTTCCAATAATACGGGGTCGAGCTGGTCCATAAGATTATCTGGCACCGCTAGTGATTTTAGAGGGGTAGCCTTTACAACAGACATGAAGGGATATGTTGTTGGAGATGATGGTTTGATTTTATTAACTTCCGATGGGGGAAATAGATTTACCGATAGGTCTCGGCCTATTTCCTTACCATTTAATTCTTTGTTTTTTAATTCCGCTAATATAGGATTTATCTCTGGGGATAATGGGAATATCATTTCGACTAGAAATTCGGGCGCTAACTGGACTACCTTAAATCCAGGTACGAATAAAAATGTAAATGGACTTTACTTTTTTGATTTCAATAAAGGGATTGCGGTTGGGGATCAAGGGTTAATTACAATTACTGAAAATCAGGGGGTAAATTGGCAGACAGTGAGTTCAGGTATGGCTAATTACAACTTAAAAGACGTGTTTTTTTTCAATGAAAATGATGGAGTTATAATTGGTGAAAAGGGGTTGGTCTTAATTTCTTCTAATGGAGGTTTTGATTGGGAAAAGGTAAATATCGGAAGCAATGCTGATTTAAAAGCTATAGCAATATTAGATGAGGTGACAGCAATTGCAGTAAGTACTTCCAGTGCTGTATTCAAAACAAGGGACAAAGGACTCAATTGGGAGCCTTTACAAACAGGGTTTAATACGCCTTTATCTGATATAGCCTTTCTTGATGAGTCCGTAGGTTTTATCACAGGTGAAAATGGATTGATTATCCGAACTTTTGATGGGGGAGATTCTTGGGAGAAATTAGAAACAGGCACCTTTCAGAATTTTACGGGTATTAGCTTTGGGGATTTGAATGTTGGGTATGTGGTAGGAGAAAATGGAATTTTTTATCAATATACCTGTCAGGTTCCTGATGTGATTCCAACTATTTTTGGTGAAGATAATATTTGTCTCAGTCAACAGATTTATTCAATTCAGGACTTAGGATTAGATGGTGAAGAGTATGATTGGCGCGTAGATGGGGGGAGTGTTATTCAAGGGCAAGGTAGTTCCAGAGTTGTGGTTAGATGGGATACTCCCGGTAGGAATGCAGTAATGGTGAGAGGTAAGAATAGTTGTGGGAATGGAGAAACTACCGCCTTGGAAGTAATCGTTTCGGAAGAACCAAAACAAACAACCACCATCCAAGGTGAAGGTGTGGTATGTGTGAATACCTTGGAAGAATACATGGTAGATTCCATTCCAGGTACAGAGTACTTTTGGGAAGCTACAGGAGGTGTGGTTAGAGAAGGTCAAGGAACTTCAGCCATAACCATTGAATGGACGAATTTAAATGAGCAAAGGCTTACTGTATCAAGTATTAACCCTTGTGGTCAAGGTCCAACAACTCAGAAAGACATCCGGGTAATTACCATACCAGATCAACCTTCAGTAATATCGGGCAATGTAAGGGTAGGATTTCAGGAGGCTGATTATGAAATAACAGGTGAACAGGATATCAATTATCAATGGTCAATTGGTAGTGGTGGTGAAATCATTAGTGGACAGGGTACACCTTCAATTCGTGTAGATTGGACTACTCCTGGTGACCATGTAGTTGAAGTGACGCCTATAAACGCTTGTAATCAAGGGCCTAGTCGGGTGCTTTCTGTAAACGTTAACCTTATTACCTCAGTAGCCGAAGAGGCTGAAGATGAAAATATAGAAATATTTCCTAGCCCTTCATTTGGAGGAGATATACATGTTGCTTTAAAAGGTATAGCAGGGGTAAATTATATAGGGGTTTATAATGCGATGGGCCTAAAAATCAAAGAGGTGCCAACCAACGAAGGTCAATTTGTGTATTTTATCAATAACTTACCTAAAGGACTTCACGTGTTAATTATTAGAACAAGAACCAGCGAGTTTAAAAGGAAAATATTGGTGCTTTAAGTGGAGGTATAGGACTTGAAAAATGCTTGTCTTATACCTTCATTAGTAGTGAATTTGCGTGCTTAGTTGAAGTGAAAAAAACAGCAATCTGCTTAAACCCGAAATATGCAATAGACAATCTATTACGTGCTGAAATCGCTTCAAAATCAGCCACTTCGTTGCTGTTTTCAATTTCACCATAGCGGTGCTATGCTAAAATCTCCAAACAGCCTGATTTTCTTGCGATTGCAACACTTCCCGTAAACACGGGACAGGCTTCACCTCTGACTATTGGTGTCAGGACGGAGAAATCCTATTACATAATCCGGGTTAAATTTAGCCTTTTCCTATAAGGGTTGAAGGCTATGCTTCTAAGTTAAGTAAAATAGCAGGAGAATTGATTCTCATTCTCCTATCCTTAATTTATTAGTGAAATTATACAATCGTTTGTTTTAGGCTATTTTCGGATTAATCTTCCATTCCTCCACCTTTCATTTTCTCTGCATTTTCCGCAAAACGAAGGGCACTTATGAAGTCTTCTATACTGCCTTCCATGACTTCTGGAAGGTTGTATACTGTTTTGTTAATCCTATGATCGGTAACCCTACTTTGAGGATAATTGTAAGTCCTTATCTTATCCGATCGGTCTCCACTACCCACCATGGATCTTCTTTGGGCACCTACTGCCTCATTGTGCTTGGCCAATTCTATTTCATATATCCTTGATCTTAATACCTTAAGTGCCTTTTCAAAGTTTTTTATTTGTGATTTTTGATCTTGGCAGGTAACAACTATTCCCGAAGGTTCGTGGGTTAACCTAACGGCGGAGTAAGTGGTGTTGACAGATTGTCCCCCTGGTCCTGAGGAGCAATAGGTGTCTTTTCTTACTTCGTTCATGTCTATTTCTACGTCCACATCTTCCATTTCAGGCAAAACGGCAACCGTTGCGGCGGAGGTGTGTACCCTTCCCTGTGTTTCTGTGGCCGGAACCCGCTGCACACGATGAACACCTGACTCATATTTTAACATGCCATATACATCTGCTCCAGAAACAGAGCTAATGATTTCTTTATAACCTCCAGAGGTTCCAAACGTCAAATCAAGTACAGTAAGATTCCAGTTTTGTTTTTCACAAAACCTTTCGTACATCCTAAAAAGGTCACCCGCAAAGATGGCTGCCTCATCTCCACCTGTTCCACTACGGATTTCAAGAATACAATCCTTAGAGTCGTTCGGGTCTTTCGGAATTAACATCTTCCGGAGATCTTCCTCCATCTCATCCTTCTGGTTTTTCAATTCCTCCCATTCCATCTTGGCCATTTCTCGGAACTCTGGATCTTTTTCTTTTTCTAATATTGACTTAGTGCTTTCAATATTATCAAGCGTGAGGCGATAGCTATCGTAGGCCGCAACGACTTTTTCCAGATCCTTGTATTCCTTTGATAATTTGGTGTAGTTTCCCATGTCACTCATTACATCCGGTTGGATGATTAGTTGTGAAACCTCCTCAAATCTATCTTTAATTGCTTCCAGTTTGTCCAGCATGGTTGTTCTATTTGAGGGGCAAAATTAAGCAATATTGTTGATGAATACCCGACACAGAATTATTTTATACGCTTGACTCTTGAAAAAGACCTTTTAGATTGATAGGAGTGTTTCTTTTTAAGAGGTAAGTTGTTCTGTTTGAAAGCTGATGAGGGCAGTTTCCTTTATTTCTTTACTCCTTGTGCTTAAACCCGAAATATGCAATAGACAATCTATTACATGCTGAAATCGCTTCAAAATCAGCCACTTCGTTGCTGTTTTCAATTTCACCATAGCGGTGCTATGCTAAAATCTCCAAACAGCCTGATTTTCTTGCGATTGCAACACTTTCCGTAAACACGGGACAGGCTTCACCCCTGACTATTGTCAGGACGGAGAAATCCTATTACATAATCCGGGTTAAATTAAGTGCAAATTGGGACTACTTTATATAAATTTAGAATCTCATTTTCCACCCTTCTGAATCAGAAAAGAACCAAGTTTTTTATAGGATCACTATTGTGAATGACCTAAAATAAATTATTTATGTCTGCTGCTCTATTCTTTTGCATCAGTGGCTGTTCGTTTTTGGTTTTTTTGAATCTTTTTAATGGAATAGTCCTTATATTTAATAGTAAAACAAAATTGGATTGATGATGAAAGTAAAATACAGATTGTTTTCGTTCGGTCTCTTATTGGCTATTGGTTTTGGAAGTTGTAATGACGGAAAGAAAATCGATAGGGATCTCGTGGAAGAGGTTAATAAAGCCAATGAAGTTAAAAAATTGGGAGAAGCTGAAATTACAGAGCATGCCATGGAATGGGGTGATGAGATAAGTATGGCCGCTCAAAAGGAACTTATGGGGGTTTTACAAAAAGCAATTGAAGAAAATGGAGCAGAAGAGGCTGTTGGTTTTTGCAATACAGAAGCCTTGAAGATTACAAAAAAAGTAGCCGATAAATACAAGGTCAATATTAGAAGGGTATCTGTCAAGAACCGGAATCCACAAAATAGTCCCAATGAAAAGGAATTAGAATTGCTCGATGCTTATGCGTATAATGTCAATAATAATGTTGACAATCATGCCAATATCCAGAAATTGGACGATGGGCAAACTTTATTATATACCAAAGCCATCACTATTCCTAATGGGCTTTGTCTAAACTGTCATGGTGAACCAGGGAAAGAAATCAATGAATCAACACTAGAAAAAATCAATAGTTTGTATCCCGAGGACAAAGCTATTGATTTTAAAGTTGGTGATTTAAGGGGGATGTGGAGTATTAAAATGCCGAAAAAAGAAGTAGTGAAAGACATTTAATGATGGTTTAGGTAAATGAGTCGGAGGCCACATTGTTTTTTGGGAGCAATCTGATTTATTGAATTGATAAATCAGGTTGATTTAATATTTTATCCATTAAGTATTGTAGCCTATAAAAAAACCTGAAGTGTTATGAACGATTATAAACATGACCAAACTCAAAAATTCCGTTGCCCTTGGTGTCTTGGATTTGAAGATTATATAAGGTATCATGATGAGGAATGGGGGGTGCCTGTATACAGTGACCGAACCCATTTTGAGTTTCTGATTTTGGAAAGTGCCCAGGCCGGGCTGAGTTGGGCGACTATTCTGAAAAAACGGGCTGGATATGCTAAAGCCTTTGAAAGTTTTGATTATCAAAAAGTGGCGGAATTTTCCGAAGATAAAATTACTGAATTGACCAAAGATCCAAGTATTGTCAGGAATAGATTGAAAATTGAAGCAGCTGTAAACAATGCCAGAAGGTTTATGGAGGTTCAATCTAAATATGGAACTTTTACAGGGTTTATGTTGGATTTTGTAGATGGTAAACCAGTGCAAAATGCATGGAATAATATGGAGGAAGTTCCCTCCACTACTGAACTGTCTAATAAAATAGCCAAGGAACTTAAAAGGTATGGGTTTAAATTTTTAGGAAGCACAACTATTTATGCCCATATGCAAGCCACAGGGATTATCAATGACCATTTGGTGCAATGCTATCGGCATCAGGAAGTGAAACGAATGGCCAAATGAATTTTTTTCCTGACTCTGTACCATTGAGTATATAGCGTCAGGAAGTGTAGCTTGCTTGAGATTTTAGTAATTAATCTTCTATGAAATTTTACCAAAGGGCAATAACTTAGTGAATTGCCCTTTGGTAATACCCCTTATTCGGAACCCATTAAGGTTGATTTGCTTTGGGATTTGGACTGTTTGATTCTGTAATTTAATGTCAGGTTGATTTGCCTTTTCCTAGGGAAGACATCACCTATTGTAGTAAAGCCTGGCCCTTCAAATATGTACCTGTTTCTCCTGGAGTTAAAGACATCAAGAACATTGAGAATCAATGTACCTCTACCCTTCATTATGTCTTTACTTGCAGAAATGTCCATGTAAGAAATGGCTTTTTGAACTCCTTGAGCCACCTTTCTTCGGCCTTCATAATTCCCCCTAACCTGAATGTCTAATCCATTAGCAAAAGTAAATCGGCTAGTAAGTCTGGTAAACCAAGAATAGGTTTCTGCAGTGTAGGTATCCAAGACATTGCTGCCATCTATCTTCGCATAGAAAAAGTTGAAATTGGCGTCTAATTTCCACCATTCCACAGGGATATAATCAGTTGTGAATTCAAAGCCCATGGATTGTTCTCCGATTAGATTTTCAGGTATAGTAGTTGAGTTTCCTTCTTCATCTACACTTCTGATTCTTTCGATTTTATCTTTGGTATCCCTATAGTAAACGGTTGAAAATATGGAGCCCTTATCCATGTATTTAATATGCCCAAGTTCAAATGCATCGGTATATTCTGGGTTAAGGTCAGGATTACCGCTAAAGAAGTTTCTGGCATCTGAGAACGTCATGAAAGGGCTGAGATCATTATAAACAGGCCTTCTAATCCTACGACTGTAACTTACCTGAAAAGCGTCATCTTGGCTTAGGTTATAGGTAAAGTGGGCGGAAGGAAAAAGGTTGGCATAATCTCTAGGGTTGATTTCATTTGAAGTTACCAATGTGGTAGTAACATCCGTGTACTCTGCGCGTAGTCCTCCTTGGTAGGTAAACTTCTCGTGCTTGTTACCCAAAATGGCATATGCCGCATGGATGTTTTCATCGTAAAGAAAAATGTCATCCAATCCCGGAAGTGCTTCAAATTCTCCAGATTCTTGTCTTTGGCTTACAATAAAATCATTTTCCATGTTTCGAAAACTACTCCTGAATCCAGATTCGAAATTCCCTTCTTTACCAATTGGTTTGGTATAATCTAGTTGGAATAGCCACTGTCTGTCAAATTCATCATTTAGAGAAGTTTGGTAAAAGGAGGCTCCGGAAATAGGGGCTCCGGCAGGAGTGTAGCCATCCTGTGTGTAAACTTGGTCAGAATTTTCCCAATAGTCTAGATAGGTAACTGAACCAGTCAATACATGACCACTTTGCTCAAAACTTCTTTTGTAAGTCAGGTTAAATTCTGAATTTGGCTCTTTCTCATCTTCATCTTGGGTACGTAGGGTATAGCTTTGTAAAGGGCCTCCTTTATAATTATAATCATTGTACCTTATATTAGTAAGTCTTCTTGAGTCACTCCTCCTCCATAAATAGGACCCTGTCAGTATGCTGTTTTCGTTGAAATAGTAATCCAAGCCTGCGCGGATATTGTTATTAAGTCCACTGACGGTACCGGAGGTAGTTTGGTGAGAGTAAAATGTAGTGTCTCCATTATCCACTTCCTGGCTTATGGTACCCTCTCTTGGGGGGCTTCTATAAGCTACTCCGTAATTGATAAACCAGTTGATGTTCTTTTGTCTGTAATTGAGATTAGCCGCAAGTCCAAAGTTATCGGGGTTCCCAACAGTTCCTTCAAAGGAGGCATTGAAACCTTGATTATTGTCTTTTTTCAATACAATATTGATTACTCCAGCCATTCCTTCGGCTTCATAGCGTGCAGATGGATTAGTAATGACCTCCACTGACTCGATCATGCTTGCAGGAAGTTGTTGGAGTCCACTACTTCCCTTAAAACTTACAAGCCCTGAAGGTTTTCCATCAACAAGGATTCGTACATTACTAGATCCTCTCAATCTTACTCCTCCTTCAGGATCCACAGATATAGAAGGTAGGTTCATCAGAATATCATTCGCCGATCGTCCTGCGTTAGATAGGTCTTTTCCAACATTAAATATTCGTTTGTCCAAGGACAACTCCATCAGAGTCTTTTCACCTTGGACAACCACTTCATCCAAGCTTTCTGTATCTGCAGATAATCCTACTGATCCAAGGTCAAGCTTACGGTTTTCCCTATTGATGACAATGTCATTTATTTCTAAAGCTTCATAGCCCATGAATTCCACCAAAACATTGAATTTTCCTTGAGGAAGATCAATCGAAAAGGAACCATCTTCTGAGGTAATTCCACCATTGATTAACTTCTTGTCCTCTGATTCTAAAGAAAAAACACTGATTGTAGCAAAACCTAGAGCGGCCTTACCTTCCTTGTCAACGACTTTTCCGTGAATTTCTCCAAAGGTGGACGATTGGGGGTAAAGTGGCTGGGAAGCTAAAAAAAACAATAATAGTAGGCTGATGTATTTCATGGAGGAAATTTTGGTAAATAAAATAGGGGCAAATATAAAAAATCGCCTTGAAGGAAGTTTGCTTTTTTATATGAATGTCCAAAGAATTTTTGATCTAGTCAAGGATTAAGGTACTCGTAGAGAGGTTTTAAATTTGTGATTAACTTCCAACTTTGCTAAGGAAATAACATTTTAATAATTCTATAATTATTCACAGCCCATACTTTTACTTAATATTGCATTTCTTTATTAATCAGTAAAAATAACCCTATGAAAAAAATCTATTATTTATTAACCGCGCTATGGTGCCTGGCCATTTTTAGTGCTCAAGCCCAGACCGTTGTAGAAGGAACGGTTTATAGCAACCCTAATCAGGAGCCCGTACCAGGGGCGTCCATTGTCCCCGCAGGCAATACCAACCAAGGAACCATTACCGATATTGACGGTAAATTTTCGCTTAGTTTAAGCGAAAGTTCAGGAACTGTTACTGTTTCTTTTATAGGAATGCAGTCCCAAACCTTACCTTACAATGGTAATACTGAGCTTAATGTATACCTGGAGGAATCTGTCTTTAACATGGACGAAGTAGTGATGATTGGTTACGGTACTTCTAGAAGAGAAAACCTAACCTCCTCAGTATCTTCTGTAGCTGGTCTGGACAAGATCAATAGTAGGCCTGTTACGAATCTGAATGATTTCTTACAAGGTAGTGTGGCTGGTGTCACAGTATTACAGCAAGGTGGCGACCCTTCCCAAGAGGGTTTGGTAGTAATTCGTGGTATAGGTTCACTTTCTGATGAAAGACCATTAACCGTGGTTGATGGAATGCCATATTATGGTCCTCCTATTAATCCTAACGATATAGAATCTGTTTCCATCCTGAAGGATGCTTCTGCTGCTGCCATTTATGGTGCTCAGGCTGCTTCTGGGGTAATCGTTATCAAAACCAAAGAAGGTGCATTTGGGAAACCTGTAGTTACTTTTGATGTGTATTCCGGTACGCAGAAAGCAAGTAATTTACCTACTCCACTAAATGCAAAGCAACAAGCCGATGTGTATAATTTGGCTGCAGACAATGCTGGTGCGGCCCGTCAGGCAGCTCATGATGGAAGTCAAAATCCATGGGGGCAAACTACTCGAACCAATTGGATGGAAGAAATTTTTAGAACAGCGGCAGTTTACAGTGCCAATGTGAACGTCAGCGGTGCCAGTGAATCAGCTAATTATATGGGTTCTTTTGGCTATTTGAATAAAGAAGGACTCTTGCAAGGGACTGGATTTGAGCGCTATGCATTTAGACTGAAAACAGATTTTCACTTGTCTGATAAGGTGACCATAGGTGAAAACATTTATTTTACCAGATCGACTTCAGTAGGCACCAATTCCAGTAGTTCTTATTCAGGCAGTATAATAAGTGCTTTGTACATGCCTTCCGCAGCCCCTGTTTATGATGAAAATGGAGTTTTCCATGGTGTAGTACCTTACGAACTGTCTCAATTTGCAGGTACTTATGGTGATGTGTACAACCCAATGGGACTTCTTTTGAGGCCTACTACCAATAACCCGACCACTAATTTAAATTCCAATACGTATTTAAATTATGAGATTATTCCCGGTCTGTCTTTCAGAAGTACCTTTAGCTACAATATCAATATGTCCAATAACAAGCAGTTTAGCCCTAGGATTCCAGAACTAGGAAGAACTAATCTGCAAAATTATCTTTACCAGGGCAGTTCAAATACCCAAAGGTGGATATGGGACAACCAGGTGTCTTTTCAAAGAAGGTTTGGTTTACATGATCTAAATGTAACGGCTGTCTACTCCTCGCAGTTTACCAAAAGTGAATCCTATTTTCAGGAAGGTAGAGGATTCAGCAGTGAGGAACCTTTTAATCAATACATGAGCAATGCTGAAGAATTCATGACCCCTACTACTGGTGTTTATGAGGATGCATTGACTTCAGCTATCGGTAGGGTTATGTACAATTACGATGACAAATACTTTATAGCAGGTAGTGTAAGACGTGATGAGACTTCTCGTCTGGCAATCCAGAATCAATCAAGCGTATTCCCTGCTGTTTCTGGCGCATGGAAAATTTCAGGAGAAGATTTCTTCAATAACGAAGCTGTAAATATATTGAAGTTGAGGGCTTCCTGGGGCCAAATTGGAAACATTAACTCTGTAGGCTATTATTCTTTTGATGTTCCTTTAGGTACGCAAACGGTTATTCTTGGACAAGAAGCTTCCCTTGATTATAGGGCGGTTTATGCCAACAGACAATCCAATCCAGACCTTAAATGGGAAATTTCGGAATCTACCAATATCGGACTGGATGCTGGTTTATTTGACAATAAAATTGACCTGACTTTGGATTATTTTGTGAAAACGACCAAAGGAATGATACTACCAGGATTGGAAGATTTGCACCAGGGAACTACCGCTGCAGATGTGAATGGTGGAGAAGTGCGAAATACAGGTCTTGAGTTTTCTGCGGGCTACTTTACCCAGGCCGGAGAGTTCAACATTGGCGCAAGAGGGAATTTTAGTATTATCAATAATGAGTTAATGAACCTTGATGGATACAATAAGAGCAATATAAATTTCATAGCACATAGCGATGAAGTCAGAAGTACGCTTTATCCTTATAGGTCTGAAGTAGGTCAATCTTTGTATTCTACTTTCTTGGTTCCTTATGAAGGAATTTTCCAATCACAAAGTGAGATTGACGCTCATGTTAAGGATGGAACGCTGATACAGCCCAATGCAAAGCCGGGAGATTTCAAATTTACTGATGTAAACAATGATGGTAAAATCACTGATGAGGACAAGGTGTTTATGGAAAGTTACCTTCCTGACTTTACCTATGGATTCAATTTAAGTGTTGATTACAAAGGTTTCGATTTAAGCATGATTTTGCAGGGGGTTGCAGGTGTAAAAGTTTTTAATGGCTACAAATACACTGCCTTGAACGCTTCTCAGTCTGGTTATAACTTAGACAATCGAGTTTTAGATGCCTGGACTACTGAAAATACAGATACTGATATTCCGAGAATATCTACTAAAGATGACAATAGAAACTTTGGTACAGCTTCAAGCTGGTATTTAGAAGAGGCATCTTATATGAGATTGAAAAACCTTACAGTAGGGTATACCTTTCCTCAGCAAATTCTAAAAAATGTAGGGGAAAATAGTAGTCTTAGGGTTTATATTTCTACTGAAAATTTATTTACAATCACTAAATATTCTGGTATGGACCCGGAAGTTGGTGGTAAAGGAATGGATGTGGGTCGTTATCCTCTGCCTAAAACTTTTACAGCAGGACTTTCTCTTACGCTTTAATACCTAACTGTGAAAAAAATGAAAAACACATTATATAAGATATCAATATTGATCGTCCTTAGTTTAGGGGTGATGACAGGCTGCTCAGATGAGTTTACTAATCTTGAGCCACTCGGAAGTACTTCTTACGAAAACTTCTTCCAGAACGAACAGGATGCAATAACCGCGGCCAATAGCCTTTACTTTTACATGAAAGATGAAGACATGTTTTCCAGAGGGTTTTTCTGGTATATCAATGCTTCAGACGATATGGTGACAGGAAGGATTAATTCTACTGCCGACAATATCAAAAACTTCAACATGACTGGTGATGAAGGCTACGCTTATTGGATGTATCCGCAGAGTTACAAAATTATCCGTCGAGCCAATGACATTATTCTAAATGTTCCGGACATGGATCTGGCAACCGACCTGAAAAACCGAATTCTTGGAGAAGCTTATTTTATGCGTGCTTTCCATTATTTCTGGTTGGCCCATACTTATGGGGATGATGTAAGTGGAGGTATTCCAATAATTACAGAAGAGAACATGTTTGATGAGCCAGGAAGTTATTCTCGACCTGCTAGCGTAGAAGAAAACTATGCGCAGATCGTAGAAGACCTCAAGAAGGCCGCAGACTTATTGCCTTTGTTTACAACCTATAGTCCCGAAGATATGGGACGCGCACACAAGGATGCTGCACTAGCCTATATTGCGAAGACAAATTTATACTGGGCAGAATATGATGCTTCAAGGTATGCTGAAGTAGTAACCTATGTGGATGCAGTTACCAATTCTGGCTCCAATAGGGGTATTTATACCACCAATACTCCATCCGAAGATTTCAGAATGTTACATAGTCACCTAAACAACTGGGGGCCGGAATATATCTGGACTGTAGTGTCTGGTGTGAATGGTGGAAGTAAGCTGCCAGGTGTTTCTCTTGAAAATAAAGGCTGGGGAAAATACAATGGATGGGGCTATTACATGCCTACTAATGAATTGTATGAAGAATTTGAAGAGGGTGACTTCAGAAGAGAGGTTACAATCTTAAAATTTGGTGATGATTTCAAATTTTTCGGAGAGGAAAGAAAATACCAATCGGAAAACTCTCTTTCAGGATTGCAATTCAACAAATACCTGTATGAATACCAGTTTGAAAATCCCATAGGTACTTATATCAATTCCAATGGGAATGATCCAACAACCATTCTGAATGTTCCTTTGTTAAGGTACAGTGAACTTTTGCTTATGAAAGCTGAAGCTTTGATCATGCAAGGTCAAAATGGTGATGCACCATTAAATATGGTAAGGGCGAGAGCCGGACTTGATCCAAAAACTGATGCCACCATGGAAGACCTTAAACATGAGCGAAGAGTAGAATTGGCAGGTGAATTTGCCAATAGACACTTTGACTTGGTGAGATGGGGAGATGCTGAGGCAGCCTATAGCCAACCTCTTCACGGTCGCCTTCATAGCGATAGAGCTAATCCAGATTCTCCTTATACCATAGGTGAAATCTGGCCTGCCAGAAATTTTGATGCGAGCACCATGGGCGTTTGGCCAATACCAACTCGTGTGGTAAGCTCATCTGGTATCGAACAAAACAAAGGATGGTAATTATCCATCAATAACAAAAAAGGGGCTGTTGAAAAACAAGCCCCTTTTTTGTTTATTGTTGCATCTCAAATAGATAATTATCGATTTAATTGAGGGTCCTTTGAAAGGAATCTGTTTAGATTTGCATATTTCTATGAAAGGACGAATAATAAAATGAACCTTTAGCCTATTCGGTATCTCTACGATTATATCTTCTCAATTCACCAATTAAACGTATTTTTTTACGCATTAGTAAATAAGGCTTTTTTTATATAACGATAATAAAGTAGATTGGCTCCATATTTTAATTGATTGAATTGCATTTGACAGTACCTTTAATCTATGAACCCATTTAGAAACCTAATTTTTCTCCTGTTCCTTTCCGCCTTAGTTTGGTCATGTAACTCTAAAGACAAACCATTGGAGGAATTAATACCTATGGATCAGGCCAGCTTAGAAGTTGGAGAAAAATTGTTCCAAGCAAATTGTAGCAGTTGTCACGCCTTTAATAAAAACGGAATTGGCCCCCAGTTGGGAGGGATTACCAAAGAACAATCCCTCGAATGGTTGCGTTCTTTTATTCAAAACCCCACGGAAATGATTGATAAGGGGGATGAAAGAGCCAAGAAAGTTTTCGATAGGTACAAGACTTATATGCCTTCTTTCAGTCATTTGGAGGAAAAAGAATTAGACAATATCATTGCCTACATGCACCAGCATGAAGCACCGGCAGAGAATTTAAAAGCAGTATTGGATTCCATTTGGAACCCTATTCCTGAAAAAATCCCCATGTCTGATTTGGTTGTCAACCTGGAATTGATCAGTACAATTCCTGCTTCTGCAGAAAAGAAACCCGTTACCCGTATAGCTAAAATGGACTACCATCCGGTAACCAAGGACTTGTACATGTTGGATTTACGTGGTAAATTATACCTTATGGAAGGGGCGAAAACCAGTTTATATCTCGATATGGCTAAGGAAATGCCTGACTTTATAAATCAACCTGGACTGGCCACTGGTTTTGGCAGTTTTGCCTTCCATCCCGATTTTGGTGACAATGGTTTGTTCTATACCAGCCATACCGAAAAACCTTATACAATACCTGCTGATTTTGCCTTCGGAGACAGTATTAAAAGTGATATGCAGTGGGTGGTTACGGAGTGGGAAACCAATGATCCACTAGGGGTACCGCCAAATACTTCTAAACACAGAGAACTGTTTAGGATAGATATGGCCTCTGCTATCCATGGCATGCAAGAAATTACTTTCAATCCACTTGCAAAAAAAGGGGATAAAGATTATGGCTTACTCTATTTAGGGATAGGCGATGGAGGATCGGAAGGAAGGGGACATGCCTGGATTTCTTATGGGGCCACTCAGCCTTGGGGAGCAGTTTATCGCATTGATCCTAAAGGTAATAATAGCAGTAATGGAAAATACGGAATCCCTGAAGACAATCCATTTGTAGGTAATGACAAAGGTTGGATGCCTGAGATCTATGCACACGGTTTCAGAAATCCACATAGAATTACCTGGACCAAGAGTGGTGAAATATTGGTCTCCAATATTGGTCAAGGTCAAATAGAATCCCTTTATATGCTTCGACCAGGTGATGATTACGGTTGGCCGGTAAGAGAAGGAACCTTCGAATTAAAACCAGAAGACGATTCCAACATGGTTTTCCCTTTGCCTGAAAATGAAAAATCCTTTGGGTTTTCTTATCCGGTGGCTATGTATGATCACGATGAAGGTAATGCCATTTCAGGTGGATATGAATATACAGGAACAGAAGTGCCAGGCTTGAATGGTAAATATCTTTTTGGAGACATAACAAGAGGGCGACTATTTTATGTAAATATAGCGGATCTTGAAGTAGGCAAACAGGCACCTATTTATGAATGGACAGTTGAATATGAAGGAGTATCTATACCTCTTGCAAAATTGGCTGGAAGTAGAAGGGTAGACCTTAGATTTGGAAAAGACGCCAGTGGAGAAATGTACCTCTTTACCAAAGCGGATGGAAAAGTTTATAAAATGGCCAGCATAAAAGAATAAGATGAAAAAGATTAGCCGACGGAAAACAATCCTGACATTAAGTAGCATGGTTGCCTTGGCTCCACTTTGGGGGATGGACGACAGAAAACCTAAAGTTCGAATTGGCGCCTGTGATTGGTCCATTGGCAAAGCATCAGATCCTACAGCATTTGAATTGGCGAGAGAAATAGGGCTTGATGGTGTTCAGGTAAGTTTGGGTAATGTGTCTAATAACATGCATCTCAGGCAAAAGGAGATGCAACAAACTTATCTTCAGTCGGCTAAAAATAACAAGGTAAAAATTGCGGGCTTGGCAATAGGGGAGCTCAACCGGGTGCCCTATAAATCTGCCCCTGAAACTGAAGTTTGGGTTTCGGATAGTATTGATGTAGCCAAAGCCTTGGGATGCAAAAATGTTTTGCTGGCCTTTTTCTCTGCTGGAGACCTAAGAAATGATCCTGAAGGAAAAAAAGAAGTAATCCGTAGATTAAAGAAAGTAGCCCCGAAGGCGGAAAAAGCCAATGTGGTTTTAGGTATTGAATCATGGTTATCAGCAAAAGAGCACCTCGAAATTTTAGCAGCAGTAGGCTCTACCCATGTAAAGGTCTATTATGACCTGGCCAATGCAACAGAAATGGGCTATGATATTTATAAAGAAATAGCCCTCTTAGGAGCTGAAAATATCTGTGAAATTCACTTTAAAGAAAATGGTCAGTTGCTTGGGCAAGGAAAGGTGAATTTTGAAAAAGTAAAAGTGAGCCTGGATAAAATTGGCTACAAAGGTTGGTGCATTATGGAGGGAGCCATTCCAAAGGGTATGGAAGTGTTGCCAGCCTATAGAAAAAATCTAAATTTTGTATCACAACTCATGAAATCCTAAAAAAATGGTAAAGTGGCCGATCTGTTGTAGTCTTTTATTCCTGGGAATTTTTTCTTGCAATACAGGCAACCAACAGGAAGACCAACCATTGTTATTTGTTCCGGAAGGATTGGAAGTAAGTGTATGGGCCGAAAGCCCCCTATTCTTTAATCCCACCAATATGGATGTGGATGCTAAAGGAAGGGTATGGGTCACTGAAGGAGTTAACTACAGAGATTTCCGGAATGCTGATGGCCACAAGGTGCAGGAAAAAGGTGATCGCGTAATGATCCTTGAGGATACCAATGGAGATGGCAAAGCAGATGCTTCAAAGGTTTTTGTTCAGGATACCTTGCTGAGAAGCCCTTTGGGGATTGCCGTGCTGGGCAATCAGATAGTGGTCTCTTGTTCTCCAAATATAATCATCTATACAGACGAAGATGGCGATGATATTCCTGATAGTAAAGAGGTTTTTTTAACAGGATTTGGAGGAAAAGACCATGACCATGGGCTACATGCAGGGCAGCTTGGCCCGGATGGGAAATGGTATTTTATTACAGGAAATGCAGGGCCACATAAAGTGGAAGGGAAAGACGGCTGGACGCTTCGCTCAGGTAGCGTTTACAATGAATTTACCCCTTACAGTACCGAGAATGTTCCTTCACAAATCAGTGATGATGGAAAAATATACAATGGGGGCTTGGTCATCAGGATCAATCCCGATGGTACTGGTATGGAGGTAGTGTCACACAATTTCAGAAATTCATTTGAAGTTGCGGTGGACTCTTATGGCAATATGTGGCAAAGTGACAACGATGACCAAACAGCTTCCTGTAGAACTACCTGGTTGATGGAGGGAAGCAATGCAGGGTATTTTAGTGAGAAAGGTAACAGAACATGGCAAGCCGATAGAAGACCAGGTCAAACAATAGCTGAGGCGCATTGGCACCAACATGATCCCGGGGTTTTGCCTGTTGGGGATGTGTATGGGGCAGGTTCACCTACTGGAATGGTTCGCATTGAGGGAGATGAGCTTGGGGAGCAATTCAGAGGGCTTTTATTAAGTGCTGATGCAGGTAGGAATATTGTATTTGGCTATACTCCTGAAGTAATAGGTGCTGGTTATCCCCTTCAAAATAGAAAAGCCTTTGTTTCCTCAGTTGACCAGGACAATACTGGCTATATCTGGCACCAGGTGGAGGAAGATACCCGAAAATGGTTTAGGCCAAGCGATGTTACAGTAGGTACTGACGGTTCGCTATTTATCGCTGATTGGTATGACCCGATCGTGGGAGGCCATCAAATGAGGGACACAGTGGGAGAAGGTAAGATTTACCGCATTGTACCAAAAGGAAAAACCCTAACACTTCCAAAGATAGATTATTCTACTACAGAAGGTCAATTGGCTGCGCTAAAAAATCCAGCGGTTCATGTACGTGCTTTTGCCATGCAAAAGTTAAAAGAACAAGGGGCTGCGGTTTTGCCTGAGCTAGAAAGTATGGTTAAAAATGAGGACAATCCCTTTTTCAGGGCCAGAGCGATCTGGACGCTTGCAGGTATGGGAGCGCAAGGAATCCATTCAATTTTGCCATTGCTAAAAGACGCAAATCAGGAAATCGTTTTGACCACAGCTAGGGCTTTGTCAGCCAATGGCCCAGAGCGCTTGCTTGTTGAAGCTTTGAAGCTTTCTAAGAATGGTTTGCCATTGATTAGAAGGGAACTGGCCTTATTGCTAAGGGAGGAAGATTGGGGGAAAACTTCAGAAATCTATAAAGAGTTAATCAAAGCATACGATGGGACAAATCCCTGGTACAGAAATGCATTGGGCATAGGAATGAAAGACAATACTGAAACCTATTACCGGGACAATATCGCTGCAATAGATCCGGCAAAATGGTCTCCTCAAATTGCCTCTTTAATATGGGAGTGGCATCCCAAAGCAGCCATTCCTGCTTTAAGGGCCAGATTGGAAAATGAGGCACTTACCACAGATGAAAGAGACCTGGCTTTGGAAACTTTGGCTTTTATCTTTGAAAAAGAAGCAGTGGAGGCTGTAAAGAAAGCCGCTGAAAAGGAAGGGGCTCTTCAGGAAAAAGCCCAATGGTGGCTTCAATTCAGAAAATACAATGAGTGGAGCGCTTTTCTGCAAGATTGGGAGGCTCCAATTGTTTTACCAGATGCCCAACCCAATTTACTGGCATTAAAAGCGCAACTGAAAGACAGTTTAACCAACAATGAACAAAAGCAGCTTGCGTTAGCTCAATTGGTGGAAAACCCTTCGGGCAGACTCCATTTGGCTTTGATGGGTGCAGAAGGTGCATTAAAAGATTCCAATCTAGATTTTTCAGCCGTAACTCAAGGCGAAAAAAGGCCCTCGGTACTTAAGGTGTTGAGGCATTATTTTGGTAGCGAAAAAGCAATAGATGAAGAAGGAGTTCTATCGCTCAGCAAAGACCCAGTAGCCGGAAAAGTAAAAGCTATTCAAAATTGTGCTACCTGTCATAAAATCGAGTCCTCGGGTAATGAAATAGGTCCAGACCTGAGTCAAATAGGACATAAAATGGATTACCCAACCTTGGTCAACGCCATTGTTCAACCTGATGCTGCCATAGGCTTTGGTTCGGAAGCTTATTTGATAGCACTAAACAATGGAGCGGTACTTTTAGGTTTATTACAAGCTGCAGGACCGGTGGTTACGATGTTGGATTTTCAAGGGCAAAGGCATATAATTCCTGCAGAAGAAGTGCTGACGAGAAAACCACTTCCCATAAGTCTGATGCCGGGACCCGAGGAAATGGATCTTAAGGCCCAAGATATCGCAGATATTGCTGCTTTCCTGATACAAAGCAATACCAGTAACTGAAAAACCTTGTAGAGTATAGGTTTTTGCTTAATTTTGCGCTTATGGCAAAATCAGAACAAAAGCAGGAAAGTGGTCTGCTAAAAGATATCATTGCCCATGCCAAAGAGTATGGGTTTGTTTACCCTTCATCAGAAATTTATGATGGGCTTCAGGCAGTATATGATTACGGGCCTTATGGGGTAGAGTTAAAGAACAATCTTAAAAGACTGTGGTGGGAATCCATGACCCGTTTAAACGGAAATATCGTTGGATTGGATGCGTCTATATTTATGCATCCTACTACCTGGAAAGCTTCAGGCCATGTGGATAGTTTCAATGATCCAATGGTAGACAATAAAGACAGTAAAAAGCGCTATAGAGCAGATGTACTGATTGAAGAAAAAGCTGCCGGTTATGAAAACGAAGGCAACCAGGAGAAAGCCAATAGTCTTTTGGCTACCATGGGGCGTTTGTTGGAGGCAGAAGATTTTTCAGCGCTTCGCGAATTATTAATTGAGGAAGATATCAAATGCCCGGTAAGTGGAACCACAAACTGGACCGAAATAAGGCAGTTTAACCTTATGTTTTCTACTCAAGTAGGTTCTGTATCAGAGGATTCTAATACCATTTACCTTAGACCAGAAACGGCTCAAGGGATTTTTGTGAATTTCTTGAATGTGCAGAAAACAGCCAGAATGAAAATTCCTTTTGGTATAGCACAAATAGGTAAGGCCTTCAGAAATGAAATTGTTGCCAGACAGTTTATTTTTAGAATGCGGGAATTTGAGCAAATGGAGATGCAATTCTTTGTTAGACCTGGTACTGAATTGGAATGGTACAAGCATTGGGCAGATACACGAATGAGCTGGCACAAGGCTTTGGGTATACCTGAAGAAAAACTAAGAAGACATGACCATGAGAAGCTGGCACATTATGCCAATGCTGCTTTGGATATAGAGTACCAGTTTCCTTTTGGCTTCAAGGAAGTGGAAGGGATTCACTCCCGAACAGACTTTGATCTGAAAGCGCATCAGGAGTTCAGCAAAAAGAAACAACAGTACTTTGATCCAGAGATCAATCAGAATTACATTCCATATGTAGTCGAAACTTCTATTGGAGCAGATAGATTGTTTTTAATGACCCTTTGCAATGCCTTTACGACGCAAGAAGTGGAAGGAAAGTCGAGGGCTTATTTGGCCTTGCATCCTGCCTTGGCTCCCGTGAAAGCGGCCATTTTGCCATTGACCAAGAAAGATGGCTTACCTGACAAAGGAAAAGCGATTTTTGATCAATTGAAATACGATTTCAATATCATTTACGAAGAAGCAGGATCCATCGGAAAACGCTATACAAGGCAGGACTTGATAGGTACTCCATTTTGTATTGCCGTAGATCACCAGACCTTGGAAGATGATACGGTAACCATACGTCACAGAGATACTACTGGACAGGAGCGTGTGCCAATTGCTGATTTGCAAGGCAGGCTTGCTGCCGCTTGTAGTTTTAGAAATGTATTCGAGAAAATATAAATTTCAATATACATGCGAATAAAAAAGACCGGCCCATGAGCCGGTTTTTTTATTAATTGTTTCAATCGGATTGGTTGTTTTATAAACAAAACACATTAACCGGTTCCTGAGCGGAGCAGAAGGAGTAGGTATAATGGATACGTTAAAAATCTCCCTTTTTCCCCCTTTTTAAGGGGGATTTCGAGCTTTCAGGACTGACGAGTGCGTATATTATTTTGCGTTTCCTCTGCCCGTCATAATTCTGCCAATTCAGCAATAAAATACCTATTGCCGGAAATCCCCCTTGAAGGGGATAGGGGGATTATTACGGGAATGAGATCAGAGTTCGTAATCATTAAGATTTTCGGGTGCATTTCTGAATTTAAATTGAGTCAGCGCATTTCAATTTAATACCAGCCATATAACCGCCGGCAAAAAATAAACGAAAAAAATTGAACGCATTTTAAATAGAAATTGTAATACCTATACAACAATAAAAGACAAAAACATCCTTTATTAATCAAGTAGATTTATTCAACTTAAAAAGGCATTGTTGTATAGTTGTAATTTGAATTTAAAGTACAGAAAATATGGAAGCTACCTCGTTTTATAAAGATTTACAATTTGGAAATAAAATCAGTACCAAAGTCATTTTGGAATCTCCATTCTCCAAAGAAATACGTATTCTATTGAAGGAAGGCCAGGTAATGAAAGAGCATAAGACCAAGTTCCCGATAGTGGTTCAGGTCTTGGAGGGAGAGATTGACTTTGGGGCTGAAGGAGAGGTACACAATTTTAAAAGTGGAGGTATTGTGGCACTTGGAGGTAATATTCCACATGACCTGACCGCTATAAAAGACAGTGTGGTTCGCTTGAGCCTTTCAAAATCGGATCAGGTGGAACGTGTAGAAAATGTTGTAAAGGAATCCAATAAATAAAGCCTGATGAAACCAATTGAAAACCGCAAAGACATCAATGTTCTGGTAAACGCATTCTATGCAAAAATCAGAAAAGACGAAGTTTTGGGTCCCATTTTCAATGGCCACATTGAGGAGGAAAGGTGGCCAGAACACCTGGAGAAACTAACTGATTTCTGGGAAACGAACCTTTTTGGAGTGATTAAGTTCAAGGGCAACCCTACGCTTAAACATATCAATGTAGACAAGAATTTAAACCATTCGGTAGAGCAAAAGCATTTTGGAATCTGGCTGCAGTTGTGGTTTGAAACAATAGATGAGTTGTATGAAGGAGAATTGGCTGATAAAGCCAAAGAGTCCGCTAGAAGAATGGCCCATTTCCAGTTTATGGCAATCTGGAACAAAAGGCCTGTAGATGCCAAATAGGGGTGGATTCCAAGATAGCGAACAAACCTACTATCACAAGCTGATTTTTTAATCAATTTGCTTTCGAAACTGGCATTAAAACCATTATAGTTGTAAATTCAAAATCACTCAATTTGCATCATCAAATTATTCAGGCTTTCTGCCAATGTAGGATGGGCGATAGGAAGGTTTCGAATTTTATCATAGGTTACCTTACCCACCATGGCCATCTGAAGCACCGCCATCACCTCGCCTCCATCTAGGCTTAAAATCGTAGCACCCAGGATTTGCTTGCTTTTAGGGTCCACAAGTACCTTAAAGAAACCACTTGTTTCATCCGTTTCCAGAGCCCTGCCGGCATGCTTCATAAAAAATTTACCTACCTTATATGGAATGTCTTTTTCTTTGGCTTCTTGCTCATTAAGTCCAATCCTTGCCAATTGAGGATCAATAAATACACAGTAGGGAAGCAGCCTGTCCTTTGAAGAAATTTCTTTATCTCCTTCATAGATACTTCTAAAGGCAATGTGCGCATCATTATATGCCATATGGGTAAATGGTGGTGAACCGGCTACATCTCCAAGGGCATAGATATTTGAAATGCTGGTTTCAAAGGTCTCATTCACTGCAATGTGACCCTTTTCAGTAAGTTTAACACCGATATCCTCTAGTCCTAAGCCCTCGCTATTGGGTTTCCTTCCGGTAGCTACCAGTAAATGACTGCCTTCAATAGTTTTTGGTCCTGATTTACTTTCCAGATAAACTTTAAATTGATCGTTTTCGAAATTTATTCTTGTGACCGAGGTATCCAAATAGGTGTTAATTTCATCTTTAGCAAAGATCTTTGAAACTTCCTCACAAACGTCCTTGTCTTCCTTGGGTACCAGCCTTGGGGCTTTGTCAATAATGCTGACCTTACTGCCAAATCTATTGAACATCTGCCCAAATTCAAGCCCAATATATCCGCCTCCAAGGATAACCAGGTGTTCAGGGGTTTCCTCAAGCTCCATAATGCTTGTGCTGGTCAGGTAGGTGGTTTCTTTCAAACCATCAATCTCTGGGACAAAAGGAGAAGATCCCGTGTTGAAAAAGATTTTTTCTCCTGAAATTTCAAGGACCTCCGCCCCTTCACGTGCAATGCGTACTTTGTTGGATGAAAGAAGAGTTGCTTTTCCTAAGATGATGTCTATGTTTCCTGCTTTTTTAAGGCTTTTCTCAGCTCCTCCCCTAAAAGTAGTTACAATATGGTCTTTGCGAGCTTTGATTGCCTTTTGATCAATTGAGAAACTATTTACATTTACACCGAAATCTTCAGCCCTACTCACAATATGAGCGACTCTTGCGGAGGCAACCATTGTTTTGGTAGGTGAACAACCGTCATTTATACATGTGCCGCCAACCACCCTTTTTTCAATGAGCGCTACCGACAAGCCTATAGCGTTTATTTTTTTTGCCAGAGGCATTCCTGATTGACCTGCTCCGATGATGATTGCATCGTATTTCTTCATAGCTCTCTATTCTTTAATCTCTATCCCTTTCCAAAAAGCTACGTAATCTTTGATTTCTTTGGCAGCTTCCTTAGGTGCTGGGTAATGCCAGGCGGCATCACGGTTGGTGTCCTCTCCTATGCGAATGTGATAATAATTGGCCCTTCCCTTCCACGGGCAATCAGAAGTGGTTTGAGATATTTCGAAAAATTCCCGATTTAATGACTCATTTGGGAAATAATGATTGTTTTCTAAAAAAATGGTCTCGTTAGATTCAGCGAGGATTTTTCCTTTCCAGATGGCTTTCATATCAATAAGATTTATTTTAAAATAATATAGCCAAATCCGTGCTAGAAACAAAAAAAGCGACCTATATAGGTCGCTTTTTACTTTTTCTTTTATTCATGAATTTCAGGTTAATAACCTCTTTTTCTTCTAAAAAGCGGTATTTACCTCTTGGGATATCTTTTTTACTCAACCCTGCAAATGTTACCCTGTCCAAGGCGTTTACATCGTAACCAAAATGAGCAAAAATTCTACGAACAATTCTATTTTTTCCAGAATGGATCTCTATGCCTAAAATCATCCGGTCTTTGGAAAGTACCTGTAGGTCATCTACCTCAGTAAGGCCATCTTCCAGTGTCACACCTTCTAGTATTGTATCAACATCATTCTTCGCTATGGGCTTATCGAGGGTTACCTGATATATTTTTTTAATCTCATAGGAAGGATGTGTCAATTTGGCTGAAAGCTCTCCATCATTGGTGAAAAGTAATAAACCAGTGGTGTTTCTATCTAGTCTTCCTACTGGGAATAGGCGCTCTTCACAGGCATTTTCAACCAAGTGCATGACTGTCTTGCGCTCAAATGGATCGTCAGTTGTGGTGATAAAATCCTTGGGCTTATTAAGTAAGATATAAACAGGCTTTTCCGGACGGATGGATTTTCCTTTGTATTCTACCCGGTCTTTTCTAAGTACTTTGTAGCCCATTTCTTTTACTACTTTCCCATTTACAGAAATCTCTCCCTTTTCAATGAGTTTATCTGCATCTCTTCGCGAACAAATACCTGCGTTGGCGATGAATTTGTTGAGCCTGATTTCATCCGAATCTGTTTGAGCAGTTTTTTGAATGGTCTTTAGGTTGTAAATAGGCTGTGCTTCATCTTTGCCTTTACCAGTTTTTATAGGAGAAAAAGGCTTTTTAAAAGTTTTTTTCTTTTTGTCTTTTTCCTCAACCTTACCAAAAATTGGTTTTTGATTGCGTCCTCTACCTTTGTATTCACTTTTTTCTACAGGAGTTTTGTCAGTGGAGTCCTTTTTTTTGGAATAGGAGGTTCGTTTTCCTGGTTCTTTATTGTCTCCCCATGATTTTTTGGAAGAATCTCCAGTTTTATTGTTGAATTTTTTCATAATCTTGCAGCATCTCTGCTGTATTAAAATAATCAAATGTAAAAGCTTAATTATAAGGTGATTTGACCTTTTCTTAAGCGGGTGCAAATTTAGTGCTATTTATGTAATAATAACACAGATTTTAAAAATCAATCGCTTTGTTTTCCTATTTCGTTGTCCTCTTCTTTAAAATCCTTAGGTTGTGGGAGTTCGCTCAGGTCATTAATGCCGAAGTATTCCATGAATTTTGAGCTAGTGCCGTACAAGAGAGGCCTGCCTAGTCCTTCAGACTTGCCTTTGATGGCTACCAGGGACTTTTCCAATAGCTTCTGAACAGAATAGTCACAATTCACCCCTCTGATCTGTTCCATTTCGGATTTTGTTATCGGCTGCCGGTAGGCAATGATGGACAGAGTTTCCAATTGAGCGTTGGAAAGTCGTTTTTGAGATTGGTGTTTTTGTAAAATAGCTACACTACTTAGGTAGGCTGGCTTGGTTAAAAATTGGTATCCTCTAGCTATTTTCTCTAGGCTGAAAGAATAATCATCTGAATTGTATTTGTTTGTAAGGGCCTCCAAGGCTTCGTCCAAATGATCCATTGGGATTTCGGTCTCAAACATTTCTGCAAGACACTTTTGGATTTCTTGTATGCCTAGTGGTTCGGCTGAACAAAAAATCAGGGCTTCAATATGTCGAGGTAAGAAATCCACTTTTATTTTTTACCTAGTTTTGCTTCTATACTGTGCATGGTATGAGGAACTGCACGCAATCTTTCTTTGCTGATAAGTTTTCCTGTGTCCACACAAACCCCGTAAGTGCCATTTTTTATTCTCCTTATAGCATTTTCAAGGTTAATGATAAACTTTTGTTGTCTGGCAGCCAATTGGCTTAGATTTTCTCTTTCAAGTGTGTCTGCCCCATCTTCTAACAATTTTGATGTAGAAGCAGTGTTTTCTGTTCCACTATCATTTTGTTTGCTGAGAGAACGTTTCAATTGATTCAATTCTTCTTTTGCGATTGTCAGTTTTTCATTAATCAGCAATTCAAATTCCTGAAGCTCTTCCTTGGAATAATTGGTTTTTTCTACCTGGCTCATAAAACATTACTTTAAAAATTTCTCTAAAATACAGTGAGTATTCTGAAATCAAAAATTTAATTTTCGGGATAAAATTACATGAATTCTTTTTAAGTGAATTTAATTTTAAAAAGAAGGTATGAAAGGGATATAATTGACTTTTATATTTCATTATTTTTCATTCTGCAATCAAAATATTTTGAATTGTTAGTTTAAAAATAAATTGAAATGGGATTCACTTTTTTAACTTGAAATATCCCTAAGAAAGTATTAATTTGAACCCCTAAACAATAATAATCCAAATTATATCCAATGAAAAGAATCCTATTAATTCTTATATGCGCATTTATCTCTTTAAATGTATCTGCTCAAAAAGCGGATAAAGGCTGGAAGAGCTTGTTTAATGGCAAATCGTTTAAAGGTTGGTCTTTTAGTGAAAACCCTGATTCATTCAGTATTGAGGATGGAGTAATTAAGGTAGAAGGCCCGAGGTCACACATGTTTTACACCGGTAAATACAAAAAACATAATTTTAAAAACTTTGAGTTAAAAATGCAGGTAAAAACCATGCCTGGAGCCAATTCAGGAATTTTTATTCACTCGGAATTTGAAAAAGATGGTTGGCCAACAAAAGGTTATGAAATCCAGGTTAACCAAACACAAGGAGACTGGAGGAAAACCGGAAGTGTATACAGCTTCAAAGATGTTAAAGAGACTTATGTGAAAGATAACGAATGGTATACCCAGCATATCATAGTTCAGGGTGATAACATAACTGTTAAAATTAATGGAAAAGTTATCAATGAGTTCAATGAAAAAACAGATAGGGGAGAAATTGGTGACAGTGGTAAAAGATTGAGCAGTGGAACAGTTGCACTACAAGCTCATGACCCTAAAAGTACGATTTACTACAAAGACATTATGATTAAACCATTACCTTAATGAAGGATAGATTAATTCATATTTAGATGCAAATTATAACATCCGGCTGACCATGAGGTAAGTCGGATGTTTTTGTTTTGTCCTATTGTGAGTTCATCTCAAAGTTTCAATCTGGCTCATCTTTAACCAAATAACAATGCCCAAAGCCTATACGCAAATCCATCACCTAGCGCTTAGAGCGTTTACCACAAATGTTTTTAAATCTCTGGGAGTTCCTGATGACGAAGCTGCTTTGGCTGCAGATGTCCTTGCCTATAGTGATGAACATGGGATAGATTCACATGGGATAGCCAGACTTAAAACTTATTTCGATTTGCTCAAAGCAGGTAGGATCAATCCCAGACCAAATTTGAAGGTGCTTAGAGAAAAACATGCTGTCTCCACAATAGATGGGGACAATGGTTTGGGTTTGGTAGTAGGACCAAAGTGCATGGATATAGCGATAGAAAAAACCCATAAACATGGTTCAGGTTCTATAGCTGTTTGCAATACCAACCATTATGGGGCAGCGGGATATTACCCGCTTATGGCTGTAAAAGAAGATTTTATTGGCCTATCCATGACCAATACTACCAAAGGTGTTGCGCCATTTAATGGGAAGGAAAAAATGCTGGGTACAAATCCGATTGCTCTGGCATTCCCCTCGCTGAATGAGCCGGAAGTGGTAATTGATTTTGCCAGTAGCACAGTAGCCTATGGGAAGGTGGAAATTGCCCACAGGGAGGGAGAAATTATACCTTTAGGATGGTGTCTTGATAAAAATGGCCTACCTACAAACAGGCCTGAGGAAATGATCGATGGTGGGGCTTTATTGCCTTTAGGGAGCACAAAAGAGGGCTCTGGTCACAAAGGTTATTGTTTGGCAGGAGCTGTTGATATTTTAAGTGCAGTGCTGAGTGGTGCTAACTGGGGGCCTTTCGCTACTCCTTTTGCAATCAACTCCGCTATGCCTGAAATACAGGTAGGGAAAGGAATTGGCCATTTTTTCAACGCCTGGGACATAGAAGGATTTAGGGACTTGACGGACTTTAAAAAAAGCATGGATCATTGGATTGTTACGATGAGAAATACTGTAGCAATGGAAGGGGGGACCAAAGTGCTAGTGCCTGGAGATCCTGAACGAAAATCCTATTCTATTAGAATGGAAGATGGAATACCAGTTCATCAAATTATTCTGGACCAGTTAAAAACCATTTCACAGTCTTGTAATGTTCCCTTACCCTGATTTACTCTTTAATCTTCACAACTTTTGGTGCTTTTTTCTAATTCAGATTGGATTTTTTAATTTATATCGTATTGAAATTCAAAGGATAACCTAACTTTGGGTTATGTTACTAAAAATCATTCTCTTCTCAGGCTTTTCAGGCATTACCGTTTTTATTGGAGGTTTATTGGCGAATTATTTTAACCATCATATCAAAGAAAAGCCAATCAAATACGAGATTATCCATGCCATGATGTCTTTTGGTGCGGGAATAATCTTATCAGCCCTGGCATTGGTATTGGTGCCACAAGGGATGGAGGAACTGGAATTGTTTCCCTTGGTTGGAACCTTCCTGTTTGGAGCAATTTTATTTATGCTAATTGATTGGTATTTGGCCAATAAAGGTGGGAAAATTGCCACATTATTGGCCATGATGATGGATTTTGTTCCGGAATCCATTGCCCTTGGGGCTACTTTTGCAATAAATCCCAAAATGGCAACACTTCTGGCCGTCATTATAGGTTTGCAAAACCTGCCGGAAGCTTTTAATTCCTTCAGGGACTTGGTTCAGAGTGGTTTTACTATCCGTAAAACCCTTGTCATTTTCTTTTTTCTGAGTTTCTCAGGTATAATTGGAGCCATGCTCGGTCATATTTATTTGAGTGATTATCCAGATTTAACTGCCTTCTTAATGGTTTTTGCTAGTGGGGGGATTTTATATTTATTGATTCAGGACATCATTCCTGAAAGCAAGCTGAAAAACAATTACCTCTCCTCTTTAGGGGCCATACTTGGGTTTTTGGTTGGTATTATTGGGGAAAAGATAATTTAAGGGGTATCAAATCAATCCTTTAATTGACTTTGTATTATCTTTAAAGGAAGCTTTGGCTTGAACTTAAAAATCGACTTAACCATGAAATTTCTTTCTTCACTATTTTTAATTGTTACTTTCTTTTCCTGTTCCGAAAAACAAACATCGGTAATAAATACTGACAGCTCAGAGATAATCGGGTGTGGAGATGAGAACGTAGTTATTTTCGATAAGGAAAAATCGAACAAGAATAGTCTTGTGAAAGTTTGGGAATGGACAGCTGCGATTTCTGAGGGTTTGCCCAAAGAATACCATGGGTATTTTAATACCACTGATGATTGTAAACCTGTTGGAGAAGGGCAAATATTAATAACCTCTTCCAGCGGAGGCGTAGCCCTGGTAAATCGTAAGGACAAGAAAACTGTTTTTTATGCGCATGTTCCCAATGCCCATTCTGCAGACTATCTTCCCGGAGGAAGGATAGTAGTAGCGCTTTCCACAGCGGAAAACGGGAATTCAATCCGACTTTATGATGTCAAACAGTCGGATAATATACTATACTCTGATAGTCTATATTCCGGGCATGGTGCGGTTTGGAACGAAGAGAAAAACAGTTTGTTTGCACTGGGATTTGATCAATTGAGGGAGTACAAGCTAGCGGATTGGAAGAGTGCGCAGCCCAAATTAGAGAAAGTAAACGAATGGGAAATACCTGATGAAAGCGGGCATGACCTTTTCCTTACAAGTGATCAACGATTGCTTCTGTCCACCACCAATAGTGTGTGGCAATTTGATATTTCAACTTCCATCTTTACTCCATTTGAACCATTAGAAGGAGCAAAGCATGTTAAATCAGTTAATTTTAATGCCGAAACAAAGGAACTCGTGTATACCAAAGGAGAAATAAGTTGGTGGACCCACCATATTTATTTTGAGAACCCTCAAGATACATTAGAGGTGAATGACATGAAATTGTATAAAGTCAGAGTGCTGTGAGTTTTAATTTAATTTAATCCTGGATTATACAAAGGGATCAGAGGGGTTTCATTAAGTAATAGAAGGTCCATTGCGTATATACGGGTAAATATTTTATGCTGAATAACTTTAGCATTGTTCTTTGTATTTGGCTTATCTACTTACTAAATTCTTTTATCATGAAAAAGTTGATCTATTATGTAGCCATTTCTATAGATGGATTCATTTCTGGTCCTAATGAAGACATTAGCCTGTTTATGGGTGAAGGAGAAGGGGTAGATAAATACCAGGATGACTTGATGAAATTCAATACGGTGATTATGGGCAGGAAAACCTATGAGTTTGGATACAAGTATGACTTAAAACCTGGCCAGGCACCATACCCGCATATGGAACATTACATCTTTTCAAATAAGCTTGAAATTCCTTCTTTAGAACCTAATGTTCATTTGTCTAAAGTGGATGTTGAAAATGTAAAAGAAATCATCCATCATTCCGGAACCGATGTATACTTATGTGGTGGAGGCCAATTTGCAGGCTGGCTACTCGATAATGGCTTGATCAATCAGGTTAAATTGAAGGTCAATCCCATAGTTCTGGGGCAAGGACAAAAACTTTTTGGGGAGTCAAAAACTCAAGCAAAACTGGAGCTTGTTTCAACAGAATCATTTCCTGAAGGTTTGCAGATTTTGACTTACGATCTATCTACCGACCTTTAACCCGAACAATCTATTACGTACTGAAATCGCTTTGTTAATTTAAAAGAAGTAAATTCTTTTTACTGAAGATACCTTATATGAAAATAGTCCGAACGGATAGGGAACTTGAACTCCCCATGGTTGACCAGGTCTTAAGAGACCAGGGGCATGAGCTGGTTTTACTTCCTGAAACTGTGTCTGAAGAAGCCCTTTGCAAAGCGGTGGAAACATGTGATATTTTATTGATGTGTTATACCACAATTGGTGCTGAGGTAATAAAGGCAGCAAAACAGCTTAAAGCCATAATTAAATATGGTGTAGGGATAGACGCTATAGACATTCCTGCTGCCAATAAAAAGGGAATAGTGGTTGTGAATATTCCAGAATATGCTGAAGAAACGGTGGCAGAAGGTGCCTTTGCAATGCTTCTGGCCTTGGCTAAAAAAATGCCTGCTATCCAAAATAAAATGAGAAAGTCCTTCTGGGCCTGGCCTACTCAAGAATGGATGTCTCAGGATATAGCAGGCAAAACACTGGGTATAATTGGCTGTGGTCGAATAGGGAAAAGTATGGCAAGAATGGCCGGTTTGGGATTAAGGGCAAAAGTAATTGGATATGATCCCTATAAATCTGAGGAACATTTAGCCGAAAATGGGATTGTTAAAATTGAATCGCTTCAATCTTTGCTTGAGCAAAGCGATTTTATTTCCTTGCATGCTGTGTTAAACAATGAAACCAGGCATATAATTGGAAAGCCTGAATTGGCAATGTTAAAAAAGTCAGCAATTATTATCAATTCTGCTCGTGGAGCTTTGATAGATGAGGAAGCATTGTTGGAAAGCCTGATGAATGGGCAAATTGGAGGGGCGGGTTTGGATGTCTTCAGTAAGGAGCCACTAAATCATAGTACTCACCCTTTACGGAAACTATATGAATTGGAAAATGTAATTTTGTTTCCGCATCTCACCTTTTATACCCAAGAAGCAATGGATAGGCTTGAAAGGGAAACTTTGGAAAGGTGTGTAGAGGTAATGCAAGACAGACCAGTACTTATTAAATCCAAAGACCCAAGGCTTCAAAATCAAAAACGCCTCAAGACAATACTTGAAGTTTAGGTGAGTTTTTTTAGCCTTTTTATAAAGATTAACTTATAAAAATTAAAGTATAGATTAAACCCGTATGACAAATGTGAGACAGATAAATGATGAAGCCCAATTTCTTATAGAAATGGCAAATGGCAATGAAAAGCCACTTGACTATTTTTATAATAAATATTCGGCCAAGGTTTATTCAACGGCACTCAGTTATACAAAAAATGAGCAGGATGCTGAAGAAGTACTTCAAGATGTTTTTATTACTTTATTTGATTCTGCTTCAAAATTCAAGAATGACGCCTCTGTCAGCACTTGGATTTATCGAATTACCATTAATAAGTGTCTCGATTTTCTACGTAAAAAGAACAGTTTAAAACGAAAAGGTATTTTCTCCTCTTTATTTAGTAAGGAGTCGGGTGAAATTATAATTGAACCTGTAGATTTTGTTCATCCTGGAGTGAAAATGGAAAATTCTGAAGATGCGAAACTCTTGTTTCGTGTTATGGATGAATTGACAGAAAATCAAAAGACGGTTTTTATCCTTACCCAGATTGATGGCCTGCCCCAGCAAGAAGTAGCAGACATTATGAAGGTCAGTAGGAAGTCTGTGGAGTCACTTTTGCAGAGAGCAAAGGCAACAATGAGAATTAAACTAGAAAAATTTTATCCTGAGCGAGGGAAAAAATGATACAATACGTCTAAGAATATATGGAAGCCTGGAAAAACAAAATCATGAATAGCCTTGAGGGGATGGAAGACGCCCAGCCACCTAAGGATAGCTTGTTAGCAATCAAGAAAAAATTGGCTGATCAAAGAAGAAATAAATCGGCCAAGAATCCTAGCCAGTGGATGGCTGTGGCTGCTGTGATGCTTCTACTTGTTTGTGCAAATGTTTTCGTGCTTAACAATTATTTTGCTTATCAGGAAACTGCCGAACAAGTAGAGTCAACCTACACTGAACTGATTACAGATTATAATATTTATGAATGATGAAAAATAACATATTTAAAATTGGGTTTTTTTGCCTGTTGATAATCAATGGTGTACTTGCCTTTGTGATGTTAAACCATCCTAGGCCGCCTATGCCTGGTCCACAAGCAAAAGCTGATTTAATGTTTAAGATTAGTAATGAACTTAATCTTTCAGAATCACAAAAGGAAAGCTTTTTTACTTCAGCTGAAAACCATCAGAAGGGAATGGCTATGATAGAGCGACAACAAAAGAGGTTGGTAAAAGAATACTTTGAGTATTTGAAAATGCCAGTTGTTGATGAAGAGGCCAAGGCGGAAAAGTTAAATGAAATAGCCCTTAAAGAAGCTGAAAAAATCAACATGACTTTTGCTCATTTTGAAGAGCTTAAAAGCCTTTGTAAGGATGAACAAAAAGAGGCATTTAATGGGATTATCAGTGAAGTGCAGCAAATTTTGCTAGGAGAAAGAAGAAATATGCCCCGCCTACCGAGGGATTGATTACATTCTCACGTCTATAGAAATATATTAAACTATAGTCATGAACAAATATGTTTTCAGTAAGATCGCCGTTCTAAGTATTCTTGTAATGTCTTGTTCATGCGGTAATGTGGAAGTAATTCCAGAGAATAAGCTTACCGAGTTACCAGCTGCATTTGAGGCCTTTGATGAAGCCAATACAACCATAATGCTAGATGTAGACGAGATTATTATAGAATCAAATGGTCTCCCAAATCACACTTCCCCCTATTGGTCAAATACTACAAAAAGAGAAGCGACAGACCCAAGGGGGAATTTATTGGTAACAGAGGCGGCATTTGCAAACCATCCACTATTCGTAAATCCTACCTATACCAGTTTTGGACAAATGGCCCCTGGTAATATTGATGATTTTAATGGTGCTTATACCCTTGTTGTTCCAGCAATTCCAACCAAAGCTTCATCTTCTTCTTCCACAGGTTTAGGGCCAATCGGTATCGCCGTTAGTGGATCCATGATTTATAATGATGAGGAAGGACCAAATATCCCATTGGATGATGCCGCTCCTTCTTTGGATTACAATGGTGCGCATACAGGTCCTCAAAGTTACCACTATCACCTGGAGCCGCTTGCTTTTTCTGATGATGACGATAACTTGATCGGGATCATTTCAGATGGGTTCTTTTTGCATGGTAGGAAATGTGCGAGCACAGGAGACTATCCCAATGACCTTGATGTATCAGGTGGACATACCTCTATTACCAAGTACAATCAGGAGCAGCAATACCACTATCATATTCAAAATGAGTTGTATTTAAATAAGTATTACATCCTTTTTCCAGGAAATTACCAAGGCAGTTCAAATGCTATTAATTAAACAGATATACTGGTTCTCATTACTTGTTTTTGGGTTTAATACGCCAAATGGAACGTCTGATGATGGTGTTTTAACACCAGCCGAATTGGAGAAGAGGACGGTTTCGGATGAGAACCTTATACTCAATCCCAATCAAGGGATTGTTTTTTATAAGGACGAACCATTTACCGGGACAGGAATAGCTACTTATCCAAATGGGCTCGTGTCAGAAAAAATCACCTATTTGAATGGTAAAAGAGATGGTGTGCTGCAGCGATGGTTCGAAAATGGCCTATTGAGCTTTGAGGCCAACTATGAAAGAAATAGACGTAATGGAATGGTAAAATCTTGGTGGTCCAATGGTAAGCTAAGATCTGAAGCGAATTTTCAACATGGCCTGGTCCATGGAGTTCAAAAGCAATGGTACAGCAGTGGACAGCTTTTTAAGGTGCTCCATATCGTTGAGGGTAAGGAAGAAGGCTTGCAGCAGGCATGGAGGGAAAACGGAAAACTATTTGTAAATTATGAAGCAAAGGATGGTCGTCTCTATGGTTTAAAGAGAGCAAGTTTGTGTTATGAGTTAGAAGGAGAAAATATTGTGATAGATGAATAAATTGACAATTGCATTGATCGTGTTTTTTGCGGCTGCCTGTAATAATGGTGGACCAGAAACAACAACCATTGATGAGGAGGAGATAACTTTGCCTTATTATGAAGAAGCTACATTTACTCCTCGTTGGTTTTCTACCAAAGAGGATGTTCCTGTTGATTTTCACCAAATCCCTGAATTTAACTTGTTTAACCAATATGGGAGTGAGGTTACAGCTAAGGATTTGGATAGTAAGATAAGCATTGTTAATTTTTTCTTCACCACCTGCCCGGGCATATGTCCAAAGATGATGGCCAATATGTACATGATTCAAGATGAGTTGCAGGAAAAAGACAAAGCCTTGTTTCTTTCGTATTCTGTCACGCCTGAAATGGACGGAATTGAAGAGCTAAAAGTTTACGCAGAAAAAAATGAGATAGTGAATAAAAGCTGGTTTTTGCTCACAGGTGACAGAGAACAAATTTATGATCTTGGGAGAAACCAATTTTTTGTTGAAGAAGACATGGGAATAGCCAAAGGCCCAGATGATTTTTTACATACCGAAAATATTTTACTTATAGATGGAGATCGGCACATTAGAGGTATATACAATGGTCTGAATAAAACAGCCATTCAGCAATTGCTGATTGATTTTAAAACGCTTGAGGCAGAATTGACCGATAAATAATTACCCATTATACGTTTAACCCGAAATATGCAATAGACAATCTATTACGTGCTGAAATCGCTTCAAAATCAGCCACTTCGTTGCTGTTTTCAATTTCACCATAGCGGTGCTATGCTAAAATCTCCAAACAGCCTGATTTTCTTGCGATTGCAACACTCATCACGAATCCTATTACATAATCCGGGTTTAATTTTTGAAATTTTATAAAAAAATCACGGGATAGGAAACTTTCAAAACTAATATGTCGTTTACGATATAAACGTGTAAGATTTAAAAACAAAAAATGAATAATCAGACCTCTTTAGTACAAAATATTTTCAGGTTAATTCTGGCTGCATTTATGATTTATGCAGGA
This sequence comes from Cyclobacterium amurskyense, assembly GCF_001050135.1. Taxonomy (GTDB): domain Bacteria; phylum Bacteroidota; class Bacteroidia; order Cytophagales; family Cyclobacteriaceae; genus Cyclobacterium; species Cyclobacterium amurskyense. The sequence continues at coordinate 1,428,970 of NZ_CP012040.1, read as the reverse complement.
GTTAGCCATTTGACCTTTAATAGAATAGATTTTCAAGCCCAGGTTCCGGATTGGCTTCCTTTTGAAAAAGACTTGGTTGTAGTCTTGTCAGGGTATGTAGAGATTGCACTCGGACTTGGATTGGCATTTTGGAAAAAACAGCAGGTGAATTTTGGTTGGGCACTTGCAGTGTTTTTTCTCTTGGTTTTCCCGGGAAATGTGGCACAATACCTTGATGGTAAAGATGCTTTCGGGGCCTTGGATTCTGATAAGGCACGATTGATTCGTCTTTTCTTCCAGCCAGTACTGATTGTATGGGCCCTATGGTCTGCAGGATCATGGGCTGATTATCGAGCAAAAAAAAATAAAAACTGATGGATGCTTCTCAACTAGAGTTAAAGAATCAAATCTGTTTTCCGTTTTATTCCGTTTCCCGGCTAATAACGAAGGCTTACAAGCCTTTTTTGAGCCAATTGGGCTTGACTTACCCTCAATACCTGGTGTTGATGGTGTTGTGGGAGGCTGATGGAATAAGTGTAAATCAGATCAAAGAGAAATTATTATTGGATAATAATACCCTTTCTCCATTACTTAAAAGGATCGAAGCAATGGGACTGATCAAACGCCTTCGTTCAACAACTGATGAAAGGAGTGTAATTGTATCTTTAACAGAGAAGGGAGAGAAATTGAAGGTTCAGGCTTTACCTATTCCGGGGAAAATGTTAGAAAGTTTATCCACTGAAGGGATAGAGATAGATGAAATCGCCGGACTGAGGAAAATGTTAAATACTTGGATGAAAATCTTATCAAAAAATAACAATCAAAACGAAAATAAATAGAATTAGTAAAATGGAATTAATTGACAAATTGAATTGGAGATATGCTGCTAAAGCCATGAATGGTGAAAAGATAGCACAAGAGAAGGTGGACAATATTATAGAAGCAATTTCACTAGCGCCGACCTCTAGTGGTTTGCAACCTTTTGAGGTGATTGTAATCACCAATCAGGAAATCAAAGAAAAAATTAAGCCTATTGCATGGAATCAGTCAGTAATTACCGATTGTTCCCATTTATTGGTTTTTGCTGCATGGGATACTTATACCGAGGAGCGGATCAATAAAATGTTTGACCTTACCAATGAGCAAAGGGGCTTTACCAATGAAGGCTGGGAAAACTACAGAAAACAGTTGCTCACTACCTATCCAAATAGGTCCGCTGAAGAGAATTTTAACCACGCTGCCAAGCAGGCCTATATTGCCTTTTCACAGGCGATTACCGCTGCTGCATTTGAAGGGGTTGACAGCACCCCAATGGAAGGTTTTGATCCCAATGCACTTGATGAGATTTTAGGATTAAAAGAAAAAGGACTTAGAAGTTGTGTCGTCCTTCCTTTAGGATACAGAGACAGTGAAAAAGATTGGTTGGTAAACCTTAAGAAAGTAAGAAAAAGCAAAGAGGATTTGGTAACTGTTTTGGATTAAGGAAAACCTCTACCAAGGGATACATTTGATAATTAATCGTTATTCTGAAAAGAAGCCATATAAGCGCAATGCTATTATGGCTTCTTTTTTTTGCTCAAGAATTGAGGAAGTTTTGTTTTGACTTAGAGTGACTGATGCTTTGAATTCAGAATTGTAATTTTCCCTTTCACTGGAAATAAATATTTTTCCTTTTTAAAGGGGAATGGGTAAATTGGGAAAAAAATTAAGGCGCAAACAACAATGGCTTGCAGAATCAAGCTGTTGCTTCCAAAATCAACCCAAATGCAGCATGAAATATCAATGGAGGAAATCCGAAAAAGAGCTATATTTACCCAAAGCCAAGCCTGCAAAAGTAATTGTCCCTGCATTTAAGTTTATCAGCATTTCTGGAGAGGGGAATCCAAATAGCAGCCAATTTGCTGAGTGTATTTCGGTCCTCTATTCATTGTCTTATGCCGTAAAAATGACCCTTAAAAAGATCAGTGATCCACCGGAAGGATATCAGGATTATACCGTTTATCCACTTGAAGGGGATTGGGACATTAATGCTGCGGCCAAGGCCAAATTTGATGGAACCATCAATAAAGATGATTTGATTTTCACCATCATGATTCGTCAACCCAATTTTGTGAACAAGGCATTTTTTGAAGAGATGTTGGCAGTGACAAAAAAGAAAAAGCCTCAGCCCTTACTAGAGAATGCCAGGTTTGAAACCATAGAGGAAGGTCCTTGCTTACAGATGTTGCATGTAGGTAGTTATGACAATGAGGCGGAATCTTTTTCGAAAATGGAAGCTTATGCAAAAGAAGCTGGATTGGAAAGGCTTTCAAAAACCCATAGGGAAATATACCTCACCGATTTCAGAAAAGTGCCAGAAGAAAAATTAAAAACGGTATTGAGGTTTAAGGTCAAAAGTGTTGCTTAATTTTTATCAAAACAATAACCCTTTTAATAGTAGTCCATGAGATTGTCTGAATTCGTATGTTTTCTTTTGATAGGGATGACCCTATTTGGTTCTCCTGCCTTAGCACAAACCAGCCCTGATCAAATAAAATTTACCCGTCAAGCTTCCAAGAGGTTGATTTTTGATGCTGAACAAACCATTCCGCTAGCAGGCATATGGCCTGAAAAAATCATAGGGCTTTCTGTCATGCATCCGAGTACTCACCATCTTCGGGATAGTTCAAAGGTCTCCATAAAAGCCAACCAACTGACGGTTCAATCCCAATTAAAAACGGAAACAGACATATGGTTCGGTGGCTTCAATCCAGTAGCGACCTATGCCCTTCATTTGGACTCAAGTATTGGTAAAGGAGCACTTGGTTTTTCATTTTCCGGTTCCAATACAAAAGAGAAGTTAACCATTAAGTTGCAGTTCAATGAGCAAAAAATCAAGGATGCCAGGCTGCACTATACCGACAAGGAGGGCATTACCACTGAGCAGTCAATCGCCGTTAATCTTTCCGAAAACACTGTCTTAAAAGGAACACTTTATCTGCAAATGCTTGGAAGTGGCTTGGTGCTGTATTTGAAAGATGAGGAATTGCCACAGGTCATAGGGCAGTCTGATTTTAACACTTTAATAGATTTACGGAAAAAGGAATACTTGCATTCTTTTCAATCACACCTTTATGTAGGGCTTGACTCAGGGGAAGTAAAAATAGATAGGGTACTTATGGGGCTTACTGCAGGCGTAGGTTTAGCCGATATTCGTGCGATCACTTATGAGGATGGTTCACCGCTCTTGGATCAGGGGCGCTTGTGGTACACCATGTCTATTAGAGGTAGGGCTTTACCACATCATATTCAGGGTGTGTTCAGTATGAATCCTTCTGTATTCGATATTAAATTAGAAGGGGTCATCCTTTTTGATCGCAAGGATGGACTTTTAAGAAATGAAGTGGCATCGCATATCTTTTTTGACCGAAATGATAAGGTTTGGAAAGGTACCACCACGGGTTTTAGTGCTTATGCCAATATAGATAAAGAAGAGAAGCAGCTCTTGGCTGTTAAAAGTGAAAGGGATCCAAGGTTTGGTTTTTCAGTAATGGAGGCATCCCCTTTTGGGGTAGTAGGCGATGTGGAGGATCCGCATATTCTTTATGACAGTGAGGTAGGCAAATGGAGAATCTTGACCTGTGTCAATGAAGGTGGCTACAAGGCAATTGTAATGGAGTCTGACCATTGGAACAAAGGCTATGTAAAGATTGCCGGACCTGTTGCGCACAACTCCACGGGAACATCCATTCAGAAAATAGGTGATCGCTTGTATTGTTTTTCTGGAAGTTCAGAGAGAGAAATTTTCATTTATAGCTATCCAGATTTGAAAGAGGTTGGGACATTGAAAATGGATTTACCGCCTTGGGATAAGCTTTCAGGGACAAGGGTATGGCCCAATGTAGTGCAGTTGCCTGAAGGGTACCCATTCCGTTATGTGGCTTTGATGATGGATAGAATTAATTATCCAGGTATGGCTGGGCCTAATTGGACCTATGGTGCACTGTACCTTTACCATGGTTATTGAATAACATTTTACACGTTTAAGGCATATAGTTGCGCTTATTAGTAGAAGATCGTTTAAGCGATAAACAGGTGATTTATCCTTTCTTTTTGGTTTTCAAGGATTTTTTTAAATGATTTACCACCTAATAAAAACCCCTGTTAAACGTGATTTAGCAGGGGTTTTATAGATAAATATTCTTTTTCAATTATTTTTTATAAAAAAGTTTAGCTCCCCCTAGATCCAAAGGGATCATTTGGTTCGTAACTCTTCTCAAATAAGTCATAAAAATCAATCATCGAGTCGATTGACCATTTATGAGGAAAACGAAACCAAGTAATTTACCTAAACTTTAAGAAAATGAAAAATGATTTGATTAAACCTCAGGAACTGGTGAAGGACGCCAACCGTAGAAAGTTCCTTCAAAAAGGTAGCTTATCCATTGCTGCAGCAGGATTGTTTATGGTCGGATGTAATGACGATGATGATTACATGCCGCCAATGAAAGATGGGGTAATGTTGGGGTCCGGTGATATTGGGATATTGAACTATGCCTATGCACTAGAACAACTTGAAGCGGCTTTTTACGCAACCGTAATTCAAGGAGGATATTTCGCCAATGCAAACGCGGAAGAAAAGCAAATCATGGGAGACCTTGAAAAACATGAAAGGGCTCATAAGGAATTTTTTAAAGCTGCTTTAGGTAATGCTGCAATTGCAGATTTAGAAGTAGACTTCAGTGCAATTGATTTTAACGACAGAATGTCAGTTTTAGGAGCCGCTAAAACATTCGAGGATTTAGGTGTAGCTGCCTATAATGGCGCAGGGAAGTTTATTCAGGACGCAGGCTATTTATTGATAGCCGGTAAGATTGTTTCAGTAGAAGCAAGACATGCTGCAGCAATCAGAGATCTATTGAATCCAGGTTCCGCAGATTTTGCTGGTGACGATTTGATCGATGCCAACGGTCTTGAACGCACACTCAGCTTCTCAGAAGTTCTTTCTGCAGCGAGTACATATGTGACTACTCCAATTGACTTCAGCCAATTGCCAAGCTAATATTTAACCTAAACTAAGATAGACATGAACTTATTAAATTTATTAGATAAAATGTGTCCGGATACTAAAAATTCGGATGAAAAAGAATTGTTTTTTTCTAGAAGAGATGCTTTTCACAAATTTGGTGACCTAAGTAAAAAAATGGCAATGGCCGCGGTTCCTTTGGGAATTTTGTCCGCCTTACCAAAAGTTGCCAAGGCAGATACAGACAGCTTGATAGGCGTATTGAATTATGCGCTGACTTTGGAACATCTTGAATACAGGTATTACCAGATGGGCTTAGATGCAGGTGTTATCGAAGGAGCTGATATGGCTATTTTCGAAAAAATTAGAGACCATGAGTTGGCTCACGTTAATTTTTTGACTGAGGTAGTTGGGAATGTTTTGGGTGGAACCCCAGTGACAGAACCAGCTTTTGATTTTACTGCAGGCGGAAATTTCTCACCATTTACGGATTATCCTACTTTTTTGGCCTTGTCTCAAGCATTTGAGGATACCGGAGTAAGGGCTTATAAAGGTCAGGCAGGAAATGTAATGGAAAATGACGTGGTATTAACTGCCGCACTTTCTATCCATTCGGTAGAAGCCAGGCACGCTTCAATGGTGAGGAGGCTCCGAACCAAAAAAGGGCATGACAGTATTAAAGGCTGGATTACAGAAGGGTCAAATGGTACTTTACCTGCAGCCACCCAGGCCATATATGCCGGTGAAGAAAATGTAATGCATGGAGGTGTGGATGTTACTCAACTGACAGGTATTGATTCTGCTGCTGTCACTGAAGGATGGGATGAACCATTGAACAAAGACCAAGTATTGGGAATTGCATCACTTTTCTTAGCATAGATTAACTAATTGGTTGGGGTTGAGTGCTTAGGTGTCATCTTTGTTGGGAGATGGCACCTTTTTTATGTTTAACCCGGATTATCAATGTCGTTTAGTTAAGGAATTTTTATTATTTTTAGGAAAGAAAAGGGAGCGTAGTTTTTTTGAAAATAATCTAACAACAATCAAGTCCTTTTCCTTTTCGAAGGACTTTTTAAAACTATTAAAAAACAATATAGAAAATGGATTAACACGCGATAGGTTCCGTACGACTAACACAGCGTTTGTTCGTCAGCGGTGTTTGGGTTTTACAGATCTTATCTACTTCGTGTTGGGCCTGGGTAAATCGAGTGTTCAGCAAGAACTTGATAATTTTTTTTCCGACAAATCGGTCAGCTATTCCAAAGGAGCATTCAGTCAGCAACGATCCAAACTAAACCCCAAGGTGTTTACATGGCTCAATGAACAACAATGTTCTTTTTATTATAATAAAGCCAGCCATATCCGTAAATGGAAAGGTTTTCGGCTTATAGGTATCGACGGCAGTACTTTGCAGCTTCCTTACAGCAAAGAATTGGCAAAAGGTTTTGGCCATTTCGAAACCCGGACTGAAAACGGGAGAAAAGTAGTGTTAGCCCGTGTTTCCCAAGCCTACGATGTACTCAACCAAATCAGTATAGATGCCAAGATCAAACATTACAGGACAAGTGAACTTGCTCTGTGTGAAAGTCATCTTCCCTGTCTAGGGCCGGGCGACCTGCTTATAATGGATAGGGCTTATGCGGCCTTTTGGCTCATGTCCTCATTGGTTCAGCAACAGAAATCCTTTGTCATCAGGGTAAAGGCAAACAGATGGAAACATGCAAAGGCATTTTTAGCATCTACCCAAAAACGGCAGATCATAGAGGTGTCCCCTTCCAAAGAGGCCTTAAACAGGTGTAGGGAAAGGAATATTTCTACTGAGGCACTCAAGTTAAGGCTCGTACGGGTACCGATTGCATCAGGAGAAGACCATATATTGATAACCAACCTAGTTGACCATAAGAAGTACCCTGTCAAGGAAATACGTGAGCTCTACAGGAAAAGATGGCCTGTTGAAGAGTCTTTCAAGCTACTCAAAACTAGGGCGGAACTTGAAAACCTGAGCGGAAAGACGGCCAGGGCCGTTCTCCAGGATTTTAATAGAATCATTCTCAGGGCCAACTTGAGCAACATTCTCAGTAAAACACTTACCAAAAAAGGGATTGACTACTGTAATAAAAAACGGAAAAACACTTATCAGATCAACAGAACCCAGGCGTATCGTAAAACCAAATCTATAATTGATCAACTCAAACAAGGAATGGACAAAATCATTGGAAAAATATCTGATTATGCTTTCAAACTGTTGCTTCAACTTGAAATAATACGGCCCAACAGGTCAGTTCCTAGAATAAAAAGGTATACTGCCAGACCCAGTAATTTTATAACTTATAAACCTTAACTAAACGACATTGCCCGGATTATGTAATAGGATTTCTCCGTCCTGACAATAGTCAGGGGTGAAGCCTGTCCCGTGTTTACGGGAAGTGTTGCAATCGCAAGACAATCAGGCTGTTTGGATATTTTAGCATAGCACCGCTATGGTGAAATTGAAATCAGCAACGAAGTGGCTGATTTTAAAGGGATTTCAGCACGTAATAGATTGTCTATTGCATATTTCGGGTTTATGATTGAATCTTAGAGAAAGTGATATGTGCTTCCACCCGAAATAGGCCACCGACAATTCATTCTCTAATTCTATCTAGCTCATTGATTACTTGCTGTGATCAGGTGAAAATGAGGTTTATTTCTCCTATTTCACCAGCCCTAAAGGACCGTAATATCGAAGCGAGGAGTGTGGACCTTGGTTTAGTGAACGCTTACAAATTATCACCTATGAAGTGAAGTAGAAGGTGGTATTTTCCAGTTTAAATTAAAATATACTAAAATAGTATTCAAATTTGACCGAAAGATTGCATATTTCGAATTCAATCCAAATGGGATTAGAATGATAAATCCTTTGTGATTTACAATGATTCTAAATCAAAATTTTTGAAAACATAAAATACAAAATATGAATTTTAGCCGAAGAAAAGTATTGCAACTAATACCTGTAGTAACTGGAGGAGTAGCTATGGGCGATTTTGATTTTTTGATGATTGACAATCAAAAAAAGGTACTTGAAGGGGTTCGTACATTTTTTCAAAAGGTAGCCAATAAGGATGGGACTTTCAGGCCTGGAATAGCCAAGGATTACGCAGGAAATTCAGATACAAAATTTTCTGGCATTGCAGCCCCTACCTATGCGGTGATCATTCATAAAACATTTGGCTGGGAATTGCCTTATGAACAAGCAACCATAGATTTCTTTCTTTCCTGTCAGAAGGAGGACGGTGCATTTTATGCGCCTACGGGAGAAGGAGACATGGAAACGCCGCTTGCTAAATTATACAATACCGTTCAAAGTGTGGCGGCCTTAAAAATACTGGGAAGAGAGCCGAAATATGATCCAAGCCCTGTAATAAACTACTTTTTTGAAGGAAACAGGTTTCAGGACTTACCACTTTATACAACCAGTTTTTTCGCCCTATTCTACAGTGCTTGGAAGACTAAAATGCCATCCAATATTGATGAGAAAATGAGAGGTTATCTAAAGGATAACCAAGCAGCTGATGGATATATTGGAGACCATGTGGCCTCTACTTTTCATGCGGCACATTATTATCGATTAATAGGCGAGGAAACCCCATTGGCAAAAGAAATGGTGAATCGGGTGCTTAAAGACCAAAAAGAAGATGGTTCTTGGTCTCTTCATCAGCCAGATTGGGATGTTCATGCTGTTTTTGATGCCTTATTTGTGCTTAAGCAAGTTGGAGGGTTTGCAAATCGAAAAAAGGAAATAAAGCAGGCTTATCGCAAAGCCAACGACTGGATATTAACCTGTCAAAAAGAGGATGGAGGTTTCAGTCATTTTCCGGGAAATGAGCCTTCTGATGTAGATGCGGTGTATTTTCATGTTGCTGCGCTAGTAGAAAGTGGTTATTTAAAACCGGTCAGGGGAATTGAAAATGAAGAGATTTACGGATGGGGGCATTTGATGGATCCAGATAAAACCTACAATTGTTTGGCAGAGTAGCCTCATCGTCCTCTTAAACCCCGATAATTTATAGCAAGTCTAAAGTACAAATTACAACCTCAATTTGAACCAAAGGATCTCCCGGAAATGATTAGGAGATCCTTTGGCTTTTCTATATCAATCCACTAATTCCTTTTTTACCCATTTTTCAAATTCCTATTAAAACCCAAATACCAGCCATTTAAATTGACTATTCTCAATGACATAATTCTTTAATTTGAAATAGGAAAAAATCAGTTATTTATTCGGTGGGATCATTATTATAAGAACCTAAAGTGTTTTAATATTTGGAACTTAAAATTTTTATACACATTTTTAGATGTTATAAACCCTAAAGTGCAAATAAATATGAGGTACGAACAATTAAGTTCTTATGAATTGTGGGGTTTGATAAAATCAACCGATCAGGAGGCTTTTGCTTATGTTTTTACAACTACTTCGGATGATATTTTTAAATACGGTCAGAAATTTACAAAGGATTGTGACCTTATAGAAGACGTGATTCAGGATGTATTTGTACATCTTTGGGAAAGTAAATCCACACTATCCATCCATTCCTCTATTCGGTTTTATTTGTTTTCAGCTTTTCGCAGAGAGATAATAAGAAGACTAAAAGAAAATCAAAAACAACAAGTCCTAGAAGATCATCATACAAGTGCTGCGTGGCAGGATTCATTTCAGGAAATATTAATTGAAAATCAGATCACCCAAGAATCCAGTAGGAAAATATCTTCGGCATTAGATAATTTGTCCAACAGGCAAAAAGAGGCCATATACCTCAAATACCTGGAGGACATGTCCTATGATGAGATTTCTGAATTAATGGGGATAAAAGTCCCATCACTTTACAACTTGGTATTGAAAGGACTTAAATCAATGAAGCAGTTTTTAGTTTCATCTGATTTTACGGCAAAAGCGTTCATTTTATTTGGGGTAATTAATATAGATTCTTGATTTTTTTTTGCTCGAATTCTAAAGATTAAAATTTTTTTATAAATTATTTTCCCAAACATGGTGAGATTTATCATTAATCCTCCTCTTTAAGATATAGATGGTCGATAAATGAAATCTTACGAAAACATACAAGACTTTTTAGAAGATGATTCCTTCAAGCAATGGGTGCTTAGAGGTGATGCCGAGCAAGATAAATATTGGCTCGAGTGGTTGAATTTGCATCCTTCAAAAGCCGAACTATTGGGGCAAGCCAAAACCATTTTACTTGAATTAGACAGCTCTTCAAAAAAATGGACTGAAAAAGGTAAGAAAAGAACATTTTCAGCTATTCAATCTAAAATAAAATCAACAGAGAGGTTACAGAATAAGCCCGATCGTTACGAATACAAATCCTATAATACTAAGCTGGAATCTCGTGTAAGAGGAGTTTTAGTTGTGGCTTTTTTGATAATGTTTGGCGCTGCAATGTTCTACGCATTTTTACCTAGGGAGAATGCGGATCAGGTTGCGATGAATCTTAATGAGGAGGAATGGATCATCAAAGCTAACCCCAAAGGACAAAAGTCGACTTTACAACTTGCTGATGGAAGTAATGTAGTGTTGAATGCAGAAAGTGAATTGCGGTACAGGCGTGAATTTGGACAGAGCCATCGTGAAATCTACTTATCCGGAGAAGCTTTTTTTGAGGTAGCTTCAGACAGTTTACTTCCTTTTCGCGTGCATAGCGGTGATTTGATTACCACTGCTTTAGGGACTTCTTTTAATATTAATTCCTATAAAGAGAATTGGGTACAGGTGCAGTTAGCCACAGGGAAAGTCAGGGTTTTAAATGTATCGGCCAAAGATCAATCAGTTGATCTTGTCCCTGGAGAAGAGGTGGTGATAGGAAAGGATAGCCAATTGGTCAAAAGCAAATTTGACTTAAACAAAGCCTTTTATTGGAAAGAGGGAGTGTTGGGATTTGAAAAAGTACCTTTTCAGGAGGTTGTGGAATCTCTGGAACGATGGTATGCAGTTGATATCAATGTGCAAAACCCTCCGGCATATATGCTAAAAATCTCTGGTGAATTTAAAAAAAACACCTATTTAAAAGATGTACTTGAGAGTCTGGGCTATGCCTATAATTTTAAGTATTCTATTGAAAATAAAGTAGTATTCATTCAATTTAAAGCCACTGAATAGCCTATGAAAAGAAAATAAAAAAGGCCAATGAATAGCAGTTCATTGGCCAGTTCCAGGTAGAAGGAAAGTTCTCAGGCTTCCTCTCTACTGTAGTTTTATGTCATCACTAACAACAAAACTTTCAAATTTATGAAAAGATCACTACATATACTTAGTATGGTGGGGAAATATTACCTATACGGCTTTTTTTTACAGCTGTTATGTTTAAACCTTATGTATGCATCCCCTACTAAGGGGCAAAGTTCACTGGATATCAGTGAGGTGTATTTGAGTCTGGATCTAAAAGAGGCATCGCTGGCCGAGTCTTTCAATAAGATAAAGAGCCAGACAGACTTTTTCTTTATTTACGACCATGACTTGGTTGATAATTCACTACCGGTCAATCTTCATGTAGAACATCAAAGTCTGGAAGAGGTGCTTTTGTCCCTTGCCGCCAGCCATACGCTCTCCTTTAAGCAGGTGGACAATCGGATCAGTGTGAAAGTTGCTAAAAAGAATGCTAAAGTTAAAGAAATTGCTGTGGAGGTAACTGTTAAAGGAAAGGTTACGGATGCCAATGGAGATCCTATTCCCGGAGCAACAGTTTATGTGCAGGGGACAACAAAAGGTACTGCCACAGATATGAATGGTGATTATTCCATTGTGGCTCCTGAAGGTGCCATTCTAGTTTTTTCCTTTATAGGCTTTGATACCCAGGAGATTTCAGTAGGTTCTAGAAGCGTTATAGATGTAATCTTAACTGAAGGAATGGCTTCCTTAGATGAAATGGTTGTTGTTGGATACGGAACGCAGAAGAAGGTTAATTTAACTGGATCGGTGGATGTGATTTCCAGTGACATGTTAGAAGACCGACATGCGGCAAACGTTTCTCAATTATTAGTAGGAACAACACCTGGGTTGAATTTTGGTTTTGATGCCAATGGATACCAGCCAGGTGCAAAGGCCTCAATAGATATTCGTGGAATTGGATCGCTGAATGGCGGAGCACCCTATATCCTGATAGATGGCTTTCCTGGTGATATGAATTCCTTGAATCCAGAGGATATAGCCTCTATATCCGTTTTAAAAGATGCAGCAGCATCTGCTATTTATGGAGCAAGGGCTCCATACGGGGTGGTGATGATTACGACTAAGTCCGGAAAGAAAGATTCAAAATTAACAGTTAACTATTCTGGTAGCATGAGTTTAGTTACTCCTGCTAAATTACCAGGAACATTGGACTCTTACACCTATGCTCGTGTGCTTAATGAAGCTGCATTAAATAAAGGCTCTTCATTAAAGTTTAATGAATCTACCATTGACAGGATTATTGCTTATCAGGACGGGGATTACGATTATATCCGTTCCCAGTTCCCTGATGGTTTTCCTGCAGAAAATGTAACCAACTGGTCTGCTTTTCCTGCAGCTGGTGGTGGATGGCACGGTGGAAATGGAGATGGCCATGCGAACAATGATTTTTGGGACTTAGCTACTGGTCCTAATATGGGACAATCTCATAATTTTTCCGTACAAGGCGGATCGGATAAGACCTCTTATTATTTATCAGCAGGGTTTACAAACCAAGCAAGTTCCTTTACATGGGCTGATGATTATAACAAGCGTTATAATTTAACTGCCAAGATAAATACCTCACTTACTGATTGGTGGGACTTGAGATTTGAAACAAGGTTAATGAAAAATAACCGTCATTTTCCTTCTGGTGCAAGACCTGAATCTTCTGATTCGTACAATGCCCTTTTACACATTATTTACAATACAGCTCCAAAACAAGCAGTGTTCGATAGTTTCGGAAATCAAGTACAGAGCAGTGTGAAAAGCTTTTTTGAAGCGGGGGCAAGTAATGATGAAACTACCGAGAACTGGCAAATCATTGGGACGGAATTGAGACCTTTAAAAGGGTGGAAAATCAATGCGGATTTTGCCTACCAATCTACGGATTTCTATGGTCTTCATGACGGGAGAGAATTTGGCGAACAGAATTGGCTTACAGGCGAACAAACAAGTTCCTGGGTAGCAAGTCAGGTGAATGAGTACCATTCCAGCAATTATTACTGGAGTTCAAACCTCTACACTTCTTACGATTGGAGCTTTAATGAATCGCATAATTTCATGGCCATGGTTGGAGCGCAATACGAAACAGGAAAATACCGCTCTTTGAACGGACAGGCGAGAAACTTGATCGTTCCTGATATAATCTCCCTGAATACTGCAACAGGCGACCCTTCCATTACTGAAGCACTAAGTCAATGGGCTACGGAAGGTTATTTTGGTCGGTTAACCTATAATTTTAAAGAGAAATACCTCTTGGAATCCAATGTAAGATATGACGGTACTTCCCGCTTCTTGGAAGGCAAAAGATGGGGTTTCTTCCCTTCCTTTTCTGCAGGCTGGGTAGTTAGTAACGAAGATTTCTGGTTAGAGTCCTCAGGTTTTATCAGTACTTTGAAATTAAGAGGGTCTTGGGGTCAGCTTGGTAATCAAAATGTATCGGCTTATCAGGATCTGGCTTTGATTCAATTGTCCAAAAACCTACTCAATTGGTTACCTGGTTACAATCAAACAGGACAGGTTGGTTACACCCTCACACCTTCACTTGTTAGCCCTTCTTTGACTTGGGAAAAAGCTGCCACTACAAATATAGGCGTAGACTTGGAGCTTTTCAGGAATAAGCTAGGCGTTAATTTTGACTGGTTTGAGCGAAATACTACGGATATGATTGGCCCATCAGAGACCTTGCCAGGTGTGTTGGGAGCGTCTGTTCCCCGATCCAATAATTCAGCCTTGAGAACAAGAGGTTGGGAATTGTCTGTGAGATGGAAAGAATTTGTAAACTCTGACTTAAGTTATTTTGTAGGCTTTAACCTTTATGATGCCAAAGCAGTGGTTACAAGTTATAATAATCCTACCGGTTACCTTGGATCTTGGCTTGTAGGTCAGGAAGTTGGTGATATTTGGGGCTGGTCTTCCAATGGCTTGTTTCAGTCCCAACAAGAAATAGATAATCATGCTGATCAGTCCTTTATTTACAATATCTGGAATACAGGTGATGTGAAGTACGATGACCTCAATGGTGATGGTGTAATAAACAATGGTCAGAATACCATAGATGATCATGGGGATTTAATGCTTTTAGGAAACTCCAGTGCTCATTATCAATTTGGTATTAACCTGGGAGCCAATTATAAAGGCTTTGATTTCTCCATGTTATGGAAAGGTACAGCCAAGAGAGATAAGGGAATGAACTATAATGACTACGCTTATTATGGTTTCAGGCGAGCCAATTGGTCGCAACCAAAATGGGATCACTTGGATTACTTTAGAGATACCCCAGGTACCAAGTATGTAGGTTTGTATGAAGGAGATGCGAATATAAATACAGATGCATTCTACCCACGTCCTTATGAGGACAATTTATCAAATGTGAAAAACCAGACTTACAATTCCCGTTATCTAGGCAATTTTGCCTACATACGTCTACAAGACGTTCAGTTGGGCTATAGTCTAAGTGAAAGTGTGATTGGTAGGTTTGGGTTGAGTAAAGTAAGGGTTTACTTGTCAGGTTCAAACCTTTTGACTTTTGATCATTTGCCTGTAGGAATGGATCCAACTTTGCCTTCCGGAGGCTATTCCAATAGTACCGGTAAGGACTACAGAGCGGATCGCATTTATTCAATGGGCTTGAACGTCACCTTTTAATCTCATCTCTACAAAACTTTATTACAATGAAAAATACACTAAAAATAGTCTTTATTTTGACATTTTTTTCAGGTTGGTCTTGTACAGATTTTTTGGACAAGCCACCTTTGGATCAGATTGGAATTGATGAATATTGGAAATCCGCAGTGGATCTTAAAAACTATACAGCGAGATTTTATGAAAGCCTACCTTACCATGAGAACAGTATGTCTACGGTGGGTCGCGAAGGAGCTGCTAATAATATTACCTATAGAACTGCTAATGCTGTTCTAAACGGAGAGACGACCTTGTCGACGGGGACATGGCAGAGTGATTTTGCACCTGTAAGAAGTATAAATATCTTTTTGGACAATTACAGCAAGAGTGAGGATCCATATAGCACATGGAAGCAATACCTGGGGGAAGCACAGTTCTTTAAAGCATGGATATATTTTGATTTGGTACAAAACTATGGGGATGTGCCTTGGTATTCTCATGCTTTGACTCCAGACGATGAGGCGGAATTGATGAAGCCAAGGGATTCCAGAATCGTAGTGGTGGATTCTATCTTGTCTTTATTAGACAAAGCAATCATTAACCTTGATAAAAAAGACGATGCTCCATGGGGAAACAATTCAATCAACAAAGAGGCTGCGCTGGCTTTCAAAAGCAGGGTTGCGCTTTATGAAGGAACCTGGCAGAAGTACCACAGTGGAGATGATTTTGGAACACAAGGTGCTGATCCGAGTAAATATTTCCAAGCCTGTGTGGATGCTGGAAACGAATTGATGAATGGAGACTATAACGTAGGCATCTATTCTACAGGAAATCCTGATCAGGATTATTATGATTTATTTGGAACAGGCGATATGGGAGGCATCAGTGAGGTGCTGTTGTACAGGGCTTATAATGTAGGTGAATTTATTGGCCATAATCAAAATTATTATGGTACAACCACACCTTCAGAGTTAGGTGCAACATGGTCTTATGTAACTTCTCACCTGGGACAAGATGGTAAACCAATGGATTATTTATCCATTTCCCAACAAGAAAAAGGGAACGATTTCTTAAAAATGCTGGCATCTGATGTTGACCTAAGATTAAGGCAAAGTATTTGGATCCCTGGAGATGTTCAGCATTACCCTTCCAATGTGGTGTTTAATTCTCCACCATTATTTGCAGGTAGCCGTGAAAATAATCCTACAGGTTTTCAGATCAAAAAATACACCAATCCCTATCAGGAATTGGGTTATGCCAATGCAAATGATGCTGGCCGGATTGTTCTCAGATACGCAGAAGTATTGCTAAATTATTCAGAAGCTTTGGAAGAGCTGAACGGAACAGTTGCCTATGAGGCCCTGAATCAACTTCGTGCTAGGGTAGGCATGCCGGACTTTGAGGTGATGTCTCAAGATGCTGATCCCAATAAAGTGGATTATGGGTATTCCATTTCAGACGCTTTGTATGAGATTAGAAGAGAAAGAAGGGTTGAATTGGCATTTGAAGTGTTAAGAGAGCAGGACTGGAAAAGATGGGCTGCACATGAATTGTTTTTAAATGAGCGACCTAAAGGATATCCATTCAATAGTGAAGAGTTTCCAGATGAAAACCCTACATTGGATGAAGATGGGTTAGTGGATCCTTTACAAACAGAACTTCCTAATGGGTATAATTTTAATCCTGGAAGAAATTATTTAGAAAGCGTGCCGCAGACAGAATTGACATTAAATCCAAATTTGGATCAGAACCCTGGGTGGTGATAAGTTTTTCACAACCCAAAAAAACAATTTTGTAATTTGTACTGGTGAAAACTTATGAAACAAATGAAAAATAATGAGCATCCGGGTCTATTGGCCCGGATAACTCATTTGAAACCCCGCGCTTTTTATTTCTCCTTTTATAGCTTGATATTATTGCTTTTTTGCAGTTGTGATAAAGAAAATGTTCGTGTTTTCAGCATTGGTGATTCCACCATGAGCAATTATAACTTGGAAGAAATGGATGAGCATTATGGTGGTTCGAATTTTCCTAGACGAGGTTGGGCCATGGCACTATCTGCATTTTTGGATGACAAAGCAGAAGTTGTGAATAGAGCTGTAAGCGGTAGGAGCTCCAAAAATTTCATTGTCCAAGGGCATTGGGATAAGGTTATAAATGATATTCAGGAAGGTGATTTTTTGATAATTCAGTTTGGTCACAATGACCAAAACGCTGATGATCCAAAGCGCTATACGGAAGCTTATGGGGAGTATAAAGAAAACTTACTCAGGTTTGTTAAAGAAGCTGAAGCCCTTGGCGCCAGGCCCATAATAGCCACTCCTATTGCCCGAAGAAGATTTGATGCTGAAGGAAAAACAATGGATACACATGGGGATTATGCAACTGCTTCAATTGAAGCGGCCAAAGAATCAGGCGTTCCATTAATAGACTTGAATAAAATGACCATAGATTATTTAAGTGAATTAGGAGATGAAGATTCTAAAGCCTTGTTTTTACATATTGAACCAGGTGTTTTTGAAAACCTGACAGAGGGGTTGAAAGACAATACCCACTTGAGCAAGAAAGGTGCCTGCGCTGTCGCGGCAATGTTTGTGGAAGGTGTAGAGAATTCTGATTCTCCATTAAAAAAATACCATTTAGAGAATAAGCCTGACTGCAATTTAAAAATTAAATAGAAATTATTATGATAAGGATTCAAAGATTATTAGGGTTGATTTTGACCATTAGCACAGTCCTTTTTTCAAAGGATTTGATAGCTCAGGATAAGGTGTTTCAAGCCGGAGCTTCAATTACTGATATTACCCCTCATCTGGGACATCCAATTGTTGGCAATTACAACTCTCCCCCTGCAACCTATATTCATGACCCACTAAGTGTAAGGACCCTTGTCTTGGATGATGGTGCGAAGGAATTGGTGTTTGTGATTGTGGATAATGTTCATATTAATCGGGAGGTTTTTGATGCTGCCAAAGCAATGCTAGATCGAGATTTAAATATTCCGACAAAAGATGTAATGATGGCCTCAACCCATACCCATTCAGGGATAAGCCTTAATGGAGAAGGATTAAAAAGCATATCTCCCGAAGTAGGAGTTGCTCTTGATGAATACCAGACCTTTGTTGTCAAAAGAATGGTAGATGGAGTAAAGATTGCAAGAGAAAACAAAACGTTAGCTAAAATTGCTTTCGGGAGCGTAGATGTTCTGGAGCATGTATTTAACAGAAGGTGGATAATGAAAGATTCTGTTATGAGTCCATTGGGACAGTTGGAGATAGCTAAAATGAATCCCGGACATAGCAATGCCTTGCTTCGTCCGGCAGGTCCTGTAGATCCTGAAGTGTCCTTTATTGCAGTAGAATCCAAAGACGGAACCCCCATAGCTTTATTGGCTAATTATTCCCTACATTATGTTGGTGGAGTGCCTAGGGGACATATCTCGGCGGATTACTTTGCAGCTTTCGGAAATCGTATGGGTGAATTATTGGAAACAGGCTCAGATCTACCTGCTTTTATTGGAATTATGACGAATGGAACTTCAGGTGATGTTAACAATAATGATTATTCTAAACCGAGACCTAAGGAATCCTTACCTCCATATGCCAAAATGCATTATGTAGCCAATGATATTGCAGAAAAAGTATACCAAGAATATAAGCAATTGGATTTCCAATCGGAGGTGAAACTTGGTTCAGCACTTTCAGAGATGACGCTTAATGTGAGAAGAGCAACCCCTGAAATACTTACAAATGTTGCCACTGTTCGAGACTATGAAGGATCAAAACCACTGTTCCACAGTCTCGAAAAAACTTACTCCCGTCGTGTTTTTAATATGGAGTCAGCGTATCCTGATTCTGTCAATATTGTTCTCCAGTCATTCGCTATCAATGATATAGGAATTGCTTCCTTGCCATTTGAAGTATTTACTCAGATTGGATTGGATATTAAAGCCAAAAGCCCTTTTAAAAATACATTTACGATTGAGCTAGCCAATGGGTCTTATGGTTATTTGCCTACACCTGAGCAGCACAAGCTTGGAGGCTATGAAACCTGGTTGACAACGAATAAGGTACAAAAGGATGCTTCAGTTTTGATTACAGAACAACTTATAAAGCATTTTCAACAATTGAAATAAGCCCTGTTTTTGCTGCTGAATCCAAACTATCAAACTATGAATCTAGCGAAGATTTTTATAATTGTAATTGCAATGTTTATGCTTCAACCAAGAAGCTCTTGGGCTCAAAACAGAGGAGACCTACTGGCTTCCGGTGTGGAGGTGATAGACGATTACCATTATAGCAATGCTTTTTCAAACAATAGAAACTTTCGGGTATTTTTACCCCCGAGCTATCGAAAAGATTCGGAGAAAAGGTATCCTGTTATCTACTTTTTTCACGGATGGGCCCAACGTTATTTTGGGTCTATGGGCAGTGGTTACTCTGATTATGATTTCGGAGATGACAATGACGGGGACAATATTGAAAAGTTTGTTTCAGAAAATGATGTCATCATCGTGAAAGTAGATGGCTTGAATCAATTCAAAGTTGAGCCAATAAACCTGAGTCCATACAATGTTAGTCTGGTTTCTACATTCCGTCAGTTTCCTGAATATTTTAAGGAATTTGTAGGCTACATAGACGCTCATTACCGAACAATTCCTGACCGTACCCATAGAGGAATCTCAGGTCTTTCTATGGGAGGGTTTATGACCTTTTGGCTTTCAGCTAAATTGCCGGATTGGGTAAGTGCCGCAGGTAATTTTTGTGGGTCCAGCGAGTTTTCTGCTGGTCCTCTGGATTTCCCTGTGAGGTACGCTCATGCCGACATGTATGATAATTTTAAAGCCATTAGTATGCGGATGCACAATGGAAACAGCGATCGTTTGCGGTTTTATCATGAGGACATGAACAGGTATTTGATGAATGCAGTCCCTCACTACCAGTTCAAACAATATGAAGCTTCTCATATTACCTGTGGAATGGGGGATATGTTTGCCTTTATGATGCAAGCCTTTAAAACTCCTTTGCCTCTCCCTGAGAAATGGGATTATATTGATATCTATCCATATTTTGAAGTGTGGGATTATAAAGTAGAAACATCGAGAAACCGTTCAGGCTATACTATATTGGAGAATGTGGATAAGGAAGGCTTTAACCTTGCTGTACGAAATTTTCTACCAGATGGTGAATTGATGCCAAATGTAGAAGTTCAGGTGGTAACTGCTCCTATCTATAAAGTGAATACTGAATATAAAGTGACTGACATAGATCTTCGCACGAAGGAAAGTAGGCAGTATTCCGTTCAAAGCGATGCATCAGGTAGGCTTAAGCTAACACTCAATGGAAGCGCCCATCAAATAGGAATAGCAAATTCACAAGACAGCCCCAACCTATCCATGACAAGTTTCAAAATTGAGAACATGGACTGGGCTGAGAGTGGTCAGGTGGTTGAACTTTCAATGAAGGTTTTGAACAAAGGGTTTTCGACATCTGAGAATATCATCGCAGAAATAAGTGCCATTAGTGAAGGCTTGGATATTGTGTCTGCCCAAGGTAAAATCAATGGTTTGGCCTCCTTGGAAGAGAAACAGGTAAATGGGATTTTCAAAGTCAGAAACAATCGTAAAGGGTATGATATAGCTAAGTTTCAAGTTGATTTCACGGATGATTCAGGGGCTTCCTGGCAAGAGGAGTTTGAAATTTTATTTAAGGACCAGGTAGATAGAATAACGAATTTTGTAATTGCTGATGGCAAAGAATTCACCATTGTCAAAGAAGCTGTTGATTCAGTCAGCATGGTAGTGGGAGTCGGAAATGGAGATGGAATTGCAAATCCAGGAGAAACGATTGTCCTATTGGTAGAAGAAGGAGGTAAGTATTTGCGAACGGATGCCTATACTACCAACAAATACATCAATCCGGGCAATGTGAGCATTCGGATAGCTGATCCTTGGCAGAATTATGACCATATCGGTGGATCTGTCAAATACACAATGCCGGTTCTGGATTCTGAAACTCCTGAAGGAGAAGAAATACCTTTCTATGTAGAGTACTGGACACCTGGCCCCATTAGTGGTCAGCATATTATCCACAAAGGCATAGTAAATGTTCAAGTGAAAGGAGAAGACAAGACAGCTCCGCAAGTTCAGTGGGTGCAGGTGCTGAATGATGATCGAATAGAAGCACGTGTCTATGATGGCGCTTCAGTTGGTGAAGTCATGCTAACTTTATCCCCTAATGAGGAAAAATCAACTTTGAAACATGTGAATTGGGACGAAACACCATCTTCTTTTTCCATTGAATTGAAGGATGATGGACTTGGAGCAGATGTTGTGAAAGGTGATGGTGTTTATAGTGCAAGGATTTCTGGGCAGCCTACTTATTTTTATGATTTATCCTTTGAATTGAGAGATTCTTCAGGAAGTATAGGCAAACACAAAGCTGAAGAAACTATTTTCTTGAAAGAGACGAGGTGGAGGTAGAAGGTTGGGAGGATTTGAGAATGGCATAGGATTAGACCTATTTATAATAAAAGGATCGTTTAGATAGCGGTCCTTTTTTATGTCCATTTTTAAATAAAGGAATTTGGGTTTTATGGCTTTCAGAACTTTTTCGTTAATCAAATCCATTTTTGGTGTGAAAAGGAACAGGTCCTGAAAATTCTAATTAACTTTTAGTGTTTATTACTCCTTGTCTAAAGATTTATTAAGTATAATCGCATATGAAAAAAAGTATAGTATTGCTTGTTCTCTGTTTGATCAACACCGCTTTGCTGGCTCAAAATAAAAAGCCAAACATCCTGATTATCATTACGGACCAGCAAAATGCAAAAATGATGAGCAGTGCTGGCAATGAGTGGTTAGAAACACCAAATATGGATAAACTGGCCATGAAAGGAATGCGCTTTGAAAAAGCGTATGTAACCAATCCGGTTTGTTCCCCTTCCAGGTTTAGTCTATTCACCGGGCAATATCCTACTGCAATAGGTATGCGGCACAATGCAAGTAAACTAGATATTCCAGCCCTTCAAAAGATAATTCCCAATGCAATGGGCCATGCCTTTGCCAATGCCGGCTATGAAACTTATTATGGAGGGAAATCCCACTTGCCCGGAGGGAGGAATGACGTTTCCACTTATGGTTTTGAAACCTTTATTTCAAAGGATGAAAGAGATGACCTGGCAAAAGAAAGTGCTGCTATATTATTGGATAGGAATTCGGATAAGCCTTTCCTGATGGCTTTGAACTTTATCAACCCTCACGATATCTGTTATGAAGCCATCAGGCATTTCCCCCCAAATAATAGACCTCCTGCCGAGGTGCCCATTCCTTTATTGGAAGCCATTGCTATTCCGGATTCCATTAGTGAAAAGGATTTTATGGCAAAATATGTGCCTCCTCTGCCTGCTAATTTTGAACCAACTTCACCGGAACCAAGTGCGATTTATGATTTGAAAGCACTGCATTCCTTCACTATTGATGCCCGGGAAAACTGGACGGAAAAAGATTGGCGCATGCACAGGTATGCCTACCATAGATTGACAGAAAGGGTGGATGTTCAAATAGGTATGGTGTTGGACGCTTTGGAATCTTCACCTTTCGCCAACAATACCATTGTCGTTTTTACATCGGATCATGGTGAAATGAGCGCTTCTCATAGACTGGAGCACAAAACAGTTTTTTATGAAGAATCATCAAATATCCCTTTGGTGGTTTGGTACAAAGGCATGGCCAATGCTCATTCGGTGGATAAGGAAAATATTATTTCCAATGGCTTGGATTTATTTCCTACACTCTGTGAATTAGCGGGTGTTTCTAGGCCTGAAAACCTGCCTGGTATTTCGTTTGCAGCCTTATTGAATGGTCAAAAATACAAATACAGTCCACGTGAATATTTGTTTATGGAAAATGAATTGGGCTTTATGATAAGAGGGGATAACCTTAAATACACGTTGTATGACAATGGGGATGAAATGTTAATTGACCTTGCAAAGGATCCGGGGGAATTGATTAACCTGGCTGAAGTTCCGGTATACCTTGACAGAAAAGAGAAGCTTAAAAGGCAACTTAAGGCCCATATTGAGAAAGCAAGCCATTAGCTGTTCTAACTTCTCGCCGTGCAATACAGCATCGGGTAGATTTGAGCAAGTTGTTTTAGGCAATTTCAATTCCTGCTTATTCCACTGAAAAAAAATAGCAATACGTTATGAGCGGAGCGGTTTAATAGGATAATTACATTAAATTTTGGAGGTTTTAGCTTTTGGTCTTTGAATAAGTTATTAAGACGAAAAGCCCAATTTACCGTATGTGTTAAACGCTGTTAGTTTATAAACAACATCAAATGATTAATGTAAGCCCAATTAAATTTCTTGGATCAAAGGTCATTTTGGCATTTTCTATTTTATTTGCTTGCGAAAGCAAAGAGGTAGTGCACCATTTCGATCCAAAGGACAATAGCAATATTGTTTTTATAGGAAACACCTTCGCGGATCGACTTCAGAACAACAATTATTTTGAAACCCTTTTGTATAAAAGTTTTCCTGAAAGAAACCTTAAAGTAAGGAATCTTGCCTGGAATGCAGATGAAGTCAGCCTTAGACCAAGGCCTTTAGATTTTGGTACATTAGATGATCATTTGCATCAGCAGAAAGCAGATGTGATTTTTGCCTGTTTTGGTCTCAATGAAGCTTTTAAAGGACAGGAAGGTCTGTCCGATTTCAGCAAAGACCTACAGGACTTCTTGAAACACTTAAAGCAACAGCAATTCAATGGGAAAAATAGCCCTCAAATTGTCTTGGTCTCACCCATTGCGCAGGAAAATAAAGGAGGCTTTTTACCGAACCCTAAGGAAAACAATCAAAACTTGTCATTGTATACTGAGCAGATGCGCAAGGTGGCAGCAAGCTTAAATATTCCTTTTATTGATTTGTACCAGCCTACCAAAGAGTGGATGGGTTCATCAGAGGCACTGACATCGAATGGCATTCACCTTACCGACCATGGCTACCTAAAGGTAAGTGAATACATGGCTGAAGCTTTGGACTTTCCAGTGGCTACTTGGGAAGAAAATGCTTCTTTTGAATTGCTTAAAGAAGCGGTAGCCAAGAAAAACCAGCATTTCTTTTATCGGTTTAAAGCGCAAAATGGAGAGTATATCTATGGCCGACGCAAAGAGTGGTCAGGGGGTGAGAAGTTGAAGGAAGAAAACAGGGTTATTGATGGTATTATAGAGCGATTGGATAGTGTGGTATGGGCAGGAAGTGCTGCCAATTCCCTGGCAGACATAGAGAAAGCCAAAAAAATGACAAGCTTTAACCAAGGAGTTAAAAAGACAAAATCCCAGCCTACTACTCTGGAAGAGCTTGAGAAAGCAAAGTCCCAGTTTGTACTTCAGGAAGGTTATAAAATTGAACTGTTTGCTTCTGAATTGGATTTTCCCATCGCCAATGCGGTTGCAATAACGTTTGATCCACAGGGTAGAATGTGGGTGTCCAGTATGCCTTCTTATCCGCAGTATACGCCTGGGGATATGCCTTTGGATAAACTGATAATCCTTGAAGATACCAATCTTGATGGAAAGGCAGACAAGCATTCCATTTTTGCGGATAGTCTTTATCTGCCTCTGGGTTTTGAGCTAGGGGATGGGGGCGTATATGTTACTCAGGCGCCTGATCTGGTCCATTTGAAAGATACGGATGGTGATGGAAAGGCCGATTCCAGAAAGATTTTATTTAGTGGTTTGGGGACAGAAGATTCCCACCATAGCTTAAGTGCTTTTACCTGGGGACAGGATGGGGCACTGTATTTTCATATGGGTACTTTCTTGCATTCGCAAATTGAAACGCCCTATGGTCCCCGACGAGGTGCTTATGGAACTACCTGGAGGTATGAACCTTATACCATGAAGTTGGAACCCTATATCTCTTATCCTTATGCCAATCCTTGGGGCAATGTTTTTATGAGGGATGGGACACATTTAGTGGCAGATGTTTCTACAGGGATGAATTATTTTGCACCACCGCTTACCGTGGACATTGATTATCCAAAAAAGCACATGGTGATGAAAGATTTCTTGAATTCTCCAGTCAAACCAAAAACCTGTGGGATAGAAATCATATCCAGCAGGGCTTTTCCTGAAAATGCCCAAGGCAATGTTTTGTTCAATACCTTTATAGGTTTTCAAGGAGTAAAACAACATGTGGTAAGTGACGATGGTAGTGGTTTTCAGGCAGATGAAACAACTCCTCTACTCCAGTCCAAGGATCCGAATTTCCGTCCGGTTGATTTAAAATTTGGCCCAGATGGTGCATTGTATGTAGTAGATTGGTATGACCCTATTATCCAACACGGTGAGCAAAATTTCCGTGATCCTTTAAGGGATTCAAGTAAAGGCAGAATTTGGAGAATTACCCATAAGGACAAAAAGCCACTCAAAGTAGTAGACATGAGTCAATTAGCTATTGGGGCCTTACTTGATCAGCTAAAAGTATATGAGGACAGGGAAAGGTATAGGGCCAGAACTCAACTTAGAGAATATGATTGGGAGCAGGTTGCTCCTGCGCTACAAATCTGGGTGGATCAATTGGATCAAAAAGACCCAAATTCAGAGCATTTAAGAATGGAAGCCTTGTGGGTTTATCAGCAATTTAACCAGCCTAACCTCTCCTTATTGGAGGCCTTATTGGACAGTCCTGAAGCGCCAATAAAAGCAGCTGCTACCAGGGTTTTATTTCATTGGAAGGATGAAGTCAATGATGTGCAACGAAAGCTTAAAATACTATCCAAAGATGCTTCCCCTCGCGTTCGCCTAGAAGCTGTTATAGCCTTGAGCCATTTTCAAAATGAGGCTACGGTGAATACCCTCTTGGAGGTTTCGGCTTTACCAACGGATGATTACTTGGATTATGCTTTGAAGGAATCCTTTAAACACCTGAAACCAGTATGGATGCAGATGTTAAGGAATGACAAAACCTTTCTAGCGGATGAGCCTGAAAAAGCGGCAAGATTACTCAGGCCTCTGGCTTCTAAAACAGAATTGCAAGTGCCCGGTTTTATTATGGACGATCCCAAGTACGCACAGTATGGAGTGGCGGCACTTTCGGAGCAAGACTTTCAAGATTTGAAAGGAGTGACGGCCGTAATGAATTTTAAACAAAAACACTTGGAACTGCTGTACCCTGATGAAGAATCGCGGGTTTTACAAAAGACTGCTGACAATAAAAAAGGAGAAATTGTAATTAACCTGGCAACACTTCCAGGTAAAATGCTTTTTGATAAAGAGAGCTTTGAAGTGAAAGCGGGGAAAACGGTTTCCATCCTGTTCGATAACAAAGATCAAATGCCCCACAATGTGTTGATCCTTGAACCCGGAGCCTCTGAAAAAGTAGGGGTGGCGGCAGACAATATGGCCAGTCTGGAAGATGGGTATGAAAAGAACTTTGTGCCGGACTTGAAGGAAGTATTGTTTTTTACACCATTGGTCAATTCTAACCAAGTGTTTCAATTGGACTTTACCGCACCTGACAAACCTGGTGATTATCCATTCATTTGTTCCTTTCCGGGACATTGGAGAATAATGAAAGGAGTGATGCGGGTGACAGAAAACTGACCTGAGCGCGGTTGGTCGGGAAAAGTAGCAGATATAGTGGGGTAAACTTTTGCCTGCTTAGAAGTTTATTGCCAATACTGAGAAACTTTTGTCCTATATTACAAAGTAATTGACAAGGATTACCCATTGGTTATGAACAAATTAAAGTTTACCAAAGACGAAGGGACGGCTTTTTACAAGGAACTGAATGAAGTTTTGTCGGAATATTTCTCCAAGAATAAACTGGAGAAATCAGGGAACAGTACCATGTACTTTAAGATCTTCCTTTATTTTGGCCTGGACCTTTTGTTTTATGTATTGATGCTATCGAGTACTAACCTTGTTAGCTTCTTTGTTTTCTATTTACTGATGGGCTTTTTTGTGCTTCTGACAGCCTTCAATGTATCTCACGATGCTGCACATGGTGTGGCGGTAAAAGGTAAATTTTGGAATAAATTTCTTTTCTCTTTAAGCTTCAATCTTCAAGGTAACAATGCCTATGTTTGGGGTAAAAACCACAATGAATCCCATCACCTCTATACCAATGTAGAGGGAAGTGATATTGATGTGTTGAACAATCCTGTTTTTCGTATGACTGAAAGCCAGGAATTAAAGTGGTTTCACCGCTACCAATACATTTACGCACCTTTTCTTTATCTTTTGTATTCGCTTAACTGGTTCTTTTTCAGGGATACATTAATGCTATTGAATTATTCAAGTCGGACCATTAAAGTCGAAATACCACGAAAGGAAGCGTTCAAATTATTGATTTACAAAGTATTGTACCTTGGGTACATGATTTTCCTTCCTGTTTACCTATTGCCTTTTGGTTGGGGAATTGTCTTGCTTGCCTTTCTATTGAATCACTTTATGGTTTCCCTCATTTTTGTAGCTGTTTTAGGGGTGTCACATGTTTCAGATTATGTGGCCCATCCCCAGCCTGATACCAATAATAAACTAAACATGAGTTGGGCCAAGCTTCAAATGTGTACTTCTGTAGACTATAATGCCAATAGCGTTCTTCTGAATTGGACCCTCGGCGGATTCAATGCACATGCCCTTCATCATTTGTTGCCCAATATTAGTCATGTCCATTACCTGAAAATACTGCCTCTCTTTCGGCAGTTGGCGGATAAACATGGTTTGACTTATATGGAAATGCCTTATGGTAAATCAATTGCCGCACATTTTAGGTTTTTGAAATACATGGGAGCCAATAGAACCCTACAGACCATGGATTTTGAGAAATAAACACCTTCATATAGCCCAGGACAGTGAATTGCTACAGACCATTTATAGGAATGTGGAGCAGGAACTGCTTATTGATAGAAAGGCATTCCTTATATTAAATATCCTTAAATTTTCCTTTTATTTTTCTTTGTCCGGGATTTTCTATGCCCTGTTATTTATTGTCCAAAGTCCTTCATTGTTTATATTGACCTATGTGTCATTTGGCTTTATGACCTTGTTGCTTGCTTTCAATTTCTCTCACGATTGTTCACACAATACCCTTTTTAAAAGTAAAAAAGTCAATAACCTTTGCTTTATTGCTTTGTACACACTTGTAGGTGCGCACGGGGAAGCCTGGAAGCAAAGACACGTGCAATCGCATCATTTTGCACCGAATGTTAAAGATTACGATTCTGATCTAAGGATTTCAAAATTGATTCGGATAATTCCTGGAAGTCCCTGGTTTTGGTACCATAAATTTCAACCGATCTATGCACCAATTGCCTATACTACCTATTCCCTTTTTTGGATATTGGTTAAAGATTTCTACTTGCTTTATTCAAAGGATGAATACGATCAGGTAAAGAATCGAGGCTATCACCTTTCATTTTGGATCCAAAAAAGCAGCTATTTTGTGCTGATCATGGGCTTACCTTTGCTTTATTCTCAACAGGCTTGGGCCATAGTGCTATTGGGGTTTTTAGCCATGCATTTGGCCCAATCTTTATTTCTATTGCTGACCTTTTTTATGACGCATCATGTGGAGGGAACCCTGTATCCTGATACAACTGAAGATGGAACGATTGAAACTTCTTGGGTAATGAACCAGATCAAGAGCTCCAACGATATGCATCCTTTCAGTAAAACGGCCAACTTTATTTTGGGAGGTTTTAACAATCATATCGCTCATCATTTATTCCCGCACATACACCATACGTATTACCCTCAGCTCAGTCAGATATTGTATACAGTGCTGGCCGATCACAATATTCAGCCCAATCAGACGAGTTATGTTGGAGGAATTCTGTCTCATTTTAAGTTACTGAAGCGAATGAGTAGGCCATAATTAATGGTGCGCTTAATCATAAAGTTTCAACAATTTCAACTATTCTAATTGTATTTTCCTTTGGGTTCCTGAGCAATAATAGAAATGGGTTTAACGAAGCTTAGCAGTTGAAACTAGCCTCATTAAACCCATTTATAATTTCAAAGTTGAAATTTGTGTATTAATCTACTGCTACCAATACATCGTTACCTACACGTGCATCGATAGAATATCCTTGAGGAATAACACCGTTTTTACCTTTCATGGTTAAAAACAAAAGGCAAACCAAGACGCCTAATACTATGGAAAGCGTTTGCTTGTCTTCACCTTCTTCATAAACCTTGGCTCCTGTTAATAGAATCTCAGTTCCATCAACTGCAGGCAATGATCGAATTTCGATTTCAACAAACCCTTCTTTACCAATACCTTTAGCTTTTTCTACGCGTTGTACCATACCTTTGGCGATTGTCCCTTTTCTTACGAGCACCTTGTCATCAACACGTATGTCACTTCTTACAAAAAAATCAATGGATTGACCTGCAATTACATTCGCGGAATTGATTTCCTGTGCAGATTCCAATGCGATCAAAGTTCCGGATCTCAAAAGTATCTTTTCATAATTTTTGGGTCCAAAAGACATCAAAGTAATTGAAAGTGCTAGGAGTAGTGATAATGCCCTAACGGCGTGTGAGTTGTAGATTTTTGTAATCATAGTTTAAAGGTTTAGTCTGTGAAATGGATTATTGTGTGATATATAATAGTTTTGATTTTAATTTTTTCTCTTTGTTAAGGTTTTGTCTTTTTATAGCGTTGATCCCTCCAGTAATGCTTCCAGAATAAAAAGTAAGGGTGAAAACTCCAGCTAAAATGCCAACTCCGTGATTCTTGGTTTTAAAACTGGTATAACTTGCATAGCCCAATAGGCCAGTAAGCACCAATGAAGTTATTCCAGTAGTATTCTGACCAGCATAAAAATAACCTCCTCCTGGCACTAAGCCCAGAAGACCAGCAACGTAAGGTTTTTTGTTTTTGAGCGCAGCAATCCCATGGATTAGCTCTATGTTGCTTTTGGCATAATCCGCGTAAATAAAATCTTGATCTATTTGATTAAAATTGGTAACAGCAGCTTCGTAATTATTCATATAAGCATGTGCTACGCCAGTAAATAAGTTTTTATGAGGGTAGTAATAGCTTGTTGAATCAATTGTTTTTAAAGTTGATAGGGCTTTCTCAAAGTTATTTAACCTGAACCAGGCATCTGCCAGCTCCAAAATTACTTCAGGCTCTTTTTTTAATTCCTCATTCAATTTATTTTCAAAATGAAATATTACTTTTTCATAGTTACCTATTGCGTTTAAAGCAATTAGATAGTTCAATTCAAGTATTAGCGACTGTTGATCTTTTGCTCCAAAATGAACCATTCGCTTGTATTCAATAATTGCACTCTCGTAGTCTTTCGAGTTTATTAAAGAAAGGAAAAAGGTGGTGTCATTATTCGCATTGTAGAAGCTGACATTTTGAGAAAACTTTGATGGATATCGTTTTGGCAAAGGGTCCTCACTAAAACCCCAATTAGGGAAATCTTCGAATTTGGGTTCATCCTTTTCCCAGTTTAGATCATAGATGCTTTGCTCATGCCCACACCTGATAAGTCTATCTGAAGTCAATAAAGCTCCTTTTAATGCCCCAAACTGACTGAAAGCTTGCATGGAATAATGGGAGCAACTTGGATACATGGGGCATTTCTGTCCGCGAGTGTCGCTGATATAGTTGGAATAAATATTAAAAAGATTTGAAATTCCACTTTCTTGAACCTGACTTGAGGCCTGAGGCAAATGAAAAAAACAGAGGAATAAAAGAGTTAAAGTGGCTTTCATTAAATAATTAACCTGCTAATGCCTTTAAAAATGATAAAAGTTTCGCGAAACTAGATTTTAAATTATAGTTATCCAAATAATAAATAACCTTTTATTAGGGGTTTTTTGATATTGCTGATTAGCCAATAAAACATTCAGTTTTAGACATTTTTTTTCATGGACTTATTATGTGTTGATAAAAATTGAGTAAGTATATTTTTATTTAAAAGGTTAAAGTTTGATAAGGCTTGTCATTTGACATTATTTATTCCTATTTAATATTCTTAAGATATATTTAGAAAAGAAGCTTCGCTGTCTGATTGAGTTCGGGCCTTAATATTTTTTCGATTTGAAATGTGGTAGATTAAACCCGAAATATGCAATAGACATTCTATTACGTGCTGAAATCGCTTTAAAATCAACCACTTCGTTGCTGTTTTCAATTTCACCATAGCGGTGCTATGCTAAAATCTCCAAACAGTCTGATTTTCTTTTGGCCACCCTGATCATCCTTTAGGAGAATTGGTTTCGTTGCACTATAGAAAGTCTGGCGCCTAATAAGGGTTTAGAAAATGCTTATTTTTTGAAATCAGCTAAGCTTAAACCATTGTTGAACTTGATATTGTTCCAGTTTACTTTTATCCATGGAGCATCAGTGACTTCTGCGTCCCAGTTTGATGCTTTGTATACCCTTTTGGTAGGAATAAGGAGGCCACCTATTTCTTCATATTCAAGTTGCATCAAAAGAGGGGTATCTACCACTCCAGCATCAACTACAGTAAAAAGAAACTGGTCAACCATTTGGGTATCCCTATTGATATAGACCTGATAAATATCGGTTGGTTTTCCATCAGTTGAATCAAAGGAGATTTTCACAATATCGTAAACAGCATTGTCTATGGTTTTTTCTCCAATGTATTCATAGTTCAATCCTGGATCCAATAATTTTTGAAACATGGTAAACCAATAGAAATTGGTGGGTCTGTTAAAGGTCACTCTTTTTAGTGCGGTTGGGTCATTTATGATTTCCCCTTTGTGTTTAAGCCAATATTCCGAACCATCGTATCCTTGCTCAATAAGGCCTTCCAAGTCTGGAAGTGTTCTCTCATGTTGCTGATATGCACCATAGGAAAGCTCTCCATCAAAAAGGTATTTTTCTGTGGAAACATCTGTTTTGCCATCAGGGGTTTGATAGGTATAAGTATATACCACGTCCTTGTTTTTGCTTAGTACAGAATAGTTACCCACTTTTTGAACCATGTGGTAAACGGTTTCATGCCCTTTGTTTTGAAAGGAAGTTAAGCCTTCTTTCTGTGTGTTGGACTGTTCCTTGCCATTACAAGAAATAAGTAGGGCATTTATAATAATCAGTGAAATTAAACTCAGTCTCATAAGTTGTTTTTTTATTGTTAGGGTTATACCATGGCTCCATTGGCGCCAATTACTTGTCCAGATACCCATTTTGAATCCTCACTTGCCAAAAACAATACTACTTTGGCAATGTCCATTGGTGTTGCCAATCTGTTAAAAGCATTCATGGCTTTTAGCTTCTCAATAAATTCAGGGCTTTTCCCTTTTAAAAACAACTCTGTTTCTGTAGGTCCTGGAGCAATGGCATTGACAGATATCCCTCTACCAATTTCTTTGGAAAAAACACGAGTCATCTGTTCTACAGCAGCCTTTGAAGCAGAATACAAAGCATAAGTAGGGAACATCATTTTTACGGTGCTAGAAGAGAAGTTGATGATACTTCCATTGTCAGCCAGTTTGCTGTCCGCTTCTTGCAAGGTATTGAAAACACCCCTTACATTTATGTCAAACTGCCAGCTAAAGTCTTCCTGTGTAAAGTCTTTTAATTTTTTTGTAGTCATTACCCCAGCATTGTTGACCAATACATCCACCTGTCCGAAAGTTTTTATCGTTTCGTCGAATAGCTGCGTAACTTCTTCCTTTTTACTTACATCTGCCTTAATGGCCAAAGCCTGACCACCGTTTTTAACTATCGTGTCAACTATTTTTTGTGCATCGGGTAAACTACTGGAAGAATTTACAATAACTTTCGCACCATTGTCCGCCAAATGAAGTGCGATTTCTCTGCCTATTCCTCTTGAAGAACCTGTTACTATGACTACTTTATTCTCTAATTTCATAATTTCGTTTGATGGTGGAATGGAAAATGGCTATGCAACTAGTTTCTTGATTTTGTTCTTTTTCCTTTGGTCGTATTTTCGCTTTGTTTTAATTACTCTGTATCTAAAATCGTCGTAAAAAAGACCGCCTAATAATATTATCGCACCAAAAATTAAAGTGTTTAATTCAAGACCAATCCTTGAGTAAAGAAAACCTCCTATAAGTCCACCAGCAAAAAAGAAAAGTATAATAAAAATACGGAGTTTAATCGTGGCTTTAATTTTTTCTCTGTTGGGGTGTCGTTTTGGAAATAACAATTGAGACAATTCTATGCCTAAATCTGTAAATAATCCGGTCAAATGCGTGGTTCTTACAATAGTATTAGAAATTTTGGTAACGAATGAGTTTTGTATACCCATTGCAAAAAGGAGCAAACAGGCAATTACATCTGGATGAGTTATGACCACAAAATTACTCATCAAGGCAATGGATAATAAAATAATGCATTCGATTATTGTTGGTAAAACGAAGACATTTAACTTCTTGTTCTCTCGATAATTTTCAATTAAAAAGCTTGATAAAAAGGAGCCAAAAAGAAAGGAGAATATATAAAGGAAATAAATGGTGCCCTTCCAAAACTCAAAATTGGAAAGGTCATTAATAAATAAAGCAAAGTGACCTGTGACATTTGTAGTCAACTGCTTAATTGATAAAAATCCGGCTACATTAACAATTCCAGCCACAAAAGACAAAAAAGTAGCAATTTGCAAATTGTGCCTGTAAGTTCTGCTTTTGCCTTGATGTCTAAACATTTAAATTATATTTAGGGTGACGATTAAGGCAATTTAATTAATATTGTGCCATAGCTTGAAAATGAAAAGAAATAAATAGAAAGGAAGGCCAAAGGTCTAATCCTAAGGCCTTTCTTTCTATTTCTAAGAGATATTAACTTAGTCTTTTCAATAAAAGTTCAGCGGCTAACTCTGAAGAAGCTGGGTTTTGTCCGGTAATTAATAAGCCATCCTCTACTGCATAGGAAGCCCAGTCATCACCTTTGGAATAGATGCCACCATTTCTCTTCAACATATCCTCTACCAGGAAGGGTACAATATCTGTCAATTGAACGCCTTCTTCTTCGCCGTTAGTAAAACCGGTTACTTTTTTACCACTTACTAAAGGTGTTCCGTCTGCATTTTTAGTGTGTTTAAAAATGGCTGGAGCGTGGCAAACAGCAGCAACAGGTTTGTTGTTTTTTATGAAATCCTCTATCAATGCAATAGAGTTTTTGTCTTCTGCTAAATCCCATAATGGTCCATGACCACCTGGATAAAACACCGCATCATAATCTGCTTGATTTACTGTTTCTAATTTCACAGTGGAAGACAGGATTTCTTTTGTTTCCTTGTCCTCATTAAACCTTTTTGTCGATGCTGTTTGGAAGTCAGGTTCCTTGCTTTTAGGGTCAATAGGGGGTTGTCCACCTTTTGGGGAAGCCAGGGTTATTGAAATCCCATTGTCCTTAAGTAAATAATATGGAGCCGCGAATTCTTCTATCCAAAACCCGGTTTTTTCTCCAGTTTCGCCCAATTTATCATGGGAAGTCAATACAAATAATACTTTCATCGTTTTTTATTTTTTTAATTTCGACCCTAAGATTCTTCAGCATTTCAAAAAAAATACTGAGTCTTAGAGCATAAGGTTTATTTAGTGATCCTTTCTCGGTACCAACGCTTTTAAAGTGACAAGTAATTGTCTTTTTAAAAGTGTCGGCAACAAGAGTATGTTTTTTAGTGGCTGATCTTTAGTCTAAACTTTCACTACCATTTTACCTTTGTTTTTCCCTTCGAAAAGGTCTAAAAAGGCCTGAGGTATATTGTCAAATCCCTCTATGATGGTTTCAGAAGCATGCAGCTTACCTTGTTGCAACCATTCTGCCAATTGTTGGATGGCTTCAGCATGTTTGTCTGCATAATCAGAAACTATGAATCCCTGCATTAAAGCACTTTTCTTTACCAGGAAGGGTTGCACACTGAGGCTTTTGGGCTTTTCAGTTTTATTGTAAACTGAAATAGCACCACAAATTATGGTTCTTGAGAATTGATTAATGTTGAAAAGTACGGCATCTGAAATCTCACCGCCAACATTGTCAAAATAAATGTCAACACCATCTGGACAAGCACTTTTTATTGCCTCGGCCATGTTTTCGGTGGTGTTATAATTGATGCCTTCGTCAAATCCGAATTCGGAAGTAAGCATTTCTACTTTTTCATCGGTTCCCGCTATACCCACTACACGAAGTCCTAGGATTTTACCGATTTGGCCTACCACAGAACCTACCGCTCCAGCGGCGCCGGATACGAGAAGGGTTTCACCCTTTTTAGGTTTACCTATCTCTCTCAATCCAAGAAAAGCAGTAAGACCAGTCATACCAATAATCCCAAGGTAAGCAGAAAGTGGTGCCTTATCAGGGTCAACTTTACTTAGACCTTGTTCTTTGGCTACCTGTGTTTCCTTCCATTGTAAGGAACCGATTACCTTATCACCTGTGGTAAATTTTGTGCTTTTTGATTCCAAAACTTCAGCAATAATCCCTGAAGAAATTGGCTCATTAAGTTTAAAAGGAGGAACATAAGATGGGGCATCACTCATTCTTCCTCTCAAATAAGGATCCACAGAAACATATTTTGTAGCCAACAATACTTCTCCATCCTGCAATTCAGGGTTTTCAGAAGTGGTAAAGTCAAAATCTGTTAATGCAGGAGCTCCTTGTGGTCTGCTTTTTAAATTAATCGTTTTTGTAGTAGTCATGTTTTTTTAAATTAAATTTTAATACTGTTCCAAGCCATTTCATAGGCTTCATTAATGTTTTCCGGTTTTATTTCAAACCGCTCGCGTTGTTGTAATAAAAAGGATATTGGATAGATGCTAAATGCGTAAAGTAAATAAGGAGAAACGGGTTTTATAACTCCTTCTGCCTGCCCTCTCTCCCAGAGCGTCAATAGAGGGCTTAAGTGCTTCAAGCCTTCCTTTCTGCTTGGCTCATCTATCATAGGCGTATTTTCGCATTGTGATAAAAACATGGATTCTTCTATTTCATTCAACTTGAAAGCTGCTATATTCTTCCATATTTTTTCAAAGTCAATCGCTATTGAAGCAGTCTCCACATAATCTTTAAAAGCAAACTGTGTGAAAGAAGCTTTAACTTCTATATATACCTGATTGACCAGGTCCTGTTTGTTTTCAAAGTAGAGATAAATCGTCCCTGGAGACACTCCTGCCATCTTTGCAATCTTAGACATTGGTGCTGCATGGAAGCCATTGTTGTTGACAAGATGAATTGTCGCCTTTACCAGGGCCTCTCTTTTATTCCTGCTTTTTGGGATGCTGCTCATTTTATTCTTATTGGAATACTTACTTAACGGAGAATAATGAATGAACGTTCATTTTTTTATTTATATTTTATTTCCTGTTGATTACAAGTGAGTTATCTTGTGTCAATGACCTTGCAAAATCAATGCTAAACTTACATCGAGGTGAAATATTAAAAGTTATGGTCTATAGCTTTTATAGTAGGAGGTTGATGTTAACACGGTTAAGAGGAGCCGAAGGAATTGGTATATTGGATAACTTAGGGGTGCGACTGAGCAGCCGGCGGTATTTTAGGTGTTTATAATTAACTTCAAGCCGAGCCGTAGAGGCGCAAATAAATAGTTTTATTCCTTAAAGAGGGTCAACGTTCTGAAAAATAAGCTTAGAAAGCGTTTAGAAGGTTATAAAGTAAAGAAAGTATTCTGATGAACTTTGGGTATATTATATTCCATCTATCTTTTTATAAACTCGGGGAAAACATAGGAAAATTGGCTCACAGTTCCGATTTATCAGCCCCGTAAGGGAGAATTATCCTAGTTAGGGGTGTTTCCAGTGGATCAGTGGATGCTGACAAATCTCCCACCTGAGCTTTGTAGTGAGGGAATGTAAAATAGATCAGCGATGTTTTTCTTTCTCGGTAATGGGGAGTAATCTCGAGTCTTCCAATGCAGCAGTCCTGTGTCCGGCATATTTCAGGAATTCTTTCTTTTGAGAAAAGGTGATGAATGCGTTCGCAGATTGGTGTTCAACCAATAAAACAGCATCCCATTTTTCAGTCTCAGGTCCAATTATAAAAGCATTACATTCTCCATAGAAGACAATGCGACTTCCTGCCTCGATCAGTTGGGGAAGGGTCTTTTCCATATAAAGTTGAAAAGCTTGCTCTCCTGAAATTGGATCAGCAGGCTTCAATGATTCCAGGTTGCTATAATCGGCAAGGGGCCTAAACTTCAGCAGGTTCATCATTACCACTTTGCCTGTGTCATTAAAGTTTTTGTAAAAGCGGATTCCAGCTTCTGCCGTTGCATCTAAATATTTATCCATTATTTCTTTTGATTGGTATCCGATTAACTAGCCGAGGGCGTGTTTTTCTAAATTGCAGTTTGGTTTATGTGCCTGCTTTTTTCTTATTATTCCATGTATAGGTACTTAGTTATCAACTCATACTGCTTGTCCAGTACGGATTGATTAAAACCATGCGCAGCTTTTGGTAATAAGAAGTAAGCTTTGTTTGGCGCAGTAATTTTATCAAAATAGGGTTTGCTTAAATTCCTGGAAGTCAATATATCGCCTTCGCCCTGAATCAGGAAGATGGGTATTTTGAAGTGCAAAGCATCTTCGCTAAAATCTATTCCCGCGACCATTGACTTTAAGCCTAATTTTTTGTGTCCCACTAGGTTGACGAAAGAATAATCATCCCCATTGTAGCGGTCTTCACTGTCTTTTTCATTGTCATAGTCTGCTGCTATTTGGAACCAGGAAGCAGGGGCTGGAGTTTCCCTTTTTGCTTCGTATTTTTTAATTATCCGCAGTAGTTTTCCATAGTTTTTGGCATCTTCATAAGGTGGTTTACCAAAAGATTTAAGCATTTCCATGGCCTCATTGTCTTTATTATCGCTGGCCAATGTAAAAACAGTTTCGTAAGCATCTTGAATATTTTTCAAAAAATTAACGATTTGGGAATGACCTATATAGGCATGAAAAAGGTCTGGTTTATTAATGGCCATTTTTGTTGCCAAAACCGAACCCCATGAAGAAGCCAGCAGGATTACTTTTTTCTTGTTCAGGTGATCAAGAAGGTATTGGGTGAGTTCGATTCCATCGTTGGTCATTGTTTCCACTGACAATGGATGATTGATTAAATAGGCTTCATTTAATTCTTCCGGTGCATTTCGGCCATAGGTTCTACCTGCACCTCTTTGGTCCCAATGCACAAGTATGAAATCCTTGGTCCAATTGGCATACATGTTTTTTTCAAACTGGCTTTGGGTGCTTCCAGGCCCACCGTGGATAAAGAGAATTATGGGTTTACTAGCATCCTCACCTTGGATCGTGACCCATTGTTCTATTCCACCAATGCAGACATACTTTTCTTCCTCTATCCTTTGACCATGGGCAAAGGGTATTGAAGTGAAAACAAACAATTGAAAATATATAAAGTGTATATTTTTCATAAATCCCCTTTTGACTATAGAAAACATTTTCAATAAGTAATTGATAACCAGAGGAAATGTTCAGAATTCTATCTGTAAGTTATCCTTTAGATAAATGGGGAACCCTGCCTTTCATATGGTAGAACGGCCTAATGACACTGCCAAATTCAAGTAATAGCTTTAACTTAGATTAAAAGCGATAATTAGGTTTTACTGTATTTTTCCCATTTCTTCCTTATTTCAGTTTTTTTGTCGAGCTCTTTGCTCATTGTTTGGCAAAAGACCACAAACTCTTTGTCTTCAACATAGGTATTTTTAAGTACATCCGAGGTGGTCAACCAAGCCTCTTTGTACTCAATGTCATTTGGAAGATTGGACAAATAACCGTCCAAGCCATCGTAAATATCTGTTATTAGTTTGTGAGCAAATCGTTCTGTCCATTTTTTGTTTCCAGAAAGGGCTTCTGGTTTGATTACGGCAAGTAGAAGTATGGCCAATAAGGTAACCCCGAAAAAGAGTATTGAAGACCAGATTAGAATTGCCCTCTCTGAACTGTCATCGTTATTGGTAATAAGAAAGCCAAAAAAAGACTCGACCAATAGTAAAAAAAAGACCATGAAACTAAGTGGCGTTTTTACAAGCTCAAGAATTGTCTTTGAATCTTTCATAGCTTATTGAGTTAATGGTGTTGGTTCTCCTAGGCCACTGATTAATTTGATCAAACTTTTTGACTCTGAAGAATCCACTAAAAAATTGGAGGCCATCGGGGCACGAAATAACAATAGGTTGGATAAATTCGGGTATTTTAAAATTTTACTTTTTGTTATGGGTTTTGCAAACCTTGCTTTATACAAAATATCTACACCATAACTCTCCCAATCTTCCTTTATATAGGGCTCTGAAATAAGCTCACCCCAACCATATAGGCCTCTAAACCGGTCGTCCCCACCCATCCAAAAGAACACCAAATCACCAGGTTGCATTTTGTTTCGATAGCGGGTGGCATACCAGGTGTCTTTCTGCCCTTTTATCAATTTCTCTCTCAAA
Organism: Cyclobacterium amurskyense; assembly: GCF_001050135.1. Lineage (GTDB taxonomy): Bacteria > Bacteroidota > Bacteroidia > Cytophagales > Cyclobacteriaceae > Cyclobacterium > Cyclobacterium amurskyense. Next base: position 1,389,748 of record NZ_CP012040.1, on the reverse strand, counting down.
TCGTATTTTTGAGGTAAACATTGAAAAATAAACGTATTCATAGTTTATGGTAAATTATATGCTTGCAAAAGGCGGTATTGTTACCCTATAATGGATTCAAATCAATTAATGTTAATTTGAATGGTTCTGGAGGGGTCACTTTTTGCCTCTACATAAAATGTCCATATAATATATAGAGATATGGGAAAGAAAACAAGCCCATAATGGATGGCATGATAAAATTGAAGATTATTGAATGGGATTTAGTCCTTTGGTAATCAGATGCTTGCTTTTACCTGATGTAATTTTTGATTTCAGGAAAGTCAGCCATAAACCTGTCAGCCATGGCTTTTGCGCCAATTTCTGCTGGGTGCACCCCATCCTTAGCCAACATGCCTGCTTTCCAGTTGCCTTCTCCGTCGGATACGGCTTCATCAAAGTCAATGTATCGATAACCGGATGCCCTCACAAAATCATTCTTGCCTCTGTTGTTTCTTATTTCCACAGTTGGAACGGTTGCGAAAATTAGGGTCACATTGCTTTCATCACACAATTTTATCACCTTTTCCACATAAGCTTTCCATTCATCATTGGCGACTCTTTCAACGTCACTTTTATCATTCATTCCCAGGCACCAAATGGCATATTTGGGTTTATGAATAGAAAAGGCAGCATTGATAAAATCATAGGAATCCTTAGACTTGCCCCCTGGCAACCCATCACATAAAAATTGATAGCCTGCCGCATGTATATAATAGGGCCACCTTGATGGATTAGCGCTACTCACATAACTGTCGCCAAATACAAATACATCAGACTTATAATCTTCGCAAATAAATTCAAAAGTGTCAACCTTTATCTCCGTACCTGAAGAATGAATAAATGGTTGGTTCATTCCTATAAAATCGGAAGAAAAACTTAAAGTGTCATTTTCATTTATAATGGTGACAGTACTTGAACTTAAGCCTCTTTCAATTTTAATGCTAATTTCATTTTTTAATTTTAGCTGATGCTTGATAGCTGTCCTGGCAGTTACATTGGTGACCCTGTTAGCTATAATGCTGTCAGGAGTGATGATCAGGTTGCTCGTAAGGTACCTGCCACTTCCTTTCCCAATGGTTAGGGTGTCAAACTTTACAATTTCCCCACTAAAAGCGATGGTGTAAAATTGCTTAATGGAAGAGTTGACCAATTTGTACTCCTCACCATCAGCAAGGGTAAAGTTGCTTAGTTTCTGAGGTTGTATCTCAACTTCTTTTGAAGCGTTGATGCGTGGATGATGTTGCCTCGGTGCTTTTGAAATAAAGCCATAAGTGCAAGAGGCTATAATTAGTAATATTAATAATTGGGTGGTTTTATTCTTAAATTCAAGTTTCATTTTATGATCTGTTGGTCATTTTGTGCTTACTCAAGATAGCTAATGTTAAGTTTTTGGGAAGTTTTTCACAATCAATTTCTCTCGAGAGCTTTAGGTGGTATGTATTTTAAAATCGATTTAATAAATTTAAAGAAAACAAGGTTAAATCCATTGTCTAATAAAATAAAATTGAGTACCTTATATTGGAGGGTTTGAGTGGGGATTCCGGTATTTATCCATGTAATATAATCAAAATATTTTTGCGTGTAACCGAAAATATAGTTGTTCTCCGGGATATTTTTCTTTTTTATGTAAACCCCATTGTGGATTTTTCCGGAATAAAATTTTAAGGTGTCGTCTGAATAAAATGCAACGCTATTGGGTAATTTCATTTTATTCCAGCGTTCTATATCTTCCTTTTTCCGGCAACCGTAGTAGTCAAAGTCGATTTTATAATAAAGGCTTTTTGTATTGATTTTTTTAAAGCGCATTCGGAATAGCCGTTGTGCTATATCAAAACGATCGTAATGTAGGAAGTGAATTTTTGCATAGGGGCTTCTTCCTACAGGGTAAATTGTGCCAGTTATCCCTTCGCAATGGGTTTTGTCCAATTCTATGACCTCATGTGCTGATTTACTATTTAAATTTTCAATAAAATCTAAATAATCTTTTTCAATACCCATACCCGCAGTAGGGGTATTGCATGGCAATCCAAGGAATTGATACATTTCTCGGCCCCAACAGTTGTCTGATATTATGGAGAAATCATGATTTTTTATTCGTTTTAAGGAATAATACCGCGCCAAAATCCTGCGAGAGTACAAAATACGTTTTAAAATATCACGTGTTTTATTAAAGTGCATTTGTATCAGATAGGTAATAGAAAAATAAAGGATCATAAATCCCTCTAAAATGGCTTTCAAAAAGATGCTTTATGCCACTGTTAAATGTTGTTTTAGGAGCTTTAGCGCTTTCCCGGTCTTCCGTTTAAATTTTTTTAAGAAAGTAATTTCTGAAAGATAAATATAATTAAAAATTGCCTGTTACAAAAGGAAGGATTTATTCTGTTTAAGATTTTTAGTAATTCATTAATAGAGGATTAGAGAGGGTTTTCGTCCATAATTTCTCGCATGAGCCCAATGACCATGTCCCAACCTACAAGAGATTCTTCATACCTCCTATGCGCATTCTCTGTCCCCTCAAAATCCTGTGTCAAATTAAAAGTAGTTCCCGATTCAGTTTCTGCTACCTCATAGGTTAAAAGGGCGTAATTTTCCGGTTTGTCTATAATTCCACTATTGGGATCCAGCATGGTGAAGGATACTTTTTTCCCGTTTTCAATTTCTGTTACTTCTCCTTTAACATGAACAATATCATCACCATCCCCCATCTTTCCTTTCCATATGATAGTACTGCCAACCTTCCATTCGGAAAGGACCTCACAACCAAACATGTATTGTTTTGTCATTGCCGGATTGGTTAGCAATTCCCAGATCTTTGACGTACTGGCATTGAAGGCTACTTGTTTTCGGATTACCATTGAATTTTTTCTTTTATAGTTGTATTTAAACCCGAAAATGAGTGTTTGCTTACTTAAAAGATTGTAGAATCGGGAAAATTTCTAATACTATTGGGAGCAATACCGAATTGCTCTTTGAAAGCTTTTGAAAAATGTTGTGGAGAACCATATCCAGTTTCATAGGCGATTTCTTTTGCTGTTTTGGTAGTTTCGAGCAAGAGTGTTTTGGCCAGGTTCATGCGGATGTGTTTTATATAGCCAAAAACGGTAGTGCCATTAAGCTCCTTAAACCCCTTTTTAAGCTTGTATTCATTTAAAGAAACCAATTTTGATAACTCACTTAATGTAGGTGGATTGTCAATTCTCGCATTCAATAATTCTTTGGCATCTAATAGTTTCTTCCGGTCATTATCGTCTTTTATATAAGCCTTGTTCCCTTGGTGTTCATACAATTCAGCTTGTAGCACTAGCAACTCTATACTTTTGGATAAGAGAAACAAATCTTTGAGACCTTCTGAATAAGGGCAATGAATAATCTCATTAATAACAGATTGAATTTTGAAATTGTTGGTTTTCCATTCGGGTGAAAGAATGGCGTTTTCCTTGTTAATCGCCTTTTCAGCAAGCCTTTTTAGTGATTCATTACCATTTTGAGCAATCTCTATAAAAAAATCAGTGTTGAAGTTTATCCCAAAAGTTTCAATCCGTTTGCTTTTATTTTCAACGGCTATTTCAAGCCCATCAGAATACAAAATATTGTTATGGTGTCCTGAAAGTTGATAGGAAGCGTTAAGCTGCGAAAATTTGAAATCATAAGCCCCCTGGAGTCCAAAGTGAAGCCTTACAAATTCAGTTTCGTTTTTTGAAGTATTAAGCCCAAGAGAATTGTAATCAATGATATTGTGAGAAATTTGAAGGTTGTTCAATTTCCACAGATTGGAGGTCCTTTTAGCGATGTTTGTAGCTTGTTCCATCTTAGACGAATAATTTCTTTGGCCTTGCTTTAAATTGCTAAAATCCTAAATAAGCATCTTTTACATGCTGAAATTGAAAATAGTCTGGTTTTCTTGTAAATGCAATAATCCGATAAATCAGAGCCCTAACGGGGCGAAATGTATATAGCCAAGGGTGTTAGCCCTTGGGAAAAACATTTAGAATAACCTGATTTTGTCAGCATTGTTGCTTTTTTCTGCAACAATGCTGACAAAATCTTATCGGAGGCAAGTTAATATTTGTACTTGTCAAAGGGTGCTGAATCTTTAGGGTCTATAGGCCTGTAAAGGTTGTCCTTGGAATCTCCCGTTTCAGCCACTGCGTTGCCACCCTCTCCAAAGGTGATAATATTGTCCACTACCACAGAGTTGCTTGAATTGTGTAGGCGAACGACTGTCTGACTAATAAGGGTATGCACAATATTGTTAGAAAACATCAGTTGCTTAGCGTTGTCGAACTGAATAAAAGATTGTCCATTTGGTTCTGAATCCGTTGTTTTCCTCCGCTTTCTGCTGTCAAGGTATTGGGCAATGCTGTTTCCTGAAACATTTAAGTTCATGCTTTTCTTAACATGGCAAAAAGAGCCATAGGCTGCTGCACCTGTGGAGATTTTCCAGTTGTAGACTGCATTTCCAGTAATCGTAGAACTCTGGATTTCATCAATTTCAAAGCATTTACTTATATAGGCAAAGGTATTGTTGTGGAAGGTGGAAAATACAGGTTTCTTTAATTTAAAGGCTGTTTCTAAGTCGGCAAACAAGTTGTCACTGGCCATCATTCCTTGACCATTGCCATGGAGTCTAATTCCGTAGGTCAGCTGCCCAAACCAGTTTTTATTGATGTAACTAACGTCGCAATCGGCAATGTCAATGGCAACGTATAATTCAGTAAAATAGCAGCCTGTAACCCTAAGCAATTCACATTTTGCTACACCTTCTCCTTTGGGTGCCTTTGGCAATACGATTGCCCGTTGACCTTCTGCCTCTACATCTTTATACCTGTCCTCGGTAGGGTACCAGTGTAGCCCTCTAAAATTGGGTTCATCATTTCGAAATCGGCTATAGCCATCGGCAGTATTCACTCCGGTATTGTTATACCCTACAAAAGAAAGGTTTTCCAATTCCACTTTTAAATTTTGGTTGGGCCAGGGTGTTTCTCCTGAAGGAAAAGCTTTGCTACGTCCCGCATAGTCAAAGGTGATGCAGTTAGGGCCAGTGTTTTTGCCTAGTCGGAAAATTGTACCACTTTCAATATTTGCTCCATGTATGTCAATTCCCCCGTGGGCATGCCCAATTAGTTTGACACTGGCTATTTTAACAACCACAGGGGCATCCAGGAAGTACACGCCGGGTAAAAATGTAATGGTAGCCGATACATCTTTTAAAGCCCCAAGTTCATCGAAGATAGCCTGTAGCGCAGCTGAAACCTCAAGGTTTCCGGTATTGTCAAGGTGGTAAGTAAACTTCCCATGGTTGGTCAAGGCTTCAACCGTAGCTATATTTTCATTTGAGACAGCAAGGGTGGATAATTTTTGTTTTTCTACCCTTTTTGCATCGACATTCCAACTTATAATGGAAAGGAATAGGATGGTTAATAGGGTTGTCTTCAGTTTATTAAAATGCATCCTTTTTTGCTTCGCTAAATTTTCTTTCTTTTAAAATTATCCAACATGGAAGAATGGCTTAGAATTTCACTTCCATGTTTAGCTGCCTGCCTTCTTCTTGTGCTTTCTTATCCATGCTTGTACCTACCGAAAGACCGATGGCCATACCAATGGGTAAACCAATTGCTATAAAACCCATATTCCCTAGACTTGCGCCGAGCGCTACGCCTAGTGGAACCCCAAAAGCCGACATTCCTATCGCCATCCATGTATTGCGATAATGGTTGATGGGGACAATTTTTAGTTCTTTTTCTATAAGGGAGATGATTTTAGACTGTTTCTTTTTGGTTTGACTTCGCAATTTTTCATTAGAAATCAAATTCAATTCATCTATGGATGCATTTATAAAAACTGTAATTTTTTCTGGCAATACTATAATCCTTAGCTCATCTATTAATTTTTCAAATTGCGTATAAACCTTTTGTAATTTTGGCTTATTGCTAATTTCTGGTCTTGGTTTTAGAGAATTGATTTTCATAATGTATTTACTTTGGTTCCCGAAATCTCTTTCACCAATTTATTTGAATAGTTAGTCATTTAATTCAGGTTAAATATAAGGCAAAAGGGCGAACGTTCCAATGTAGGCAAAGTGTCTTGCCTTTTATTGATTTTTCCGTTTGGTAGGGGGATTACTTTCTCCGTGCTGGTTGAGCAATACACTTTTTAAAATCTTTGGGTCTTTGATTAGTTTCGTTAATTTCTTCATTACAGAAGCCTAGGCTCTTGCTAAATGCACTTCAGGTTCACTTTTTCTTTTGTCTCAATCGCAAGGACTAGTTCTAAGTTCCTGGTGATCCTGCTTGGCTATCGTCAAAATATTTTGGTTTTGGCCAATTCTCACACAGCTTAGATTTGTATTTTTGCTGATATCAAGCAGATGCAGCTCAAGGAGATTTCTAACATCCAAGCCCTTGAGAGAATTGCTTGAAAGCCATATTTTTTCTAAGCTAACATTGTTGGTAAGATCTATCTCTTTTAATTGATTGGCCGATAAGGTGACATATTTCAAATTTGTATTGGTGCTTAGGTTTATGGTTTCAAGTTCGTTTAATTTGGCGATCATGGTCTCTAAGGAACTGCAGCCCTGCACATCCAATTCCTTTAGCTTATTGGTTTCAACATTCAGTACTTTTAAACCTGGAAGGTTGACAGAAAGGCTTTCCAGTAGATTCCATGAAAGGTTTAGGGTCTTCAACTGATCGGCATTATTTAATCCATTGATTTCAGTAAGATTATTTAAGATGAGATTAATGTCTTCGAGTTGCTTGTTGTGGCCAATGTCCAATGTCTGAAGATAATTGGCTTCAAGGTGCAAGGAGGTTAATTTTTGGTTGGCTGTTAAATTAATTTCAGTTAAAGCATTGTTTCCAGCGGATAAGGAAACCAGATCTTCAAAAGCCTCAATACCTTTAAGGTTTGCTATTTTGTCTTCTTCAGGCGTTTCAAGAGAGCTGTCTAAAACCAATGTGCTGATATTCCTGGCATCCTCTGTTAAAAGCATTTGGTTAATTAATCCATCACTATCGATGCCGAGTTCAATTAATTTTTTCTCAAAATTCGGATCCTGAATTTCAGTGATATGCTTTTGGTTTGTATCCGGTGTAGCTATTAGCCCATCTTCTGAACATGAGGAAATAATACCAAAGAGCCCGAATAACAATTGAGAATAAGTTGAAATTATTTGCTTTTTCATTTTGGTTAGAATCTTTTTTGATAAAGGGATAGATTAGGCAAGGGCAAAAGGCTTGAGGACAACATTGCCCTTTTTGTGGCCTTTATCGATATAGGCATGTGCTTCAACTACTTGTTCTAATTTGTAACGGCGGTCGATTGGGGTTTTGAAAAGACCAGCTTCAATGATTTCAAGCAAAACTCCCAATAGTCGCTTGATCTCCTCCGTAGGTAAAGATCCAGTAGCCGAAAATTTGGCTTTCTTGTTTCCAAATAGGGAAGTAGCCACCATGTCCCCCAACAATGGCATACCCAATACAGGGGAAGCATAACAGCCATTTTCGGTTAGGGCATCTTTACATTCCGCAAAGGACCGGGAACCCACCGTGTCATAGATCAGGTCATAGCTATTTTTATTTTGGGCAAAATCTGTTTTTGTGTAGTCGATGACGGCATCAGCACCTAGGGAATTTACCATTTCAATATTGGCTGTGCTACAGACAGCAGTTACAATGGCACCATAATATTTGGCGATTTGGATTGCGGCTGCTCCCAAACTACCTGATGCTCCATTGATTAATACATTCTGTCCGGGATAAATATTACCGATATTGCATAGAAAGTTGAGGGAAGTAATGCCGCCATCACACATTCCTGCTGCCTCTTCAAAGCTGATTGATTTGGGCATATGTGCCACTACACCCGCTTCGGGAATGGTTACAAACTGGGCGTAGGTACCAAAAGAGGCTATGTTTTCTCCAAAAACGTTGTCACCTATTTTAAAATTTGTTACCTCCGAACCAACGGCCACTACAACTCCGGCAAAGCCTGTACCCCAGATTTGATGTTTTGGTTTGGAGATGCCTAAAAAAAGTCTACCTATATAAGGTTTTCCGGTTCGCATCATCGTGTCTGCTTTGGTTACCGCAGATGCGTGAATGCGGACAAGGATTTCATTTGATTTTGGGCTAGGCTTGGCTACCAGGTCTAGTTTAAATACCTCTGGAGATCCATAACCGGTTGTGATAATTGCTTTCATTTTTTTATTTGTTTTGATGGTTTACAAAACAAATGTGGGACAAAAAGCAGGCGTTTGCGTTCCAGATTCCATCCATCTGTTCAGGATTATAAATCCGAACAAATTTCTATAATAATGAGATGAAATAGGGTGAAATCTGCCCAATAGAAACGGGCTGAAGCCTATTCCTATTGGGCAGATTTCGTTTTGTGGGGCAGGCTACCAATTCCATCTAGCCTGTCTGCTTCCTTTTTCGAAACAGCTTTTTTTAGCTTATGGCTATTAGTTTCAATAAAGGATGTACTGTCAAATTTACAAATTGTGTGGTTTAATTTTTCAAACGGTGTTAAAGTAGGGTGGATTAGTTGGTTTAAATGTTGATTAGTAGTAAGTTCAATGATTAATTTTTCTTATTTGTTTAAGGAAGGTGTGAATGCTAGAGAAATCTGATAAAAGGTAGCGTTAAAGGCATATAAATATAAAAACAGAAATAATGGAGGTCAACAATAGTGTAGTCGATAAAATGATGGAGACGGTCAAAAAATTCGAAGCCAACAAAGACAATCGAACCATTTTTCTTCATTGCTATAGCATGATGACAGCCAATATGCTCCTGGCCATTGAGCAAAATAAATTTCACGATACCCAATGGGTAAACCAGCTTTTGAATCGTTTTGCGGACTATTATTTTAACGCGCTGACCTGTTATGATTGTGGACAGGAAACCCCAACCGTATGGAAGGAAGTCCACAAGGCAGCGGCAAGCAAGAAGTTACATGTTATTCAGCATTTATTGCTAGGAGTAAATTCTCATATTAATTATGACTTGGTCCTTACTTTATACGACATGCTTTCACCAGAATGGGCTGATTTGTCTGATGAAATGCGGGTGAAAAGGTACCAAGATCATTGTTTGGTGAATTTGATTATTGGTGATACGATAGACAAAGTACAGGATGAGGTGGTCGAGAAGTATTCCCCAAGTATGGATGTGATCGATAAACTTATGGGGCGACTAGATGAGTTTTTGTTGCTTAAGCTAATCACTGCATGGAGGGATAAGGTTTGGGACCATACCCAAGAACTGTTGGTGTTGGAAAGTGAAGCAGAACGGACAAAGTACATTCTTGAGCTTGAAAAGAAAGTTTTGAAGAAGGCAGATTGGCTGGACACCCAAATAGGATTTAGGTAATCAGTTTTTCTTCTGGCATACAAAGTAGATTTCACCTAAAGCCCCTTCCTATTGCGCAGTTTTAGTTAATCTATTTGATAGTGCTATTAAACTAATTTGGAGACTTTCGGCATTTTAGGTCCAAGTTACGCTTCGCTAAACTTGGACCTCATAGGAGCATGGACAGTATAAGGCTAGAGGGCTTTACTTGAAAGAAGTGCTACTCCTTTGCCAATCAACAATAATTGGAAACCATTATCAATTAACATGTGAAGATTCAATCAAAATGACAATTAAAAACAAAATCAGTTTAAAACTAAAATGGGGCAAAATGCTTTCTCTTCTAACAATTTTCTTGGGAATATTATTATTGATTTTAATGATAACAGTCGAGGATGAACCGGGAGCCATACCATTGCTTCTAATTATTATTGGTACAGTATGGTACTTTATAAACAAATCCAAGATTAAAAAACAATCGGTATGAAAAACTAAATCTAATTTTATTATTAAAACATAAATGCTTATGCATGGCCAACATCGGTATTTTTCATCAGTCCAACTATAAACCGGAGATAATTCTAAGGTAGCTTTCCACATTCGTTTTGACAATAACGGGTGTAGTGGTAACTAGATCTGTTTTTTTAATTAAAAGTTCTTTTAAGCCGGAAAGTAGTTGAATAAATTCAACAACTGCTCTTGGCCTTAACTTTTAGCCTTCACTGAAAACAAGCCTCAGTATAAAAATAACAGACATGCAAATCCAAAGTACCGGATTTGATTAGTTATCCTAACCCTCCGATGATTCAAATGCAAAACTTGAAAATAGGGTTCATAACACAAAGAATTAAAATTTTCGATAATTCATCTTTGTAATAAATATTTATTGTTTATCAATAAATATTTATTACTTTTGTTGATAAACATAAGATTTCGTAAATTCATTATGAATAAATATTCAATAATATTCCTTAAGGCAGTCATATTGCTTATCGGAATTGGGGCTTTTGCCATTTTGATTTGGTTTCCCTTGACCGAAGGAAGAGCCACTAATTTAGACTTGTTTAACATATATTTTGACCCGTTCATTTTGTATGGATATGCCGTATCAATCCTCTTTTTTATTGCACTTTACAAAGCTTTCAGATTACTAGGATACATTGGACAAAATAATGTATTTTCATCAAAAGCTGTTAACGCTTTAAAGAGTATTAAGAATTGTGCCATTGCAATAAGTGCATTAATTGTAGCAGCAGGTATCATCATAAGAATATCTCATAATATAGAGGACGACCCAGCGGGCTTTCTTGCCATTTGCATTGTAACTACTTTTGCATCAATAGTCATTGCTACCACAGCGGCAATATTTCAAAAATTATTGCAAAATGCCATTGATATGAAATCCGAAAATGACTTAACAATTTAAGCTATGCCAATTATTGTAAATTTAGATGTGATAATGGCCAAGCGTAAAGTTTCTCTCAATGAACTTTCTGAAAGGGTTAATTTAACCTTATCTAACCTTTCTATCTTAAAGACAGGTAAGGCGAAAGCTATTCGTTTTAGTACCTTAGAATCTATTTGTAAAGCATTGGACTGCCAGCCAAGTGATATTCTGGAGTATGTAAATGATGAAAATGAACCAACCAACAGCTAATATCCCATAAATATTAAAAGTTTGATTCTTCACTATTCGGAAGCCCCTACTAATCTCCCTATTGTAAATTACAATTATAATAAGGCAGTTGGTTGCATAAGCAACTGACCTTATACCTGTGAAGTATTTTGAAAAACAGTCAGTGAAATCATGTCCAAAACCTAGTGCATAATAAATTAGCAAAGGTTATACAATTAAGGTTTCGATTCATTGTCTCGCTCGATCGGAATTGGACACAAGATCCCATTGTAGTACTAGTTTGCGGATGGGGTAGGTTTTGTTGAGTGCCCCAAAACCCCTAGAGGGTACCCTTGAACATACCCTTATACCTTCTAAACACCAATTTCTGACAAAAAACAGGGCTAGGGTACCCAAAACTGACAACATTCGACCTTTTAGGTCGAATTTTCCACCTTTGAACTCAAATTTTCGACCTAAACCATCGAAATTTCGACCAAAAAGGGACATCATTCTGGTCTTAACGTCGAAAATATGACATAATTGCCGGAATTTTAAGGGTATGGGTGAGAAAATTGGTATCCCAACGTAGAGAAGGGTACCTTCGAGGGTACCCATTTCAGTTATTAGCTTCAAAATTCGAGCTTTGAGGTGGGGTTTTCAATGTTTTATCCGGAAAATTCCGCCTTTTTGGCAGATCAATTGAGATAAAAGCTCGGTAATTCGACCAAAAAGGGTCAAAATTCGATGGTAGAACCGAATAATTCGATTTTTTTAATTCGTTATTAGCTGTTTGAATAGCGGGGCAAAGAAGAAAAAGAAGAGAGATTACAAATCACCTGAAAAAAAAATAGGGTACAGCTCAATAGATTTTGACTGTACCCCTTAAATTGATTTGGGTGACATAAGCATGGATTGTTATTTAGTTATTGGATTCATCGGAAGAACCATATTTAGCTCTTAAAAAGCGTTGCTTTAAATCATCATGGATCACTTTAGCATCCGCTACATTCAGTTTGGCGCCATATTTCACAGAGTTATAGTAGCTAAGTGCTCCCACATAGGCTTCAGACCCTGCCATCATTACGGTGTCATTGAGGTTGCTTTCCACTTGTTGTAAATCTCTAAGTAAAGGCATTAGGCCTTTCACCGCCTCCCAATCCTTATTCAATTCATCCAAATCCATATAGGGTGGGAGAAATTGACCATCTTCTTGGGCATATTCCATTACTTTTTCCACAAAGGGCATGGTACCATCGCCCATTTTAGGCACCTTCTGCCTCTCGACGGAACTAATCGCAATCATGTAGGGGCTTAAAGTGTTTTTAAGGGTAGCGATGGCTTCTTTAACGATTTGCAATTCCGCTTCCGGAATTGCAATAGAAACTGTGTTTTTCGTACTCATATTATTTGGGTTTAATGTAAAATATAATAAACTACATTGAAAATACTTTTTTGTGTTGTAAAATGCAAATAAAGGTGTTTGAAATGTATTAAAGAGATAGGTTTATAACTGTAAAGTTTTCAGTTATCAAAAAATTACTATACTGGTGGCTGAGCTTGTCGAAGCCCAGGTGTGGTATTTAATGCTCCATTCTCTATCCAAATTTCGGCTAAAGCCGGATAAAATGGTATGACTCTTAATAAATGGGCTAAAGCCCATTCCTATTGAGCAGATTTCGTTAATCAATTTGAATGGGATGAAAGCCGAGCTATTGAATGAATTTGGAAACTTTCCGCATTTTAGGTCCAAGTTACACTTCGCTAAACTTGGACCAGCCTGCCGGTATCACATTTCCGGTGGCTGAGCTTGTCGAAGCCAGCCTGTCGAAGCCTGCGGAGTCGAGTCTCCAATTTCAAATCGAATTGATCCCTGATTATCAATAGCCCCCAGCTTTAGATGGGGGATTAGAATGTAATATCATATCTTGGGGCTTTATCCGATATTCACCTTTCTTGTAATTGGATAGGAAAGCAATACGCAATCTGCTAATTTAATGAACGTTTAAAGGCATCAAAAAAACTGTAACTAGGTCTGGAAATGGAATATTCCGAAGTAAATAGATTGTCACGGCTAACAGCCATTTTAGTTCAATTTCAGACGAAGAGAATTGTCACAGCTACTGAATTATCTCAAAAATTTCAAGTTAGCAAAAGGACAATTTACCGAGATGTAAAAGCATTAGAGAAAGCAGGTATACCTATTCTTACTGAAGAAGGAAAAGGGTATACGCTAATGGAAGGTTATAAAATACCGCCTGTAATGTTCACCGAAAAACAAGCCAATGCATTAATACTAGCCGAACAGTTGGTGCTCAAAAGCAAGGACGCCTCCTTTGTAAAGGACTATTCCGAGGCAATTGATAAAATCAAATCAATCCTAAAGTATAATATCAAAGACAAAACAAACTTACTTGCAGATAGAACCCAATACAATCAAGTCATAAACCAAGAAAGGAATAGTAATAACTTATCAGATTTACAATATGCACTAACCAATTATAACCTTGTCAAAATAGAATATATCAACAAGGAAAATAGGGTGTCAAATAGAATAATAGAGCCATTTGCAATATTGAATTCCGAAAATTGGTATTTAGTTGCCTGGTGTCGGCTGCGAAATGAGTTTCGATTTTTTCGCCCAGACAGAATTCAAAAAATGGAAATTCTACCTGAAAATTTTGAACCTCATAATATGACATTACAAGAATATTTTGACAAATACCATTAATTCTTTTTGACCCTTGACAAAGGGTTGTCACCGGCCAGATTTACGTTTGTATCATCTTAATTTTTAAACCATAAAAAGAATGATTAACGTAATGAACACTAAATTCAATCCAGCCGAATTTTCAAAGCCTACCATGATTTCGGTCAATGGCATAGAATTGGAAGTCTTTGAAGCAGGTAATCAAAATGCAGGAAAACCTATTGTACTCTGCCACGGCTTTCCGGAAAATGCATTTTCTTGGCGTCATCAGGTGCCAGCACTTGTCAAAGCGGGCTATCATGTCATTGTCCCTAATCAGAGAGGTTATGGTCACTCCTCTTGTCCTACTGATGTAACCGATTATGACATTGAGCATTTAACGGGAGACCTTGTGGCACTTTTGGATCACTATGGATATGAAAAGGCTACCTTTATCGGTCACGATTGGGGGGCAAATGTGGTATGGAGATTGGCTCAATTGCATCCTAAGCGGGTAAATAAAATAATAAACCTGGCATTGCCTTATCAAGAGCGGGGAGAAAAACCATGGATTGAATTCATGGAAGAAATATTTGGTGGAGACTTTTACTTTGTGCACTTCAACCGGCAGCCGGGAGTTGCAGATGCTGTATTGAATGAAAATACGTCTCAGTTTCTTCGAAATATATTCCGCAAGAACCTACCTTCCATACCACCTGAACCGGGAATGTTGATGATTAACCTTGCAAAAGCAGAAAAACCACTCGGTGAACCCATAATGAGCGACAGTGAACTTGCTGTTTTCGTATCTGCCTTCGAGGCTTCTGGCTTCACAGGAAGTATAAACTGGTACAGAAATTTGGACCGAAATTGGCACTTGTTGGCGGAAGTGGATCCAATCATTCAACATCCCACACTTATGATTTATGGCGAGCGTGATATGATTCCTAAGTTTGATAGTTTACCTGAGTTTGTGCCTAATGTGGAGGTGATCAGCCTGGATTGTGGGCATTGTATTCAGCAAGAACTTCCGGAAGAAACCAATCAAGCCATTTTAAATTGGTTAGGGCAATATTAAATAAAAATGGCTTTCCAGCTATTGGTTCATTCTCCGAAATGTTTAATTTGACAATTAAATATAAGCTAAGGAGTGGGATACACAGTTCGTATATAGGTAATTTCAAGGCTAGAATGGGTTTAATACAGATGTTTGCTCTAACCAGAACATTACAATAAGATGAAAAAAGCATTGACAATCATTCTGATTCTTTTTACCATTAGTGTTTTTGGACAAAAGAGTCCAACTGAAAAAGCACAGCCAATAGTTGCGGAAGGCAAACTACTCTACAAATCGGAAATGGCGTCATGGTATGGAACGGACGTTTTTTTGGAAAACTATAAAGACATAGAGAATGTTGGCGGATATTTCTCCTACTCAGAGAATGCCACTGCTATATGTGTATTTTTCTCAAAGTCAGAAAAGCCTAAAGTAATCGGGACAATTTCTTTTGATAGTAGCTATGATGTGGCAAAAGCTAAAACAGACTTGACAGAAAGAGTTTTTACAGAGGCAGAAAATGACCTATATCAAATTAGAGAAATAGCATTGAGAGAACTGCAAACAAACAGAGATGGCCTTTTTAAGTTCTATGAAAACACAGATCCAAATATAATTCCGCTGATTTATGATGAAGAAAAGAAGGTTTACATATTGACAGGTCCTCAACAGCATGGTGTTGTAATTTTCGGAAATGACTACTTACTAACCTTTGATAAAGAAAACAAACTCGTAACAAAAAAACAGCTTCATAAAAATATCATTTCAATTGAATACGGAAACGTTGAAGAAGGTGTAGAAGTTGAAGGAGCAATGCACAGTCATTTGCCAGAGACAGGGGACTTTATTACTGCAACGGACATTTGCACGTTGATGCTTTATGAGAAGTTTGCAAAATGGAAAACACATAATGTTGTTTCTAAGAAATATTTAAATATATGGAATTGTGAGACAGACCAACTGACAGTAATTCCGATGAGTATAGTCGACAAAATCAACAAAGACCAAGAAAATCGGAGAAAGAAAAATGAAAAATAAACTGCTAATGTTTTGTGTATAAGTATATTTACAATATGAAAACAAAAAGAATAGGGCAATCTAATATTATTGAGGGTGGTAGAGGACGCTTGGAGAATACCATCGAATTCAAGAGAAAAGTGGAAGTGATTAAAAAGGATGTGCAATATGAATATTCCATTACTCTTTTGAACGAAAGGAACTGGGCGAGGCGAATTTTTATAGTCATTAGGCGTGAGATTGAAACACGAAGAAGGATTGCGGAATTGAGCTCATTAAAAAACCTTCACTTGGGGTACCGTTGGCAAATGTGATAAAAGTAGCCGTTTAATTTAAATGTTGATTCTAAATGTGGCTATAGGTTTGTTCTAATATGAAAAGCAAATAAAGAAGACTATCGGTACTCCGTATAATGGAAAACTTCTTTTCGGCCCCGTGACTTCCGGGTACGTTTTGGTGAATGGGGCGCTGATAGTTTACTTCTTCTTATTATCTTTATAGGTATATATAGAGTAGACAACTATTCGCTACTCTATTCGGAAATGTTGAACCCCGATTATGTAATAGAATTCGTGATAGCCTGTCCCGTGTTTACGGGAAGTGTTGCAATCGCAAGAAAATCAGTCTGTTTGGAGATTTTAGCATAGCACCGCTATGGTGAAATTGAAAACAGTAAGGAAGTGGCTGATTTTGAAGCGATTTCAGCACGTAATAGATTGTCTATTGAATATTTCGGGTTGAACTACATTCACGATAGAAAGAAGATGACCCAGTCTGAACTTATAATATTAAATTTTACAGAAATAAGGAGAAAAAGCATCAAACTTTGGAAAGGGCTTCCTAAAAGCCATTACAATTGGAAGCCTGACGACAAAGCAATGACTGCTATAGAAATGATTAGGCATGTTTTAGAAGCGGATTATGGCTGGAATATTATAATCAATAAAGGGGATATGACAAATTATTCAACCCCCTGGAAAAATCGACCATTCATTAGCCTTACCGACGAACTTGAATTTGCCGAACCCTATAGAAATACATTTTTGGAAAGTGTTCGACAATTTTCAGATAGAGAATTAAACGAAACAGAAATCATCCATCCCGGTAATGGAGATAAAAAAAATCTTGCAAAATATTTATTACGGATTGGATATCACGAATCCGTTCATGCAGGACAATTTCTTTCCTACTTAAGAGCAATGAAAATTAATCGTCCAGAAATATGGGTATGAGGATATTTATGGAGAATGGTTTTTTAACGCTTGAAGCGATTTCAGCACGTAATAGAATGTCTATTGCATATTTCGGGTTCAATAGCTCCCAGCTTCAGTTGGGGGATTAGAATGTAATATTATATCTCGGGCTTTAGCAAAATCTTGACCTTTTAAGGTTAAATAGATTAATTAAGCCCTAAATCTAGGTTGATGGTTTGTTTTTCCAGCATCCATCTCTCCTCCAAATTTCGGCTTAAGCCGGATAAAATGGTATGACCTTTTTAAATGGGCTAAACCTCATTCCTATTGAGTTGGTTTGATTAATCAATTTGCGTGGGAGGAAAGCCGAGCTATAAAATGAATTTGGAAACTTTCATCATTTTAGGCCCAGGCTACGTTTCGCTAAATTTGGACCAGCCTACCGGTAAAAGATAAAAGGCTCCCTGATATTATCTCAGGGAGCCTTTTATGATTGATAAATCCTTTGCTTATGGATTGACGATCAACCTTTGTTTGTTGATCACAGTTTGTTCGTTGCTAATGCTTACAAGGTACATGCCTTGAGTAAGGTTGTTTAGTGGGATATTGAACTGGTTGTTTTCAGTTTTGATGCTGGCCAAGTCAAAATGGCTAACCAGCTGACCGTTCATGTTGTGGATAAGCACCCTTCCTCTTCCAATTTCAGCATTGATTTCTAAAGTAGCTCTTTCTTTGGCTGGGTTAGGGAAGATACGAATCTCGTCTTTTGCAACTGTTTCAGTGTACACATCCATTTCCTTGTAACCCCTGCTGTACATTTCTTTGTATCCTCTGTTGAAGGAGTTTTGAGATGTTCTTAGGTTAGCGGCGATGTTACCTCCTTTGGCAGCGCTTCCTATGATGGCAATGCCAGAGATGCTTGCATTGTTCACTGTAGCGTTCAACTCCAATACCAGTTTACCATCAGTCACTTCGATGTTTTCAAAAGAAAGCAAGGTGGGAGCATTGTTGTTTTCTACAAAAAGGTCAAAATCACTTTTTAATACCTTGCCCTGAAGAGAGATGTCATAAACTCTTTTTCCAGCTTGAGCAGCACTACCGGCATGTCCAAACCACAATTCATGGTGCATGGTGAATACGGTGTAAGTTCCATTCGGTACAGGGATGGTGTAGGTTAAGTTTTTTTCGCTTCTTTCTGATTGGAAAAGTTCATCTACAGCGATCTTACTGTTTTCATAGCTGTTGGTTCCGTCATTGTAAAACCTTTCAGTATTGGTTTCTGCCAAGTAAGTGATTCCATTCAATGTGGCATCTGATTTTCCGCCAGCATTTAAAAAGAAAAGATGTTCTGATCCAGGTATCTGTATAACTTCTTCGATAATAGATATTCCGGAGATAGAGGCATTGTTGGCGCTAGCGACCAATTTTAAGTCTAATACCCCATCTACTACCTCAATACCTTCGAAAGTAAGGATGCTCTGTTGGTTGTTGTTGTAAGAATAGATGTCAAAATTATCCATGACCACATTGCCTTCTAATAGGATGTCAAACACCCTTCTTCCTGCTCTAGCAGCAGATCCACCTTTTCCGAAGTACAACTCATTGTGGTAAGTTTTTACAGTATAGGTTCCATTTTCTAAAGGGACTTTGAAATTCAAAGTAGAAGCGTATCTTTCAGACTGGAAAATCTTGTCATTACTCGCGTTAGTGTTTGTAGATGTTTTGGAGTTAGATGAAGCAATGAATTCACTTGCTGATAGGTGATCATTGTTTTGAAAAGTAATGGCATCATTTGCGGTTGTATTAAGGTGTATTTCATTTCCTTCTGACTGCTTAATTGACTCCATCGGAGTTTCAACTATAACTGGTGCTTTAACTGCTACTGGCACAATAGCGATTCCAGAGATCAGGCTTTTGTTTGAAGAAGCAGTAAGCTCCAGGTCAAGTATTCCGTCAGTTACCTCGATGGTGTTAAAAGTAAGAGTAGTTTCCTGATTTTTGTTTTCAAGGAAAATATCAAAGTCTTTTTTAACCACATTTCCTTCGATTGAGATATCAAATACCCTTAGTCCAGCTCTTTCATATTTACCATCGTTTCCAAAATACATTTCGTTGTGATATGTTTTGATGGTGTAAGTGCCTTTTTCTAAAGGGATTTCAAACTTGAGGTTTTTGTTGAACATTTCAGTCTGAAAAAGAACTTCATCACTACCAGATGTTTTGGTGGAAATGTTGAAACCAGTAGATTTTACAAACGCTCTATTAATTGGTTCAAATTGTTGATTTTCGAAACTAATAGCTTTAGAACCATAATCTATATGGTAATAAGTTCCTTCCAATATTTCATTAGCTACATTTTCAACAGGTTTGCTTTCGATAACTTCTACCACTTTGTTTTTAGCAGTAAACTCTATTTCAGAAGAAGTACTTACATTTCCTTCTTTGTCAGTGACAGAAGCCCACACATAGTTTCCACCAGCAGGAATTTCTTCAATAACAGCCTGGTAAGGTAGTTCTTCACAAGAACCTACCAATTTCAAACCACAATAGAAATCTACTTTTTCGATGTTGTTGTCCAGATTTGTTATCTCACTGCTCAATGTTACTTTATCACCTTCGGTGAGCTGAGTGATGTCTTCTTTGATAACCAATTGAATTTCAGGTGTTTTGATGAGATCAGGTTTTTCTTCTATCTCAGCTCCTTTAGCCACACGGATCAACACCACAGAACCATAAGCAGGAATAGTAACCTGTCCGGAGAATTTCTCCAACTTGGCATTTACATACTCACCAGACAAGGCAATAGTTTTGCTACTTTTTGTAGGGTTGTATTCAAATACGATTTCTTCTTCAGGGTTAATAAATGAAGCTTCAACTTCAACAAACTCCAAATCATCCATCCAATAGGTGAAGTTGTCCTCAGTAGAAGTGATCAAAAGAGATACCTCATTCGCATCTGCATAGGGAGAAACGAGTACTTCAAATCCATTTAGGCTTGTTTTTATTTCGAAAGTAGACATTGCTGATAATTTCTCCCAAGGCGTGCCGGTATATCTAAGGTAGGTCTGAATGTTTCCTACTTTGTTAGACAAAGCATTGAATTTTAATAAGTATGTTTTGTCTTTCTTTAATTGACCAAGATTGATCTTAACTGCGTTAGATCCAGAACCGCTAACTTTAAGTGCTCCACCATTTGTCTTACTATTTGACTCCCACTGTTGTTTGCAATTACTACAGTAAACCCCACTCACATTTTGATCGAAAGAAGAGTTGGTATAGAGGCTAGAACCGATTTTCTTATTAATAGTATAGGTAGAAATATCAATTGTGTTACTTACAGAGTTTTTGTCTTTACCGAACTTGGCAGTCCATTGTTCCAGGTTGTCTATGGCAGCTACTTTTTCCCCATTTCTTACATATTGACTCTGTATGCTAAACTCATCTCCAAGAGGTCTGAAAAAATAATTTTTATCGAATTCAGCCATTATTTTGACATCGTCTTTATGAGAGGTGACCAAGTAAGATTTTTGGTTAGAGTTTTTCACAAAGAATTGGTTGTCATAAATTTTTACAGTTCTTGTGTCTTCTCCTATGACGTTGTTCCCCAGTGTAATGGAAGAATTGGAGTTGTAAAAAGTATTGTTTGTAACAATAATATTATTCACATTCGACATTTTCAAACCTGAGTTTTCAGTGTTGCCGATGGTGTTTCCAGTTATTTCTATGTTGTTTGAGTGATCGTCAAGGAAGATCCCCTCTGCCAATGGTCTGTAGTTAACCCCTTTGTCAGGAATACCACCTTTACTTCCGATACTGTTAACCACGATGTTACCTTCAATTTTTCTTCCTTTATAACCTTGGTATTTAACACCCCCAAAGGTATAAATTCCACCACCATCGCCTTTGATTTGGCAGAAGGTGTCTATGTAATTGTTTTTAACGATAGAATAGTTACCATTAAACTGTATACCGTTGAATCCTGAATTGATGATGGCGTTGTTTTGAACCAATACGTTCTCTCCATAAGCAAAAACACCGATTCCTGCAGCATCTTGGTTTTGGGTTCTTCCGGCGATCAAAGCCGTTTTTCTTATTTCATTGTTTCTGATGATGGCGTTGTCATTGCCATACCTTAAATACATGCCATTGTTATAGGTGTTATTGAAACTGTTTCTTTCGATTAACAAATCCACTACACTTAAAGCTAATATACCGTTCTCTCCAGAGAAGTTGATTTCAGAATCAAGAATCTTAATGTTTCTTCCTCCTTCTAGTTTGATAGCATCTGAGTTGACACCCCTAAACTGTAAGTTTTCAATGGTAATGTTAGTGTCTCTATAGTCTTTGATCAACAAGTTATCTAGTGTACTAACCTCTATTTTCATAGAGGAAGGGTTTTTGTTACCGAAGTAGATGTTAATTTTTTTAGTAGTAGGGTTGAAATACCATTCTCCAAAGGTATCAAGCGTTTTGATGTGGTTTTGAATGAAAAAGCCAAAGTCTTTTTCTACAGGATAGGAACTTATGTTTCCGTTGAATTTGACTTGACCTCCGCTATGGGAAGAGATTTGATGGGTATCAATTATCCATTGGTTCTTTTTGATGACTACCTCTCCACCATTCCAGTTAGGTGATCCGCCTAATTCGCTACTTGAAAGGAGGTAGTTGCCACTTGTGTTTTCAATTTTTAAATACCCTTCATTAGCAATATCACTGTTTGGGTATCTTCCCATTTCATGAATTTCTCCATTGATCAAAACCACCTGAACTGTATTGGTCTTGATGGAGGAGGTGCTTTCATAAATTCCATTGCCTATAGATCTCCAGCCACTCACAGTTTTCAAAGAAGTAATTATAGGCTTGGCTCCTGAACCGTAAGCCCCTACTTTGATAGGAGAGCTAGCAGAACCTGAAGCGCTTATATGTAGTGTACCATAAAAAGTTTCTCCTCTATTGAATAAAATGGCATCTCCTGGCTTAAGGTAATTGAATAGGGAATTGATTTTATCAATAGATTTCCATGGAGTACTAGGGTTTTGAGCTTCCGCTAAAGACCTTGAGTCATTTCCAGATTTCTGGGATACATAATAATTAGTAGCATGTCCTTGGGTAATGGACAATGTCAAAAGAATTAGAATGGAAAAGGAGAAAAATAACGCTTTCATGGTATTGTATTTTAAAGTTTGTAATCTTTTCTTTTTTTAGGACCCATCTTATATTTCAGGTGGTTGTTAATTTTGTCCTACTATTTTTGATTTATGAAGTCTGAAAACGGTATTTGAATTAAAAGAATCTTGTTTTTTGATTTTCATATATATCAAAATGAAATTCTAAATATGAATCTCATTTCAATAATTAACAGTATAAAATTCTTAAAAACAAACTTTTGAATTGCGTGAGTTCTTGGAGGGGAAATCAGAATATTGAATAATTCCAATAGGTAAATTGAATTTTGCTTTTGAGATTCTGAATTTTGTTGCTGGTCTAAAAAAAAATCGATAAAATTTTTTTTAATTATTTTTTATTTTTTCAAATAATTTTACATAAATGGTTGGTTTAGAAGGAAGTTTTCAATTCCTGCTGAGGCTTGGGGGAGGAGGTGTAGGTTGGTAAAAGGTTGAAAAAGAGAAGTTAATGACGGGGATTTCTTGTAAAAAGCCCTTTTTTTAGCGAGTTTATTTTTTTATTAAGGGTTTTTTTGATGTGCGTTTTAGGCAAGAAAGGCATTAAACTATAGGGCTATTAATGGAGTTGGCTTAAGCCAATACAAAAAGGAAAGTCCAACTTATGCTAAGTGAAGGTTTAATAGCAATTTGTCCTATGGCTTGTAATAAAGGATAGGAATACACAGAAGTGGGATTAGCTTTTACTTTATTAGTGAAATCCCAGGTGAAGCAAAGCTATTGTACAAAACATAATAAACTATTCTCCTTATAGAGGACATCAAAATGTAGGTAAAGTGGAGATTGATTTCTTCCTATATTACTAAGTAGTGTGGTTTCATGCTAATTGAAAGCCAATAAATAGTAGCGCCAGTAGGGGCTGAAAAAGACCAGGCTTTGGATTTTAGAAAAATTACTTTGATGAGGTCTTTTTTAATAGTATTGAAGGAAAAATCAATTCTAAAAGGATCCTGTTGGATACAGAGGGGATGTTTTAGCTTATTACAGTTAGAGATGGGTAATGGCAATTATTTTCCTTTCTGAAATCGTTGTATACTCAGTCAATAACTTGGGGATTAAAATCTACCCTAGCGGAGCTATATCATAATCTCCAAGCTTACTGTTTGTATTGTAATGGCCGTATTTACTTTAGTGGGTGGGAAGTCCTTTAAAACGATTATTACCTCCATATATATGGTATAAGTTAAACCCGGATTATGTAATAGGATTTCTCCGTCCTGACAATAGTCTGGGGTGAAGCCTGTCCCGTGTTTACGGGAAGTGTTGCAATCGCTAGAAAATCTGTTTGGATATTTTAGCATAGCACCGCATTGGTGAAATTGAAAACAGCAACGAAGTGGCTGATTTTGAAGCGGTATCAGCACGTAATAGAATGTCTATTGCATATTTCGGGTTAAAGGACTGTTTGCTAATTGGGAATCTTTGAAGAAGTTGCTTTTAGAGATCTATTGCTTTTCAAAACTCAATGGTGAAAGTGGTTCCTTTGCCAACCTCACTTCTAGCAGTAATAATGCCTCCCATGGCTTCGATGTGTTTCTTTGTGAGAAACAAGCCTATGCCTTTGGATTCTGCATGCTTGTGGAAAGTTTTGTGAAGGCCAAATAACTCTTTGCTATGACTCTTTAAGTCAATGCCTAGGCCATTGTCGGAAATAGTAAATACAATGCGGTTGTACTTAAGGTCTGTTTCTAATTTAATAACCGGAGGTCTGTCCGGAGAACGATACTTGATGGCATTGCCTATTAAGTTTAGAAAAATACTTTCTAAAAATACACGGTTGTAAGTGATTTTGGGAGCTTTTGAAAAATCAGCCGTCACTTGAGCGTCTGACTCCATAATGTGGCCAACCAACATCTCCTTGGTCTTTTCAAATATCTCATCGAAATACAAAATTTCCAGCTCCTTAGAGCCTTCGTCCTGAATTTTTAACAGATCTACTAGCGTGTCAAGGGTCTGAGTCAGGTGATTACTAACTACCTCGAAATTACCAATGATTTCTTCTTTCATCTCCTGATCTTCGCTAGAATGATAGAATTGTAGAAGGGCGTTTAGATTGCTTACAGGTGCTCTTAAGTTATGTGAGGTAATATGGGCAAAATTGGCAAGTTGCATGTTCTGAGAGGTGAGTTTTTCTGTCAGCACCTCAAGGTCTTCTTTGGCTTCTTTTAGTTTTTGTTGATTTTCTACACGTTCGGTGATGTCGGTAGCAATTCCCAGAAAACCAAATATATTCCCCAAGTGATCCTTGATTGCTGTCAATACCAAGAGCACTATCAGTTTTGTTCCATCTTTTCGTACATAGGTCCACTCACGAGTGTCTTCCTCTTTGTGGATTGTGCTTTGTACAAAAACATCAAAACCTTCAACCTCATAACCCATTTGAGCTGATAACTCTTCTCCACGTTTTATTATTTCCTCTTTAACATGAAAAATTGCGGGTGTATGTTTTTCTACCAGTTCCGATCTGGAATACTGAAGCATTTGCTCTGCCCCTTTATTGAAATGAGTAATCAGGCCTTTCTTGTCAGTTCCGATGATGGATACTGAAGCGGAGTTTAGGATTGCCCTCAATTCATTGTTTACCCGGTTTATTTTTAATTCCGTATTTTTTATAGGGGTAATGTCTTGAAAGACGCCATAGTGGCGCTTGCATTTGCCATCGACAAACTCTGATTGACCTATAACACGCACCCAAGTCTCATTTCCTTTAGCAGTAATTAGTTCTATTTCTACATCATAGGAAGTGTTATTCGAAATAGAGTCTGTAACTAGTTTTGTTATAGTGTCCCTACTATACCCTTCTTTATAAAAATTAATACCGGTAGCTAAATCAGGCTCAAAATCCTCTGAGACTTCATGTATCTCTCGAGTAATTTTGCTCCAGATTACTTTTCCTTCATTTATTTGTAATTCCCATGTTCCTATTCGAGCGACTGAATTGGTTCTTTCCAATATCTCTTCTATTCGCGTTTTCTCTTGGTCTTTTTCTTTTATATCCGTTATGTCAGCGGTGTAAATCAAAAGACCACCAATAACGCCTTCTGATTTGTACCAAGGACGTACGTCCCATGTTAACCACTGCCGGGTTCCATCCTCCCGATCAAAGGGTGCCTCATCGCATTGGTTAATTTCTCCCCTAAGACAGCGTTGATGTTTCTGCTTCCACTCATCTCCAATTTCAGGAAATATTTCATAGTGGGAATGACCTATGATTTCTCTGCCTTTTAAATTATAATCTTCAATCCATTTATGGGAAGCAGCCATATAACGCATATCCATGTCAAACATGGCTATGGCATTAGGTGCTTGCTGGATAAATATGCTGTTACGTTTATAGCTTTCTTCCAGTTCTGTTTCCATTCTTACCCGGTCTGTAATGTCCCTCACTGCGGCCATTACCAGAATTCCATCATCTGTTTGGGTAGGACTTAGACTTACTTCAACACGAAACTTTTCACCATTCTTTCGTTTACCATATAATTTTATTCCATCCCCCATTTGTCTGATAGAGGCAGAATCAAAGTATTTTTTAATATGGGTTTTGTGCTTTGATTTATGTCCCCCTGGAATTAACAATTCAATCTCCTCACCTATCATCTCGGGTTTTGAGTAGCCAAATATATTTTCGGCTTGATGATTGACGATTTGGATTGTTCCT
Organism: Cyclobacterium amurskyense; assembly: GCF_001050135.1. GTDB lineage: Bacteria > Bacteroidota > Bacteroidia > Cytophagales > Cyclobacteriaceae > Cyclobacterium > Cyclobacterium amurskyense. The sequence goes on along the minus strand of NZ_CP012040.1, from coordinate 1,363,965 downwards.
GTGCTATCGACTATCACAATAGCATCAGGGGCAGATTCCAATAAATTTTTTAATAACTTCTCAGACTTTATATAAGAAGCTTCTAGGTTTTTTCTGGTTGTTATATTTGTAATGTGGGCTGTAAAACCAATTACTTTTCCGTTTTCTATATCTGGTGTATAGGTAGCATGCGAATGCCGTAACTCTCCTTTAGGTGTACTTATCTCAAGATCAAAACTTTGTAGGTTGCCTTTAAGCACTTCTTTAATATAGTGGGAATGTTCCTTGTATTTCTCTCCTAACAATTCCTTCTTGGACATTTTATTAATCATCTCCTCCTGAGATTTCCCGTACCAATCTAAATAGGTGGAGTTGGCAAATCGACAAATCTCATTCTTATCCCAATAGGCCAGTAACGCTGGAATATCGTTAGCGGCTTTTAAGCCTATTAATTTGCTGGATTTTTCCATAGTTTAAAGGTGATCAATTACTAATACAATTTATATAAAAAAACGAAGCGACATTGTAAATCGTGCAGCGTAGGTTGATTAAATCCAAGCAGTGTACTCTAGTGAAACAGATTAAACACTAAAATGTTATCTTAAATGTCTGGTTTTCAATTTTTAATAAGCCAATTGCATCCTAAGGGATTATAATTTATTGGGTGCAAAATAATAAATATTGAATTCAGATTAATTGTAAATAATATCGCTTAGTAGCTAAAAGAGTTGGTTTAACTCAGGATGCTTTCCGTAGACTTGGTTCAGGTAGATTTTGAATTAATAAATTGTTTGGAGACCAATTATTTCTTTTGGTTGATTAGCTTAAGGTGCGTTTTTCTTGCCTCTTTAATTATTATTTCAATGATTTCTTTAATGTCATTTAAGGAAGTTCTAAAATTGACAATGCAAGCCCTTAAGCAGTAGTTTTTATTGACAATTGCATTTGACAAAAAAACTTCTCCACCAGCCTGTAAGCTATTCAATAATTCTTCATTAAGTGTATTTAAGTAAAGGTTATTTTCATTCGTGTTTAATGGAATATATCGAAATGTAGTAATGCTTAAGTTTTGGCAAACAGCCTCAAATTCAGGGTGTTTGTCAACGAGGTCAAATAAAGCTTCTGAAAGCTCTATGTTTTCACTGATGAGTTTTTCGTAACCACTTCGACTGGCTTGTTGAACCCGGATTATGTAATAGGATTTCTCCGTCCTGACAATAGTCAGGGGTGAAGCCTGTCCCGTGTTTACGGGAAGTGTTGCAATCGCAAGAAAATCAGGCTGTTTGAGGATTTTAGCATAGCACCGCTATGGTGGAATTGAAAACAGCAACGATTGGGTATTTTGAAGCGATTTCAGCACGTAAAAGATTGTCTATTGCATATTTCGGGTTGAAAGGCTAACCAAACTTTTAAAGCCCTAAATCCACCGGAGTTTTGAAGTACCTATTCACAGAAATTTTGCATTTTTTCTTCTTCATCCTTGCCGAAAACGTAGTATTCAGGATGAGAACTATAGGTGTCAATTAAATGCTGAGGATTCTTCACCAATGTACAACCCGCTTCCAATGGACTATACAACCATTTGTGAGGGTCCAATACAGTAGAGTCTGCCTCTCCTCCCTTCGGATAAATGATTGATTTTCCGTACCACTGCAACGGTGCTACATAAGCACCATCCAAATCATGTTTTTTAAAAATAATGGAGTTCTCAGCCAAATTATCCACCACACCAGTACATATATCACTGGCTATGCCTATTGCCATAATTGGTTGACAGCCTTCTTTAATATCCTCAGTGATTGTGGCTATTAAAAGTTTACTGTCCATTTCTTTAACCTTACCAATTTTTCGGATTTAACTAGTTAATTAACTAGCTAATAAGGTGAAAGAGAAATAAAGCTTTCCTTTTGTATTATACGATTGCCTGACCAAAAACGCCAAGAAGTAGATAGACAACTGTTCAGGGTTTAATTGATCTGCTCCTGTATTATTTTCGACATCATAATCTGACCGTTTTCTTCAGGGTGAATCCCATCTTTTGCTAACGAATCCCATTGAGGTGATAGAGTAGTATGAATATCAATGTATCTGCTACCATTCAATTCAGCTACCCTTTTAAGTTCAGGAACCAACCATTTTACTCTTTCGGAAGATCCATGGTATTTTTCTTTCATAATGGCATCTTCTCCACAGGGTGGTGGGGAAATCACATAAATTTCTGGTTTGTATTTGACATATACAGGATGAGTTTTTACCTTCTGTAATAATGTGGCCATTTTTGCTGGGATTTCTTCTTTTCTCGGTGCAAATACTGCTTTACAATCATTGGTCCCAAGCATAATCACAACCTTGTCCAAACCATGTAGGTTTTGATCTGCCTCATTCATGTACCGATCCACATTAAGTAATGTATTGAGCTTTTTCTGGTCATTATTATTAAATCCAATGGTGTTTCCGGAGATGCTGGTGTTGTAAATAAAATCTTCAAAGTAGGTTTTCTTCAATTGATCCACCCAGCCATTTTCTTTGGCGCCATTTGAGTCTCCAATTACCAATACCTTGTCTGTATCCACCTGATCTAAAGCCACACTTTTAAGGCATTCATGAGTGCCTTCAAAAATGGTAAGTTTAATTAAATCCTTGTAAGATTTTTGATAATGGATTAACCTGTCAGCAATGCTGTCTTTATCAGTGGCTACAAAATTCCTAGAAGCAAGCATTTCTATAATGTCTTCCTGAGGAATGATTGCCTTCTTCTCCAATGCATCATAATCCGCAACTACCTTATTGTAGAAATTCAGAGATTGCGTAATTGGTACTGATCCGGTATATCCATCATGAATCCCAGCATAAATATAGAGTTTGCTGTTTTTGCGTTTTTCTATAGGTGTTTTCATGTAAATAGGAGAACGTTTTTCAGCCTCTTCCTCACCTAAATAATAGTTTTCTCTATCAAAGTCTTCCTCCTTTACCGTTGAGGCGGCAATGTCAATTGAATACTTGTTTCCTCTACCTTCTGACTCGTAAAACCACTTTTTCAAATCCGACAAGGGTACCCAAGCCGAAAAGGTCTTTACAGGATATTTGGTGTTCATATAGGTAAGCAAGGTGGCATATCCGCCTCCGCTTGTGCCGATTACATGAATATTGTTAGGGTCTGCATTGCCATTTTCTATCGCATAGGCTATGGCATCTTCGATGTCCTGAATTACATATTCACTACCACAAGCTTTAAAATTTTTGTTTGGCCCTCTAAAATCAGGATGAATGTAGTTGTAATCCTTTATTATGCTCTCATTAACCAGTACGTCTTCCTGTTCGTAATTCGCGCTCCATGTATGTAGGCTGACAATCAAAGGTCTATTTTTTTGCTTTGCAGCGTAAAAAATTGCGGCTTGATTTTCTCCATCTAAAGTAGAAGGAATCATTATTCTCGTACATTCCTCCGGCCAGTTTTCAATCTGGGTATTGTCCCATGCGGGATCGTTTTGAGCAAATGCGTTTGTGACAAATAAGAAAAGGATTGATAGAATGCTTAATTTCATAGGGGATCTGATTTTCACACGATTCAATATTGACTAATTCGCCCTGAGATTTTGTGCTGGTATTATCAAGGTTTTTTGTCCATCAAATAGGGCATATCTGCTTTTCAATAACCAAAATTTAATTTAAGAATTTTGCGCCAATATTTAGTCCTATGATATTGGGTTTTATTAAAAGAAGAGGGGCTTCTTTTAATGCCCCATTTTATCCCTATCAATATGTCAGTTTTTCTAAGTCAATTTCCCAAAGGTGACTGTCACGGTCTAAAATATAAATATCCCCTCTACTCATGAATGCCATATTTCGGTAATAATTATAATTTAGTAAATCAGAAAAAGCAAAATTGGTGACTTGTCGAATCTCGTAATTTCCCAGATTCAGAACACGCATACTGCTCCCCAACAAATATGCGTTATTTCCAAGTATAAAAACTTGGTCTGTTTTTATGCTTGAATAGTTCAATCCATCAAATTGTTTAAGTAGTTTCCAGCGTTCTCTAATAGGATCAAATTCAAAAAGCCCAAAATGTCCTACTAGACTTCCATCAGGGTCTCCTAATGCAAATTGTTTCTCTTTGTGCTCAAAAGCAATGGTTCTTCCTATATATTCACGACCAAATTCTTTGTCTGGTAACCTGATCCATTCTTCTGTTTGCAAATTAAATTTGTACCTGTTTTTATGATCATTACCGGTTTCCATGACGATACCACCTTCAAAATAAAGATACCCGTTGAAGGCATGTGCCAGTACGGATTCCTTTTCGTAAAAAGGAAGATCAGGAAGTCTTCTTAAATCTTTTGTTCGCAAATTAAAAACAAAAAAGGATTGGTTTACGGTATTGCTAATTGCATTAATACCCCCACCTATATACCATTTTTCACCATGCAATACTCCAAATGTAAACTGAAGTTGGCTGATCTCATTTGGTAATTGGTGAATTGAATGGACACTTTTCTGATCAATATCAAATTCGAAAATATTGTGATTGCCTAAGGCATAACCTTTCTCCCCATAACCTACCATATTTTTCCAATTCCAATAACCCGATGGTTTAGTGGTTGCATAGGGATTCTGCATGTAAGGAAAATCTGGATTTGTAAATTCAAAAGTAATAGTCTCTTCAGAAAACTGATCAAAAGTTTTAATCTTCATCACGTTGTTTGTTCGCATGTAAAAGCTTTCCAAATCAGCAATACGAAAAGTCAATGACTCAGCATCTGTAGTAAATCCTTCTAAAGATACTGGATGTCCATTGACAATAGCTTTATGAGTTCTAGCGGCGGCAGTATTAAAATTATGTCCTTTTATTGTGAAGTTCTCAAATGGTTGTATCAAAAGGTGCTGATTGGAGTTTATTTCTGGTGGATTGAAAGCAAAGAAATCAGTTCCCATAGCATATAACTTGCCACGAATTTCAAGCGTCAGGTTATTGTTAATGCCTGCGTATTTTGGGTTGGGTGTAAATACTATCTTATTGTTTTCTGCAGATTCTATGGAGACATTGCTTCCGTAAATTCTCTCCGGAACATCTGGGCTAGTAACTATTTTCAAATTTATGTCTTGCAAATACTTGCCAAGTATTTCAACACTGCCTCCATAATCGATAAATTGAGTGTCTCTTTCTTCGAATTCGGCATTTTGGAAAGGAAAAATTGCATTCATGTCTAGCTTTTTATCCAAAACCTGAAGAGTAATGTTAAAAGAATCAGGACCATTTTCCCCATTATTGAAATTAGAAAATTCAGGGACAATAAATTTGAATGCGTTTTCTTCAATATTGACAATTGTGGCTTCTTTGTCTTGGAAATTCACAGCGTAACTTTCATGGAGTTGGCTCATGTTACTGCCCCATACAGTGATGGTGTCTCCGTGAAAAACAGGTGATTTATATTCGAATCTTTCAAATATAAAACCTGGAGCCCCCTGACTTACAAATCCAAATGGTTCTGAATAAACTCTTTCTGAAGTAGTTTGAATATAGGCTACCACGGCATAAACTTTACCTTTTACCAAGGAATGCTTGGCTTTTAAGGTAAACTCTTTTTCAGGTTTTCCTTGCTGTGAAATTATTTCAGAATTGCTTAAGGTAGGATAGCTATTAAGGCTATATAAGAAGCCATATTCTGTGATTTCATCGCTTCCAAAATCGTAAATATTGGAAACAAATTCAGCTCCACTATCATCCAATTCTTGGATATAGGCTATACTAAACCGAGGATTGGTTCTCGGAGAAAGTTCCTCCTGATCACAGGCATTTAAAAAGGAGAACACAAGTAGTGCGATAAAAATAATATGTCTTTTCATAACCTAAAACCTATCATGTAAGATGCAACAAGGGAATTGTAGTAAGATTGACGACTACTTAGATCAATCGTGTATTCCTTTGAGATATGCTCCAATTGAAACTCTGATACAATGCCGAAACGTCGGTTGTACAAAAAGTTAATACCTAGTTTTATTGCAGGCGACAATTTGGAGGATGAGTAAGTTAAAACGGATTCTTCATAGAGCCTTACTGTAACCGGCTCATAGGTGATTTTATGGTCCACTATACTAAACTTGCTCTCCAATGTATTGGTCCTAATAACAGCTCCTGCACCAAGATAGAACTCGTTGTTTTTGGACCTGTAAGCTAGATAATTGATGAATATGGGCACAATAAAACTTGATCTGGAATATTCTTCAGTAGCGGAATATCTCTGGTTTGGTTTGAACAATTCCATATTAATTACACCATCCCTTTTTGTATAACCTATGCCTGTGTCAAAAGCAAAACGAGGCAACCTTCTCCAATGATCCAGCTTTACTCCAAGGTTAATATATGGGGTGTATTGGGGGTCAAATACATGAGGGATTTCATCAAAGGAGTCTTCTGTAAGGTTGGATTGTGTAAAGGAAATGCCAGCACCTGCTATAATGGAGGCTCTCACAAAAGGTAAGTTTTTTACATTCAGTTCGTAGGGTTCCTGTTCACAATCATAGTAAAGTTTAAATGTAGATATCAATTCATGTTCAGATAGATTTGTTGAAGCAATCTTCTCCTGAAGTCTATTACCACATGGCCCAAAAAGCATGTAACTTAAATATCCCATGTACTCTCTGTCTTTGGCACGTATCAAATTTCCTTGTAGATCTTTTTTTTCAGAAACCATATGTAACTCCAAAAAATAGTCTTCATTTTCTATATAATATTGATTTTTATAGCTCAAAAGGTTAACCTTTCCTTTTATAATAATTTGAAAAAATACCATTCCATCTTCTTCCTTATCTGGTATATATCTACTCATGAACTTTCTTCCATTTGACAAGCCAAACCCTTGAATGTCATCGGGATAATACTTTGTTTTTACTCCTTCATTCGAAACGAAAGGGATATATGTGATCGTGTTAAAATCAAATGATTTTTTGATCGTACCATATATTTTATGGCCTTCTTGATTGATGATGTAGTCCTGGCTTACATCCTGACTAAAAACCAGGTAGGTGGTAGCGAAAAAACAGCAAATTGCTGCAGCCAGTAGTCTTGTTATTCTCATAATTGAAAAAAAATTAAACTTTAAAAAAAGGAAAATGGATTTTTAATGTGTAATAAATGAGTAAGTTATTTCCGTAAAAATTGCATGGCACTTTGTTGAAAAACAGCACAAAATTGTGTGAACGTAAAAGTACTTAGATTACAAACATAAAGAAAAGGATGAAAATTAATCTAATGTTCGTAAATATTTACTGTAAAAAAATGTAGCCTAACTTTTTGTGTGTTAAATCTAATAGTAGAAAAGCTTCCTTGTTTGGAGCTTACCAAAGCGGCGCTACTTAAATACAAGTTTCCCAAAAACAGATGGTTTATGGAAGCTTTTCCCCGTGGGGGACCAAGCATAAGACGCAAATTCTTTGCCCTGGTTTTTATCCAATCGAAAAAAGTTAAGCCTAATTTCAGTCTCAGGACCTACTCTCTCAGTAGTTGCATTGGCTAAATCTTCAAAGGGAATGGCCATTTCTACGGTCCAGCCGTCGTCTTTGTCTTCACGCTTGTTAAGCGTTCCTTGTACAGTTACACCTGTTCGAATACCTGGCAAGTTGAATTTGGCTGTTGCTGGCACATCAATATTTTCAGGATCGACAATATAACTGTCGAATAGGATATTGGCAGGAGAGACTTCTATTTCCACATAGGTTTCAGGCTCATCATCTACGTCAATGAAAACCTCAACGACTTCTTCTTTCCATAAGTATTCGTCTCGCTGGGTGAATTCTGCCCAAATATCGGGATCCTTGCATTCAAACAAGAAGTACAAGTTTTTGTCATCGTAGGATGCCTTGACATGTGTCTGTAGCGCTGATTCCTGGACTTCCTTTCCAGTACGATTATTTTTCAGGCGTATTGGTTTGGCCTGCTGCCAAATGGGATCGTTCGCTTTACCATCAATCTCAGGAGCGGTGGAGGCAAAAGAAGCTTCAATTGTATAATCAGATGTAGATTTTTCAGCACAGTGTGTGAATAGGGCAAATGTGGCAGGTATTAGTAAATATTTTAGTGGCATTTGTTGATAAATGATGTATGACAATTTTTACTATTTTTTTATAAGTAACCCTGAGGGAGGAACAACGCTAATATCCAAGTAATTAGAAACGTTCTATCAAGGACCGCCTGAAAATTTGGTGATCTAAAACATGAGCCATAAGTTTATTCTTAAATCTACTCACTGGATTGGAGATTTGCCTTATTTAATGAATGGTATTTTTAGGGAACCTTCATTTTTCTCAATTCTTTGTAAGGTTCTCAAGCTTATTCCTGAGAGTTCGGATAGCTTATCTTGGGTTAGGTTTTGTTTCAATTTTTGAGATGAATGCCTGTTGTCTAAGGGTTACATAAGTACCCCATTTTTTGATTGAATGGCTGGAGGAAGCTCAGTCTCTCCCAGCATTTCTCTTAAATCTATTTCTATCGTTCTGCATAGGGACAACATTGGGATATCATTGGACATGCCTTGAAAAGGGTTTTCTGAATAATCCCCGGTGATCTCCATCATTACGTATACCCAACCAATCAAAGCACTGATCGGAATGGAAAGCCAAACACCCCAATTGCTTAAATTAAGTAGCTCCGGTATCATACTAAAAGGGAGTAGCATAATAAAAATCCCAACAAAATACCTACTTATATTGGCGTATTGTCTTGGTAAAGGAAATTTTTTGATGCGCTCATTTTTGCCCTGTAAGGTGTAAAAACTTCTCAGGACACCTTCCAATTGCATGTGCTGAAAATCATTAATAATTCCTTTCTCCCTTAGGGAAGTTAATTCTCGGGATTGTTCATTGATTATTTGGGTGGCTGTATTTGCTTTGTTTATTAATCGTTCGTATTCCTCGGAGGATAAAAATTGTTTCAGTTCTGTACGGGTTATTTCATCGTCCACCAAACCTATTCCAAATTGTTTCCTCAAATAAACGGCTTGTCTTCCTACAGAGCCCGTTTGGCTGATATGCTCCCATTCAGTAGGGATCAGCAATTGACTTCTATGGGCATACAGCCATGCAATATGGCGGTAAAAGAGTCTCTTTTTGATTGTCTTAATGTCTTCCTCAATTGGTTGTTTTGAAATGAAATTGGTAATAAGTCCATCTACCATCATTCCCCATGATCTACTTTCATTGACAATCCCTCCCCAGATTTTACGGGCTTCCCACATCCGGTCATAGGCTTGGTTGTTTTTAAACCCTACATAAAACGCAACTGCAGTGCCTATAACAGAAACCGGAAGCCAAGGAATATAAATTTTAATGAGATCAAAATGATATAGAGATGCCACCAAGCCCATCAACATTGATAACCACAATATATGATGCCAAGATAATTTTAACATTCTACTAAAACTTATGCTCTTTGTTACCAACATATTGGGTTTCTATTAAAAGGAAGAGGTAATTGTTTTTGCTAAATTATTCACCATTATGTTTCAATTCCAAAAATAAATTGAACAATTATTAATTCAGTAACTGCCATATCTGTTGTTTAAATACTTTACTATATACAGTGAAAGCAAATATTTAAATTCAAATTATAATTTCGCGAAGTTGGAAGATGCACTGCTATTTAAAATTAATTTCCTTAAAATAGGTAATTAATGACGGTGAATCATTCAATATACAGAGACTTGTTGAAGTGTGCAAATTGGTTTTTCAGATAGGGTTTACTGACATTCGTTTATTGAGTATGTTAAAAAAGTGAAGCTGGTTAAATGGCATCCTTAACTTAGGCCTCTCTTGAGGCAATGTCTCCCAATTGAGGAGGAGATTGACAAAAACACCGAGGGGAAAAATGAAAAATTTTCTGATCTTGAAAATGAAAAAGGCCCAATCAAACCAATTATTGATGAAAAGCGAGTGAGATAAAAGTCCAAAAAAGGTAAGGGCCTAACAACAGCCTTTACCTTTTTTGGTAGAAGAGATTAAATCTCAATCTTAGTTCCCATAATTTTCAGGAATTCCCTGATAAAACTTGGGTGACCTGGCCAGGCTGGTGAGGTCACAAGGTTGCCATCAACAAAAGCTTGGTCTGCCGGGATATCCTGGAATTCTCCACCTGCTAAGGTTACTTCAGGACCAACAGCTGGGTAAGCGGTTAATTTTTTGCCTTTCACAACGCCTGCGGTAGTTAAAATCTGAATACCATGGCATATGGCAGCAACTGGCTTGTCAGCTTCGAAAAAATGTTGGACCATTTCGATTAATTTACCATTTAATCTTAAATACTCCGGTGCTCTTCCGCCTGCAATTACCAAGCCATCATAATCGCCAACTTTTACATCAGCAAAGCTGTAATTTAAAACAAAATTATGCCCCGGCTTTTCAGAATAAGTTTGGTCACCTTCAAAATCATGAATGGCAGTTTTTACAATGTCGCCCTTTTTTTTGTCCGGACATACGGTGTGTACCGTATAACCTACCATTTCAAGCATTTGGAAAGGAACCATGGTTTCATAGTCCTCTGTATAATCTCCAGTTAAGAACAATACCTTTTTCATATCTTATGTTTTAATAGTTATAATTAGTTTTCTAAGGTTGCTTCGAACCTTCATGTATGGTTTTTTTTGGCGTTTGAATGCCTAATTTAATTAATTCAAACCGAATATTTTCGCATACAGGCTAATGTTGGCATTACATTGTATATATTTTTCCTCTTTAAGGAAGGCTGTGGAGCAAATGAAAAGTTAGGTCAAAGATGCGATTTCAAAGACTAGTTGGCGCAACAAATCCAATAAGGGATCTAGAAAAAAAATGCTGTGCCCTCATATAAATGTACTTTGAAATCAATTCCAAAACTGCAGGTAGCGGTTATTGTTCATCGGCCCATTCTTGCATTTTTTGTGGAACCATAGATCCATCTTCCGAATAAAATTTTTCGTCTTTGTTTTTTCTTATGCCCACATACAATACATTTTTATTTAGGTCTGCCATAAGAACAGCGCCTGGGTCACCTCCGCTATGTGCTTTCATTCCCCAAGCATAAAATATTCCATTAGTAATGGCAATGGGTGTTTCTACTTCCCAAATGCTTTTTACAAAAGCATATTGAGGGCCGAGCATTTCTTCTAGTCGTCTTTTTATTACTGGCTTGTCTAAAAGTTTAATCTCGTAGGGATATTTCTTGTCGAATGTATTTAGAAAGGAAAGTTCGTTTGAAATGGTGTTGGTAGTTGTCTGCTTATCGCTTCTCGGAATAATATCTTTTTGCCCTAAGCTTTGTTCTTTCTCTGTTAATATTTTGTCATCAGCTTTGTTTTTTTGTTTGCAGGATGATAGGGAGCTTGTCATAAGGAAAGCCGCCGCTAAAATAGTTAAGTATAAGTGTCTCATAAAATTTTAAGCTTGTACTATTTTGGTTTTTAACCAGTGCAAATGTGCAAAAGAAATTTTTGGCCAAAGATGTAAAATGGCATAGTTAGGCACCTGATGGTTCTCCTGCCCTCCATTTCTCCAACTTACAATAATTTTCTCAATTTAATTTCTGTCGTCTTTCCAAACCAGTGTTTTTTCTATTTGTGCGTTAAAGTCAGGGCAATTGCCATCTCCTGTACCTGTAAATCCACCGTCTGGAGCGCAGATTTCATTGCAATTGTCATCATACAAATAGTTGAACTGGTCACAACAGTCTGAAGTAATATAGTAATAAGTTTTATTGCCATCTTTCCATTCCCAAACACTTGCTGGAGGATTTTGAACGTCTTCTCTCTGGATCTTTCTTATTTTTTGCTTGATGCAATTTGGGACATCCTTTTCCAATTCAAGTTCCGTACAGGACATAGCTGTCAAGGAGAAGAGAAAAATTCCTACAATCATTTTTATTGAATTTTTCATAAGGGCTTATTTTTATTATTGCAAACAATGAGTACTGTGTGAAATAGTGGTTTTTAAGCACTGATTATCGGATTGTAAGCGAATCTATTTGGTATTAAACGCATAGCCACTAATATTTCTTTATACGGTTTGTGCGGATTTAAGGATAAATAATGTTCAAATACATGCTAGCCAATACTGTGGAGTAGCCAGTGGAATAGGTTATAAATTTGGTAAGGTAATAATATTTGATATCAAGCAGGCCTGGTTTTCTTAGACTTGAAAGATAGGCGACTTTTGCAAGGGAGGTTGTTATTGCAGATAGAGCCAATATTTTGTCCAGCAAGGTGGGTATTACCGATTAATTAGCTACAGTTTTTATCTGTCCCTGAACTGTTTTTAAATAATCAGGATGCAATTTTGACCAGTAAGGGAAGTTGCTTTTGCCAATATAGTCCATTGAATGGGAAGCCCCCACTAATAAAATGATTTCAAATTTATCACTATTGGATTTCGCAAGTGCATTGAAGATAAATTCATGACTATTGGTAGGAATGATTTCATCCATTGTTCCTTGAAGGATTAGAACAGGTTGTTTGATCCTTTCAAAGTACGGGATAGGAGTAAAATTGAGTTTTTCATCGGTTTGTACCTCATCTAAATTTGACACCCAAAATTTGTCCAACCAAGATTTTGATTTCTCAGTATTTAGCGCCCCTTCTAAATCTGTTCTTGAAAGTTTTCCAGCGATAAATTCGAAAACCTTGCGTTGCAATGCACTTGCTTCATCTAAGTCATCTCCTAGAGCTTAGGCATTTCTATTTTTCCAATAGTTCAAATCGCTGTCTAAAAGGGTCACTCCTGGGCAACTTACGACAATTCCATACGACAGATTTGCTAAACCATTCAAAATATAAGGTATTTTGGTAACCCCTTGACTACTCCCTTTTATTCCTATTTCCTTAAGTGGTATTCCAGTTTTTTCACAAAAATAGCTTATAGCCTTAATGTCGTCTGCCAAGAGTTCTTTCATTGTTGCCACTTCCCAATTGCCTCCAGAATTTCCAGTGCCTCTTTTTTCATAGTGGAAAGTAGTAAATCCCATTTGTGAAAAGAGGATGGCTACAGCCCTTGAAGCACTTCTGTCGGCATTTCCAGAAGAAGTTACAATCACTAATCCTTTATTGCGTATTGTTTCGGGATACCAAATGGTTCCATATAGCTTTGTTCCATTGGATTGAAAGTTTATTTCTTCATTTAAAGGCGCACTCTTGTGGTCCAAAAGTTTCTTTTCCAGGATGTATTCGGTTGTGACAGTGTCGACAGAAAGGGAGCCTTGAAGTTTACTGTAATTGTCAGCCCATTTATTCCTGAAACTGTAGATATAAAAATCGCTTTGAAGCCTGAAGTTTATCGAATCTCCTTTGGTTTCAACACCTTTAAAAGGGATCCTATTGGCATTTTGCGCTAAACTTGTGAAGAACACCGAAATATTGTAGATGTCACCTTCTATTTCCAAGAGAATCTCATCTGAAAAATCACCAGATTTAAATGTACCGCTATAGCTTCCTGTCCTTTCTCAATTATTGGTTTCGGAGGTAGGTTGGCAAGCAATTATTCCAAAAGCGATGATAATGACAAAGATCTTTTTCCTTATTAAGGGTTTCAGCAGTTGATAGATAGTCTATGGTATCATTCGAGTCGAGGTAAAGACTTTTTAAAGCCTGGTATTGGTGACAAAAGAAAATGACTTGCTATCAGGAGACCAACTAGGTACGTTTATCGATCCCTGCCCACCATATATATACCCGATAATTTTGGGCGTACCTCCCTTGAAAGGCATGATTCTTAAGTAGCATTGTTTGTAAAAAGGATGGTCGTTGGGATCAATGTCTTTTGGGAAAGAAATAAATACAATCCATTTTTGATCAGGGCTTACATGAGGAAACCAATCATTGTATTCGTCACCTGTCAATTGAACTTGGTTTCCTCCATCGGTATCCATTCTCCAAAGTTTCATTTTACCAGATCTTACAGAATTGAAGAAAATATATTCCCCATCAGGACTGTATTCTGCACCATCATCTAAAGTTTTTTGGTCTGTCAATTGTTGTTCTATACCTGTTTTGATTTCGGTAGTGTAAATGTCATATTGCCCTTTTCTATGCCCTGTGAAAATCATTTTTTTATTGTCCGGCGACCAACCATGTAAATAAGAATCCCCTGCCCCTGATGGTGTCACCCTAACGGGAATAGAGTCTCCCTCTGAGGGTAGGTAATACAGGGTAGATTGATTGTTGTCTTCTTCATTGTGATTGCTAATGCCCATTAAACTGCCATCGAAAGTCAACACATGGTCATTGTTGTTTTTCATAGCAAAACCCGTATTGAATGGACTTATTTTTCCTTCGCTGATATGGTATTTGTAAAGGAGGCCACCTCCGTTGTATATTAAATGGGTCCCATCTGGAGTCCAATTTGGAGCTTGTATAGCATTCGTCGTGCTATGTAGGATTTTCCGGTGCCCTGTTGATACCTCTATTACTTCAAGATTGCTTCCAATATAATCTCGATAAGGTTTGAAATCAGAGGTTGCAGGACGTATGATTCTGACATTTCTAAATTTAACTACTTCAACTATATCAGCATTGTGAGCACATACATATAGGCCAATATAAACCTGATTTTTAATACTTGTATTGGTTGTCTTGACCTCACGAAAGGGTTGCCCAAACTTCGCCGTTGACATTATAAAAGTACTTCCTCTCCTCTCCAACTGGATAACATCAGGAAGACTATCGGTGGAAACATTTTCCTCTGTAACCCCCTTGATGGTACTTCGGTATTGTAAAGCGGCCAGTCCATCCCCATGAACAGATGCGTTGACATGAGGAGTGTCCGTATTCAAGTCATTTTTTATAATCCACCCTGCTTTTCGGTGAGGGTCGACACCCTTTCCCAAAAACGCAACCTCTGCCCTTACAATAAAATCACCCTGAATTGTGGTCCACAGGTATTGGAATTCATCTTTGTCGAACCACATGTTTTCACCACTGCCTCCAATCGTATAGGTTTGATCGTTTTTCTGATATTGGGCAAACCCTTCATTTTTGACAGCTCCAATGTCCAAATGATTGTCAAACAGACCAATTTTAGTCTGGGCCTCAACGAAGCCCAATTCGAAAAATACTATTGCTAGGGTAAATGCATATTTAATAAAGGGCATATTTGGTTCGGTTATTTTAAGTGAAATAAAGTCTTTTGGGTTTTCCTTTTAAAGAGATAGTAGTTTAAAATTCTAATAATATAACAATTAAATTGCTTTTAATCAATTGTTTAATCTTGTTTTAAGGCCATGCATCGGTCATCCCTTGGTCGGTTTTTTTTTCCAGGTGATACTTTTTTCCAATAGATCAGGGAAATGATAATGTTCAATTCCATCTAATTCTTTCGATCTATCATAAAATAAACAATAGTCATGAGTTGAAACAGGCAAACCGTCACTGCAAATCCTTTTAGGTGGGTAACTGTAGGGGGAAAGGCTATGGAAGTCTCACTTTTTTGAGGATTCCTCCGGATTTATCCCCTTTTAGCCTCCTCGAGACTTACTGGAGCCGATTTTTTAACCCGGATTATGTAATAGGATTTCTCCGTCCTGACAATAGTCAGGGGTGAAGCCTGTCCCGTGTTTACGGGAAGTGTTGCAATCGCAAGAAAATCGGCTGTTTGGAGATTTTAGCATAGCACCGCTATGGTGAAATTGAAAACAGCAACGATTGGGTATTTTGAAGCGATTTCAGCACGTAATAGATTGTCTATTGCATATTTCGGGTTTAATATTCAATTGGCCCGAAATCAGGATGCTAATGAAAAGGAACTTAAAAATCAATGGGAATGGGAATGGGAATGGGTCAGGAAGCCCGTAATTGGACCTCTAAGGTCAACTTAAATTGTTTAGGTGTTCGATGGCTTTGCCCATATCAATGGCTTTGCCTAAGACAGCTTTGAAACTATCTTTCCTTTCAGCCATGATGTTTGGAACTGTTTTTATGGTGTAGTCGGTAATTTTTAATCCGGTTTTAACTTCTGACCAGAGCAATGGCATTGATACTGTAGCATGAAGCTGAGGCCTTAAACTGTAAGGCGCAACGATGGTTTGGCCTTTTCGGTTCTGTAGGTAATCCAAATATATTTTCGGCCCCCTCTTTTTGAGCGAGCGTTCCAAAGTGGTCAGTTTTGGAAGTTTTTCCTGGATATAATAGCAAAGTAATTTGGTGAAATCTCGTGCTTCTTCATAGGTGTATTTTCCTCCCATGGGAAGATAAATATGTAATCCTGATGCGCCAGAGGTTTTGCAAAAGCCCTCAATACTTGCCAACTTTAAAATGTCATTCGCTACCAATGCCGTTTCAATTATCTGTTCGAATGTGTTCTCGTCTGAGGGGTCTAAATCGATGATAGCATAATCAGGATGATCCAATTGATAAATGGTGGAATGCCAGGGATGAAGTTCGATGCATCCTAGGTTATTTAAATACAGCAAGGTGGCCTTGTTTTGACATAATACGTAATTGATGTCTTTGTCAGAAGATGTTGAATAAATGGTATGGGTATCTGTCCAGTCAGGCAAATGCTCATTGTCTTTCTGGTAAAAGGATTCGCCATGGATGCCATTGGGATGTCGATGCAAGCTTTCAGGACGGTCTACGAGGTAGGGTAGGATGATGTCAGACATCTGAATATAATAATCTAACAAATCGTATTTGGTATAACCGGATTCTGGCCAATAGCTCTTTTCAGGATGTGTGATGTGGAGGGTGATTCCATCCACTTTTAAAGCAAATTCTTCATCAGGTGTCTTTTTTTGAGGAGTTGGATTTTTAGATGGTAATTGAGGCTGTTCTAAGTCCAAATTTTTATCCTCACGCAACCTTAAAAAAACTGGGTGGCGCATTACCTTAGATGAAGTCCATTCCGAAAACTTCACTTCACAAATCAGTTTAGGAATCAACCATACCGCTTCACGGCCTTTGAGGTGTTTGCGAATATCGAACACTGGCTCCTCGGTTTTAAGTACTTCAAACTTGTAATACAACTCTTTAAGCTGTTCTTCTGAAAAACCGGAACCACAAGTACCCACATAGGTCAATTGGCCATCTTCCACCATCCCTAAAATTAAGGACGCAAACTTACGGGATTTTTTCTTGGAAAGCGTATAGCCACAGAGGATCGTTTCTGTGTTTTCAATTTTTTTGAACTTTAGCCAGTGAGGAGAGCGAAGGTTTAGGTCGTAACGAGAATTGGCTTTTTTGGCGATGACACCTTCCATTCCCATTTCTACGGCTTGGTTATAGATTGTTATTCCCATGGTTTCAACGTGGTCGCAATAGTGAAGATGCGACGCTTCTGGAATTAATTCTTTTAGCAATTGCTTGCGGTCTATCAATGGAAGTTCCAATGTGTCGTGATCGTTGAGATGCAACAAATCAAATACATAATATACCAATACTCCTTTGGTGGTCTCTTCATTATAATTTTGCAATGCATTAAATTGTGGCATTCCTTCAGCGTCCAACACAACTATTTCACCGTCTAGAATTGCCCTATGCGCTATGTTTTTTAGTTCCTTATGGATAGGAGTGAATTTTTCATTGAGAGAAATTCCATTGCGTGTATAGAGCTCCACCTTTCCATTATTGATGTTAGCCAATGCCCGGTAGCCATCATATTTTAACTCGTATACCCAGTCCTTATCGTTAAAGATTTTCGTCCCCGGAGAGGCGAGCATGGGTTTTACAAGGGTCCTAAGGTCTAATTTTTTTGGGTTTTGGAATGGCTTTATAGAAAATGCCTCATCGGTAAAGTCTTCGGCATCGTAATCCAGGTCAGTGGCAAATGCATCATCATGTTTTATGAGTAACCATTGTTCTTTTTTATTCATGGAGGAAGAACGGACCAAGGTAAAAAGTCCCTTGAGTTTGCTGCCGTGAAAGATGATTTTTAGCTTCCCAGTGTTATAGTCTGAAGACAGGGAATTTTGTGGGTGTAAATTTTTGTAGTTCCCCTCATCCCAAATGGTCATTTTTCCTGCGCCATAATTGCCTTTTGGAATGACCCCTTCAAAGCTTAAGTAAGCAATGGGGTGGTCTTCGGTTTGTACTGCCAGACGCTTGTCTCGGGGATTCATGGAAGGTCCTTTAGGGACTGCCCAGCTTTTGAGAACTCCATCCATTTCTAAACGCAGGTCGTAATGTAAATGACTGGCACGATGTCTTTGGATGACAAACCTGGATTGGTTGCTTTTTTCAAGCACATCTTTAGGTTCAGGTGTGTCTTCAAAACTTCGCTTTTGTCGGTACGCTTTGAGTCCCATTTAGGAGGCCATCTTTTTTCGTTGGTCAAGACTTGCCTTAAGCTTTGCCATCAAATCTTTGGCAACAGTAGGTTCACTTTTCACTTTTTCTACCTTGATTTTTTTACCGGTAGATTTAGATTCTATGGTCTTCAACAGTTGTTCGTTATAGACATCCTTGTATTTCTCGAAATTGAACTTTTCAGTATAATTTTCAATAAGGGATTCCGCCATGGCAATTTCCTTATCAGAGGTTTTGGATTTTGGGATTTTTATTTCTTTTGTGTCTCGGATTTCTTCAGCGAAACGAATAACATGCAAAACGATTACATTTTTATACACACCAATCAGTGAGAGATTTTCTTTTTGACGCATGACAAAGGTTGCGACACCTAATTTGCCGGTTTTCTTTAATGCATCCCTTAACAAATTGTATGCTTTTCCCCCTTCCTTTTGCGGTTCGAGATAGTATGGGTTTTTAAAAAGCATATCAGCCACTTCGGTTTCTTCTACAAATTCTTCGATATCAATGGTTTTGCTTTTTTTTATGTTGGCATTTTCAAAATCCTCTTTTTCTAAAATGACATAGGCATCGTCTTTTTTATAGCCCTTCACAATGTCTTTATAAGCTACTTCCTCACCAGTATTTTCGTTGACCCGTTTGTACCTGATTCGGGCATGGTCATGTTTATCAAGCATGTCTAAATCGAGGGTACGCCCTTCTGATGCGGAATACATTTTTATGGGAATCGAGACAAGCCCAAAGCTGACGGTACCATTCCAAATTGATTTCATAATATTTTTTAGTTTTATACCAACTATTTGTCACATCCTTTCTAATTGGATAATTCACCCTAGTGGCATTAGGTTAATATTCTCCAATAGCCTGAATTCTTTGGATTACAATATTCCCAATGCTAACAGGGAATTCTCCTGCAAAAAACAATCCAACTCTTTTTAGAAATAACCATTTAATCAATAACTATGGTTTGTAACCCATGGTTTAGAGAAATATATAAGATACGATTTTGGTGGTATTATTTTTTTTAGGCAACAAAACTGATAAAATACCTACCAAGGTTGACCTACTAATTCTATTAACCAAAATTTCCGAAATCGGCTTGGCTAGTTAGGACTAGATCTTCTTTAAAACGTAAAATGAGACATTGGGATGGATGCAAAAAGTGATTTTTGTAACACAAAAAATAATTTATGGGGGAAAACCCGAAATAAGTCGCAAAAATCGTAGCTATCTCTCCTGTTGTTTTTTAAATATTGATCCTCCTAAAACGATTCAAAGTCATTCATTTTCACATTGCCATCTTTGTCAATTGTATAACCTTCCGGCTGGCCTTCCTTCCAAAGCATCTGAGGCAACATATCCAAAAGTGCTTTTCTATGATCGTCAATGACCTGCGTATTTCCCTCTTTATAGGCAATATTGTTCCATTCGTTTGGGTCGTTCTCGTGATCGTAGAGTTCTTCCAGGTTGATTTCAGGATAATAAATATAGCGGTACCGCATACTTCTCACAGCATGGCCTGTGACGGCCTCCTTTTTTTTGTAGGAGAATTTATAACTTGATATGACAGGTGAAGTTTTAGTATTTGGGTCCTTTAGTTGAGGTAAAAGGCTGTTCCCGTCCAAGTGTGTAGGCGCTTCAAATCCCGCTAGGTCTACCAGGGTAGGGTATAAATCCATTAAGCTAACTGGTTGTTCGCATATCTTTCCTGCTAGAGACATGCCAGGAGCAGAAATAAGTAAAGGTACTCTCGTAGACCTTTCCCAAAGGGTGAATTTTTCGATATTGTCTTTTTCTCCCATATGCATACCATGATCAGACCATAATACGACAATGGTATTGTCGGTATGTTCAGAGTTTTCATAGGCATCCAATACCCTTCCTACCATGGCGTCAGAGAAAGTGATGGAAGCTGCATAAGACTGGATTATTTTTTTCCATTGATCATTGTCCAATACCCATTTCATTATCCATCTTCGCCCATGGTCAAATGAATCTTCCAAGTCATCTTTTTTACGTTCTGGCAAAACGATGTCTTCCAGCGGATACATGTCGAAATATTTTTGGGGAACTTCCCAAGGGTCATGTGGCTTCCACATTCCCACGGCCAAGAAAAAAGGTTTGTCATGCTGCTGCCCGAGTTGGTACCTGGCCCAGTCTGCTACATGATAATCGGCCATTTTTTCATCAGGAACAGGAATGGCTCCCCAGGTCCACCAACTATTTGCTCCACCTCCAGGGCGGTTTTCATTGTCCACCTCTTCCGGATAGATGACCTCTTCGGGTGCACGGATCTGATAAGGGTGGGAAATATAAGGACTAGGGTAGTAAAAATCCCAGTTTGCTGGTTCTACCTGACTTGTAGCATCCCATGGTGGGGCCTGACTGTGGTAAATTTTTCCTGCCCCCAATGTTTTATAGCCATTTTTTTTGAAGAACTGTTCAAGAGTAGTTACCTTCTTTAGTGCTTCAAAATCCCGCCATTTAGGCCCGTCTCCCCAGTATACGTTTTCGGCCCCAGAACGGGCGTGATGTACTCCACTGAGGATAGCCGCTCTCGTTGGCGCACAAGCCGGAGCTGGAGTATGTGCATTGGTGAAAATCATTGAAGCTGCAGCCAGTCGGTCTATATTAGGGGTGTGAATTTTCATTCCCGTGTGGCCAGACAAAAAGCCAGCCCAGTCATTCATGTCATCCACCGCTAAAAACAAGATGTTTGGTTTCTCCTCAATTTGTTGCTGTGGAGGGTTGCAATTGCTGAGTAGCAGCAAAGTCAAGACGAATAGGGAAAAGCGGAATTTTAGTGGTAAACTGTTCATAGGTGATGGAGGAGGATTATTAGTGGTACAAGAAGTTGCAATTAAAACACAGTGATGATCTGGCTATATGGCTGTATTAGATAATAGCTATGCTATTGTATGTTTTGGAGTGAAATAGGGTTTAGTTAAGGCTTTTTAAGCCTATAATGTTAATTTTTGTTTTTCACTTATGTGTTAAACCCGGATTATGTAATAGAATTCGTGATGAGTGTTGCAATCGCAAGAAAATCAGGCTGTTTGGAGATTTTAGCATAGCACCGCTATGGTGAAATTGAAAACAGCAACGAAGTGGCTGATTTTAAAGCGATTTCAGCACATAATAGATTGTCTATTGCATATTTCGGGTTAAATTAGCAATAATTTTTTTATGCTGTGGAAATAAATTAATTAGTTCTAATCTGGATTTTAGTTCAAAGTCTACAAAGCTAAACCCCGGAGAGACTGTGCAGCCCACTAAAGAACAGGAATTCTTATTGATTACCTCTGCGCCAAACCAATAACCTCCTGGAACGATAAATTGAGGGACTTCGCCTTTAATTAAATCTCGTCCGATAAGGTGCTCTTCATGTATTCCTGATTCTGATATGGTGTGTAGTCTGATTGGAGAGCCGTCATAAAAATGCCAAATTTCGTCTTGTTTTATCCTATGGAAAGCGGAAAAATTATTTGAAGTCATTAAAAAATAGATACAGGTTGAATAATTTCTATTGCCTTTATAATCATCCGGTAAACAGTCTTGTAGGATTTCACCGGAACTTCTATAAGTTTCTTTGAAATATCCTCCCTCAGGGTGTGGGGCCAAACCTAATACGTCAATTATTTTATTGATTGAATTTTCATGCATTTATAAATATACTAATTTTTTTAATTGCTTATTTAGCCGTGTTTTTTTAGAAAGATTTGTTGATTATAAATTTTTTATGCGTTACAATTTTGTTTCTTTAACTCGGGTTATGTAATAGGATTTCTCCGTCCTGACCAATGTCAGGGGTGATAGCCTGTCCCGTGTTTACGGGAAGTGTTGCAATCGCAAGAAAATCAGGCTGTTTGGAGATTTTAGCGTAGCACCGCTATGTTGAGATTGAAAACAGCAACGAAGTGACTGATTTTGAAGCGATTTCAGCACGTAATAGATTGTCTATTGCATATTTCGGGTTTAAAGGGTTTCCCCGGTTAACGTTTTCAAACCATGAATAGGTTATTTACGCTCAAATGGTGATATAGAGCTGGCTTAAAACATAAAAGGTGGCTAAAGTATCAGGAGTTAAACTCTTAATACTTTAGCCACCCATTCAAATGGTTCTCCTATGTAGTGAATCAATAAGCCACTGGTTCAGCTACAGTATATTCGCTCGTTTCGGTAAAGGTTCGACCAAACATGTCCTTGGCCCTTACAGTGATTTTATGTTTGCCTACCGATAATTTGGTATCTATACTGCCTCTCCAAAGGTGGGTGGCATTAACTGGGTTGGATGGTCTTCTTCCTGGTTCTAATTCTTCCATCAGATCCCATTCCATTACAGCCGCTGCATAGGAAGGGTCAGGGGCTTCCACCCAGTTCATTTTTTTCCAAGGACCGTTGTCAATTCTGTATTCAACTAGATCATTTTTATCTCCCATATAGAAGTTGGCAAAGATGCCTGAACCTGTGCCTCTGTTGTTGGCCACTACTTTAGGGTTAAAGATCTTTATTTGGTGTCCTTTAGGTGCTCCGATTACCTGATAATCGATTTTGTATTGGTTGTCTTCTATATGCAATAGGGCATATCCTTTTGGAGTGCCATCGCGCATGGTGGAAATGGGCACCCCGTCTTCATTTATCTTCCCGGAATACCAATCGCCAGAAGTGGTTCCTGCATTGTACTCATGAAAAGGATTACGACCTTTCCATCCGTCCTCTTCGGTGTAGAAATTATGGCGTTGCAAATGGGTATGTGCGGATAGGGCCAATACATTTTGGTAATCCTTCAATAGATCAAAAACTTTTTGTCGGTCACTGTTCCTGAAACCATTTTCATTGATGTGGAGAAAGGGGATATGAAAGGACAAAACAATCAATTTGTCTTTGTCTACATGCTTCAGGTTATTTTCTATAAAGTCCAACTGGGTTTTTGTAAAACCACCCCAATAGCCTTTGCTATCCCTGGGATCTGGATAAAGGATGTCATCTAAAATGATAAAGTGAGCATTTCCATGGTTGAAAGAATAAGTGGAAGGCCCAAATACCCTTTCAAAAGATTCATCAGAATGCTCGTCTATGGTGGCATCATAGTTCATGTCATGGTTGCCCATTACATTGTGCCAATGCCAACTTGTCCTTTTTAGGATCTCTACATATGGTGGATGTAAATCCAGGTCATCTCCTGCCAGATCCCCAAGACTGATACCAAAGCTGATATTACTTTCCATCTTTGCCTTATCTACTACTCCTTTAGCAAATTGATCCAATTCTGTAGTGTTATAAGGTTGTGGGTCACCAAAAATCATAGCAGTAAAATTTTTAGGCTCTTCGATTTTATGAAGGGCAAAATTTATTGATTTTGGGAGTTTACCTGTAGGTTCGGTTCCTTTGTATTTGAGTTCTGGGGATCCTTCGGGTTTGTGGATATAATAAAAATCAGGGAGTTGGTTTTCTCCAACTGGTACTTTAAAACCGCTAGGTTTAATAACAAAGATAATATTGTCGGACCCTACTGGTAAGGAGTATTTTCCTTTACTGTTTGTGAGTACCACTTCTTTTCCGTTGCTAACTCCCACTTCTGGAATGCCTTTTTCTCGGCGTTCTTTTTTCCCATTTTGATTACTGTCTTCATAGACATATCCTACTACATTGTTTTGTGCCAGTAGGCTAAAACTGAGACTGATGGCCCAGCAAAAGCTGATTAGTTTTTTCATGAGCTATTGTTTGTTTAAAATACCTGGGAAGAGGAATGTCTGAACTATCCTACTTCCGGAATGAAAATCAAATATAGAGAATGCCCTAATCAAGGATTAGGGCAACCTATTAAATAAAAGTTATTTTTCAAACACCCAGTATTAACAACCAGGTTAAATTGGGATATTGTTATCAGCGACTTCCTTTATTGTGAAACACAACCAAACCATCTTTTCCGGCCACCACAATGTCTTTCATTCCATTGCCATTTAAGTCAGCAACAGAGAAATACAGACCGGCCCCCTTGCCTTCTCCAAAAGGCCCATAGCTGATTACATTTTTGGTAAATGACTCTCCATTCCACTTGAAATAATACATTCCCATCCAATCATTCCCTCCGGGATCATTGCCATTGTGGGCACGGTAGCGTTTACCAGTAACCAGTTCCATATCTCCATCGTTGTCTATGTCTACCCATTCCATGGTATGGTATTGGGATTGGTAGGGGTCGATGGCATGTTTTTTAAATGTTATGGTATTACCCTCTTTCACTTGTTCATACCAATGCAATCCATAATCATGGCCCTGACCAACAATGAAGTCATTCAAACCGTCTTTATTCACGTCAACCACAATGATCGGAACACTTGCACCACCTAGTTCAAAGCTTTTATGTAGTTTCCATGTTCCGTTTTTCAAATCTTTTGGTGCTTCTAGCCAGCCTTCAGGTATGATAAAATCTCCTCTTCCATCTCCATTTAGATCGCCAAAGCCCAGGCCATGACCGTGTTTTTCAGTTACTGGATGTTTTTCAAACTTTGCTGTTCCTTTGCCTGCTGCATTACGGATTAAAGTATAATAAGCCAGCGGTTGATTCGGAGTGTTGGGGACAATGTCCAGGTGACCGTCTCCATCTACATCCCAGGCTCGTGTGGTTTCTACATTGCCGGGATTGGCAATTTCATGAGCTGCCCATTCTTTATTATTACCCGGATTTTCCATCCAATAGAGGGTCTTACCAAACCATCCACCAGTGACATAGTCCATATTGCCATCGCCATTGACGTCCATAGGGATGGTAGAAAAATCATCGAAGTATTCACTTATCCGTTTTACCTGACCGATCAGTTGTCGTTTGGTAAATTCTGGGCCTTTGTACCAATAACTACCGGATACAATGTCCAGTTGTCCATCTCCATCTACATCGAAGACACCTGCCGATTCGGCCGTTTCCATAGCAATAAGTTGCTTTTCAAAAGTTATGGGCTTGGGATCATTGCTCAATCCTGCCAGTATAAGTGCGATATTAAGGGTTAGATTCATGCTTTAAAGATAAGCGTTTATCTATCACAACTATCCTGTACTGTCTAGTTTTGTAGGAATGGTAAGATTAATCTTTGTTCAATTAATATTAATACCCTAAAGGGAAGTGAGGCTGTGGTGAAGTTTTACTCAGTAAGTGAAATTGAAACTTTTAGCCTTTTGGTAGACAAGTACCAATTGAGGGTATAAATAAAAACGGCCAGGCCAATCATTTCCATGGTTTCTTCGGCTGTATAAAGTAATCTGTAGCCAAAGCTCACCCCATTCGTATCCAAGGTTTCAATACTCAAAATCTCTAATCCTAGTGCCCCTGAAATATATATAATAGCTGAAATCAGCATTAGATTCATTAATTTTCGATTGAGGCTTTTAAAGAAAGGAACATAGATTTGCCCTAAAAGGAAAAGAACAATAGCAAAAATACAAAGCGAGAAATATAAGGGGTAGCCTGATAGGGTTGGTTTTCCCTCGAAAAAGGTGAAGAAGAACTCATGTATTGATGCGGCTTCATCCAGAGTGAAGAAAAAAAAGAGTAAAGTCAAACCTAGCCAACCGGCATAGCGTCTGTTTCTTGTCTTTTTATAAAATGTGATGAGAAGTAATAATAAAGAGGAGGCTAATAGAAGTAAGGAGGAAAAGAAGGTGGGTACATTTGCTTCCTGATTAAAGTCGAAAAGGCGAATTATAAATGAATGTAAGGGATTGTTACCTTTATCATTTATGTTAAGATAAATACTAAAGATGTTTAATAGTAACAATACAGCGATTGCCACCAACAAAGCCTTGAATAGCTTTTTAGCTGGAATAATAAATTTCATTGGGGTAAATAATAGGTTCGTAGGAATTGTAGGGGCAATGGTTAATATAAAGAAAAAAATATTCTTATCAAAAAATAAGTCCTGTAACCTTAAAAGAACATGGTCAATGCTGTCAAGCATTGGCCATGTTAGGAGTGTTTTTAATTTTCTAAAAGCCAGTTGTTTACCCTGGGGTTGAAGTCGTCAATGTTCTCCCAGTGGAAAGCATGACCACTTTCAGGGTAGCTATGTAAGTCCGCATTTGGAATCAAAGTAGCTACTTCCTTAGTCATCCAAGGAGGGGTGAACTTATCTTCTTCTCCTCCGATAACGAGAACCGCTTGGCTAATGTTTGGCAGTTCGTCTAGTACATAGTGGTCCATACAAGCTGCTGCCTGTCCCTCTAATCCGATAAGTGGTTGAGGGTTGGTGTCATTTTTAGCATTTTCCCGATCCTCAAGCATTCCTTGATAGTTCTCTTCATCGTCAAAGGAGGCTTTTGAGAAAATTAGCAGTTGAATGTATCTGCTAAATTCCTCTGGCCTTAACCTGGCTTTAATGTCTATCATATGCTTAAAGATATCTTTGGCAGTATTGTCACATCTAGCCCAAGGACACATGAGCACCATGGCTTTGACCAGCTGTGGATGCCTGATAGCGAGTTGCTGGGCGATTGTGCTTCCCATAGATACACCTACCACCTTTACCTTATCTAATTTCAAGTGCGCAAGTAAACCTGCACAGTCATCAGCCATTTGGGCTGTTGAATAAGGGCCGGGAGGTTTGTCCGATTGTCCTACACCACGATTATCTACAACGATACATCGGAAAGATTGCTTCCAATATTCCAGGTGCTTTTTCCAGACTGCTCCAGGTGCAGTGATTCCCATGATAAGAAGCAGGGGTTCACCTTGTCCACTTTCCTCATAATAGAGGTTAATTCCATTGGTTTTAACGGTAGGCATTGGCTATTTCAATTTTGGGATAAGTGATTTTTGCACCCATTTACCATCGTGGAGCGTAACAAAATCAGGGTCTTTTAAAGCCTCTTGACCTTCATCCTCACAAATGATCCAACCATCAAATTTTTCGTCTTTTAGCCATTGTGTAATGCCTGTTAATTCTACTTTTCCATTGCCCATAAGGGTGAATTCAGGGTTTCCATCCCAATCTTTGTAGTGAACGTGATTGATCAGTGAACTGTATTCCTTCATCTTTGCCAAAGGATCCATACCTGCATTGATAATGTGTCCTACATCAGGGCACCAACCAGTAACTTTCGGGTCTAGGGATTCTAGAATTACTTTGTAGTCCTCTTCTGTTCGGGTAATGGAAGTATGGGGAGAGTTGGGGTGGAAACTGCTCGTTACGCCTTGGTCTGTTGCTCTGGCCGATACGGTATTGACGATGTCTACCAGGTTTTTTCTTCGTTGAACGAGCTCATGCCTTCCAGTAGGTATCTGCACGGTACACAATACGGAACCGGGAAATCGGGACAAGAGTTTAATGGCTTCATCAGCAATTTTTTTCTCTTCATCAGTTTCTTTGCTTCCGTTCCAATCCAAAGCCAAGGCCACTGCAGCAAGTGAGATGTTTTCTTTTTTAAGCTTTTCCTCTAATAGGTCTGCATCAGCCAAAGGACCCATCCATGTGAAAATTGGCTGAATTCCGGTAAAACCTGCTTTAGAGATCACCTCTATCATATGGCCAAGTTGGCCTTTGTAGGTTTCCCCATTGTTACTCATGAACCAAGTGTAAACTTCGGCGCCGAAGCGAAAGGGTAAATCAGACATTTTTTATGGTTATTTAGGTTATTGTTTTTTTAATAAATACAGGGGTTCAAACTGAAAAGAGCTCTAGAGACCGTGTTTTTCTCCCATCATTTTAATGAATTTGTAGCCGTTTTCGGCCATTTCCCAAGGTTCAGAAAAATCTCTCCAAACACCAATTGAGTTGGCAAAGTCGGGGTCATTTCTGGTGAACCCTTCTATGGTCAGCCATCCTTTAAACTTTATCTCAGCTAAAGTTGCGAAGGTATCGTCCCAAGGGACATGACCTGAGCCCGGTGTGCCTCTGTCGTTTTCACTGATGTGTACATGGTGTAAAACAGGTGCTATTTTTCTAATGGCATCTCCCAGGTTTTTTTCTTCAATATTAGCATGGTGAGTGTCAAACATTGCCAAAACATTCGGGTGATTTGTTTTATTGATCAGATGCAGCAATTGGTCCATGGTGTTGCACAAGTAACATTCGAAACGATTTAAGGCTTCGGGGGTAAGTACTATTCCTGCCTGCTTTGCATGTTCTCCTGCTTGGTACAAAACTTCTGCGCTTCTACTGTATTCATCCTCATTAGGGGCTCTTTGGGCAAATGTAGAGAAGGCAGAGTGGAAAGGGCCACAGATTACCTTTGCTCCTAAATCATGAGAACGGTCTATGGTCCATTTCATTTTGTCCAGGGCTTTTGCCCTTACTTTAGCATCTGCGTCTATAGGGTTTTCATCAGGTCCTAGTACGAAAACAGTACTGCTTTCAAGTCCAGCATTCGCGGTGAATTCCCCAATTTCCTTGTATGCTTTTGCATCCGGTGAACCTACGAAAAATTCCACCCCATCATATCCTATCTCTTTTAGTCTTTCAATGATGGGTTTTAAATCATCAGAAACTGAAGCAGACCATGCAAGGACATTAAATCCAATCTTATTCATTATATGTTAAATATTTTAGGCTTTAAAAATTATTCGAAATCAGTAACTTTCATTCCATGACGGAAATTGTCAAAACCAAACATCGTGGGCGCATAATTGCCAACAATTGTAACTTCCGCTTTTTCAGGAATTTTTTCTTCCATTCCCAATCCCCAATAGCTGGCATTTACAATTAATCGACGTAAGTCTTCACTTAACAAGTCAATGGATGCTCCAAGTGTGCTGGCAAACACTTTTCCTTTTTTACCACCTTCTATTTGGTAACTTTTTGTCCATACCACAGGCATTAGCGATTTTTTCCAGTTGATGGGTGCTTCTGCATTCATTCCGGCTGTAGATGCTCCATGGATCAATACCTCTGCATCTTCACCTAAGGAAGTAACTGTATAAACATCTGAAGCAGCCCAGATATCTGCCACTCCATTTAATAGTGGGTTTTTAGCGGAAACTTGGATGCCATCTAAAAGGGCACGTGTGCCTTCTACCGCATGGTGTCCGTGGTGAGCCACCCAGGTTTCACCCAATATTTTTTTACCAAAACCTTTTTCCCAGCCCGGTACTTTACTTTGCCAATGGTACTTTGCATAAGGACTCTTATTGTCTTTACTATAAGCGAAAGCATGAGTGGATGTCCGCAAAGCAATCAAAGGTTTGCCGGATTTAAGGTAAGCGTCAAAATATTTCATTTGCTCGTCAGGGAGTTCCCTGAAACGCAAAAGTATAATGACTAAATCAGCCTCTTCAAGGTGTTCCATTCCAGGGATGTTGGTCTTATAGTTTGGGACAACTTGGTTGTTTTCAGGGTTAATGGCAAAAAGAACAGTGGTGTTAAAACCATGGTGTTTGGAAAGTATTTTAGCCAACATTGGCAGTCCTTCCTCAGACCTGTATTCATCATCGCCACTTATTAGAACGACGTTTTTTCCTTGTCCAGCACCATTTTCTCCTTTAAACTGTAACAGAAGTTTGTCCCCCTGAGCAAATGTCAAACTTGCTGACAAAATAAAGGTAAAAATAAAGAGGGTAGCTACTTTGAGGCTATTGCTTTTAAATTGGTTTTTTGTATTCATTTATATTAGGTGTTATTTCAAGAATTAAAGTAAGAAAATTGTTTGGAAGAATCCTTCATTTATTCAAATAGATACAGGTAATCTGGGATAAAAGGAGCGAAAAGCACAATTGATTTCATTTTTTTTCTATTTCCCTTCCAAAGATGGCCCTAAAAGGAATTAATAGGTTTATAATTTGTACGCATTATACCTTTGCACGAGAGAATTCATTTTTTATTTATTCCAACAAAATCTCCCAGCCTTAACTTTGAGTCAAAGATTTCAAAGATAGGTGTTCTTATCCAGTTGTCGTAGGCCAAATCTCCTACTGAGTTAGCTGCCTAAGGCTGGATTTCTCCTTTACCTATGAGTCTGATAAAGTAAAACAGCAAACATTACTCCTAAAGAGCATATTTGGTTGAGTTAAACTTTCCTAACTGCAGTTAATTAACGCAATGGTAAGTTTATAATGTTAATTGTATTTACCCTATGGGTTTTCCATATTTACTGTGTGATTGAAATTTAAATTGATTTTTAAATGTATTATCTATTATTATCTTAGGGTTAAAATTAAAAATTAATAGCTATGTCTTTTAGAAAGCAGTCTTCATGGATGCTGGCAATGGTGCTGGTTTTGTTATTTTCCTGTCGTTCATCAGACCAGAAAGAAATGGAGGAAGAAGAAGTGTATCTTTTTTCCTATTTCACTGGAAATGGTGAAGATGGGTTGCATCTCGCCTATTCTAAAGATGGCTATACTTTCAAAGCCATGAATGATGGGGCTTCTTTATTGACACCTAAAGTAGGTGAAGATAAGCTAATGCGGGACCCTTGTATAATTAAAGGCGGAGATGGACTGTTTCATATGGTTTGGACGGTTAGTTGGAAAGAGAAAGGAATAGGTTATGCTTATTCCGAAGACTTGATCAACTGGTCAGAGCAACAGTTTATACCGGTAATGGCCCATGAACCGAATGCCCGCAATACCTGGGCGCCCGAGGTTTTTTATGATGATGAGGAAGAGTTGTATCTTATCTATTGGTCCACCACCATAACTGGTCTTTATCCTGAGACACAATCTCAAGAGGACAACGCCTACAATCACAGGCAATATTATGTGACGACAAAAGATTTTAGGACTTTTTCAGAAACCAAGTTGTTCTACGAGCCAGGCTTTAATGTGATTGATGGTACTATTCAGAAACTTGAGGATAAATATTATCTTTTCGTGAAGGATGAAACCCGAGAGCCAGCGAAGAAGAATATTCGCATAGCTGTAAGTAAATCGCTTACCGATGGCTATGGGGATGCAGGCGAGCCAATTACCGGGGAATACTGGGCTGAGGGTCCCACGATTACTAAAGTTGGTGATCAATGGATTGTCTATTTCGATAAATATACAGAACACAGTATGGGAGCAGTGATGTCCTCAGATCTGGAAAACTGGACGGATATTTCTGAGAAAATAAGTTTTCCTGAAGGTACCAGGCATGGCACAGTATTTAAGGTAGATGCGTCTTTTTTGGATGAATTGTTGCTGAAGATGAAGTAATATTATGAATTTTAGATTAGTAAATTATTAGAAATAAACTTAAAATAAAGCTTTACTTCAAAGATTTTATTGTGAGGTTCAATTCCATATGAATTAGTATTTACTGATGAGCAAAGAGGAATAGATGATATCATTTCTAACAAAATGTTTTCAAGATCCTGTTGCTTGACTCCCTTATCTTCAATGAGGACTTTAGAATGATTTGTTCTGCTTTTTGTTCTCCATCGTTTTCGATATGTTGGATTTCTTGTATTAACTTTAGTGTTGATTTTTCACCAATTTCAAATCCAGGTTGGTAGACTGAACTTAATTGAGGTCTTGTAATTTCACACATTTCAGAATCACTAAAACCAATAATGCAAACTTTTTCAGGGACTTTAATCCCATTATCTTGGCAGGCACCCAGTGCTCCGATAGATAAAATGTCACTGACACCAAAGATTGCGTCAAAAAGCTGGCCTTCTTTAATCACTTTTTCTACTAGATGGTAGGCTTCAGGTCTTGTTATGTGAGGACAGCTCTTAATATTAGAAGAGTCTAGAGGAATGTTGTATTTTTCTAAGGCATCTTTATAACCATTAAAGCGCTCTATTGTATTAAGAGGATCCTTCGGTCCTTTGAGAAAAAGGATGTTTGAGCAGCCCTGATGAATCAGATGTTCGGTGGCTTGAAAAGCACCTTCCCTATCGTTAATAATGACATGGCTTATCGTATCTGTGTCGAGTACTTTGTCAAACAATACTAATGGTATATTGAACTCTTCAAAGATTTTAAAATGATCAAAAGATTTGGTTTCATCCGAAAGGCAAACCAATAACCCATCAACATGGGATGAAAATAGCAATTTTGCGTGTTTTTTTTCGAGTTTTAGTTGTTCTTGGGATTGAGTGAGTAGTACTGAATATCCATGGTTTTCGGCAGTTTGCATTATTCCCTTAATAACACTGGAGAAGAAAAAGTGCACAACTTCAGGAATGATTACTCCTATAATATTTGATTTGTTTTTGCGCAGGTTGAGTGCCAGGTTGTTGGGGATATAATGAAGTTCATCTACAAGCTTTAGTACTGCCGTTTTTGTCTCCTTACTGATATCAGGATAATCTTTTAATGCTCGGGAAACAGTAGGTACAGAAATGCCTAATTTGGAGGCTATTGTCTTTAAAGTTACACGTATTTTAGGCATAATTTTGGAGTTATTTGTTGAAAGGATTTATGTCAGATTAGGTGTTTTTAATTTAGAATTATTATAAATTAAAAATAATTTTTAACCGAAATCGGTTACGTAATCGATTACGTAATATTACATATTTTATTGCTATTGACTATTAACCGAATGTTTTTCATGTTTGGGGCATAAATAATATTTGGCCAGAGTATTATTCACTTATCAGTTTGATAAATAATTCAAGTCAATTACTTAAATAATGACCCAATCATGACAATTATTCAAAATAATATTAAAAGAACATTTATCATCGCCATAGGAGCATTAATTTTTTTTATAAATGATTTTAATGCCTTTGCTCAGATATCAACCAAGCTATCTGGAACCATTACAGATCAGCAAACTGGGGAAGCTATTATTGGCGCCCTTGTAAGTTTGGAAGGCACTTCTCTTGGAGCAATTTCAGACTTTGATGGGAAATATAATTTGGAAACAAATTTAGAAGGGGAGCATATCTTGAAGGTTTCTTTTTTAGGGTTTTCAACTATTGAGGAACCTGTAGTTTTAGGACAAGGTGATATTTCCAGAGATTTCCAGATGAGTGCGGACCTTGTTGGTTTGGATGTAGTCATAGTAACAGGAAATACAGATCCTAAAACCGCCATTGAATCAAGTATTTCTGTGAGTTCTATAAGGACAGACCAATTTAATCAGGCAGCACCAAGATCCACTGCAGAAATTTTCAGAAATCTACCTGGAGTGAAAACAGAGGCAACAGGTGGAGAAGGCAATGCAAATATTACTGTCCGAGGAATACCTATCGCCACAGGAGGTGCTAAATTCTTACAATTACATGAAGATGGACTTCCAGTGATGCAGTTTGGTGATATTTCATTTGGTAACGCCGATATATTCTTAAGAGCAGATAATACGATTGACAGAATAGAGGCGCTAAGGGGAGGATCGGCATCAGTACTTGCAAGTAATTCTCCTGCGGGCGTTATCAATTTTATAAGCAAATCAGGTAAAGTTGAAGGTGGTTCAGTTGCAACCACAGCTGGGCTGGATTACAATACATTCAGGACTGACTTCGAATATGGTGCTCCTATTGGAGAAGATATGAACTTTCACATAGGCGGGTTTTGGAGACAAGGAGAAGGCCCTAGGGATGCAGGCTATAATGCAAATTCTGGTGGGCAAATCAAAGCTAATTTTACTAAGAAATTTGATAAAGGTTTTGTTAGACTGTATTTTAAGCATCTCAACGACAGGTCTATTGGTTACCTTCCTATGCCAGTGCAGGTGACAGGGTCAAATAGTTCTCCTGTATTAGGGAATGTTAATAATTTCAACGCGCTTACCGGAACTCCTCATTCACCTTATTTAATGACTAATTTGAGTATGGGAGCAGATGGGAACTTGAGAAGGAGTAGTCTTCAGGAAGGGATGAATCCTATATCTACTGCAATTGGAGGTGAGTTTAACTTTTTCCTAGGCAATGATTGGTCTATCGTCAATAAATTCAGACAGCAATTTAATACAGGACGTTTTGTGTCCCCTTTTCCTTCAGAAGTGACTGATGCCCAGTCGATGGCTAACTCAATTGGAGGTGATAATTCGGTCTTAAGTTATGCTAATGGCCCAAATGCAGGAAATATAATAAGTAATCCATCCGCATTAAATGGCAATGGACTGGCTATGAGAATACACCTTTTTGATGTGGACTTCAATAATTTCAATAACTTTTCCAATGACTTACAACTGTCAAAGGAAATGGACAATGTCAATTTTACTTTTGGTTTTTATAAAGGTATCCAACATATCAATATGTCTTGGTTGTGGAATTCTTACCTGATGGAAGTTAACTCCACCAATGCAGCTTTACTAGACGTTTCGAGTGCAGATGGTAATACTACTTATACTGAAAATGGACTTACCGCTTATGGGGTTCCTTTCTGGGATAATTGCTGTACTAGAAATTATGATGCAGTTTATGATGTGAATGCACCTTACATAAATACCAGTTTTGAATTTGGTGAGCTATCTCTTGATGCGGGTTTGAGGTATGATTATGGTAGCGCTTTTGGTACTTATGCAGGCGCTGTACAATCTGCTATAGATATGAATCGAGATGGGATGATTTCAGTGCCTGAGCAAAGTGTATCCTCCGTGGATAATGCAAATGCAAACCCAATTAATTACGATTGGAGTTACCTTTCTTACTCTTTGGGTTTGAATTACAAAATCTCAGATAGTCAGGCAACTTTTGCAAGATATAGCCGTGGTGGTAGGGCTAATGCTGATAGGTTATTGTTTGGCCCGGGAATAGCTGCTGACGGATCTGCTGTAGGTGGATTAAATTCTGATATGGTTACGCAAATGGAAGCTGGTTTTAAATATAAATCACCTAAAATAGGTGTTTTCGGAACAGCCTTTTATTCAAATCTCGAGGAACAAAATTTTGAAGCAACTACTCAACAGTTCTTTGACAGAGAGTATACAGCCTTAGGACTAGAACTTGAAACAGCAGCACGATTTGGGAAATTTGATGTGAGAGGAAGTGTTACTTGGACAAAGGCTGAAATCTCAAAAGATAAATTAAATCCTGAAATAGAGGGGAATACTCCAAGGAGGCAGGCAGATTTTATTTATTACCTGACGCCATCTTATAATTTTAAAAAGGGTACTGTAGGGTTTAACCTTATAGGTACTACCGATATGTATGCTCAGGATAATAACGATTTGGTAATGCCGGGATATACTCAAGTGAATGCTTTTGCTTACTATGATATAGTAGAGGGGCTTTCGATTGGTGTTAACTCCAATAACTTGTTTAATGCATTTGGATTGACAGAGTCAGAGGAAGGTTCCATTACAAACGGAGCTACAAATGTGATAAGGGCTAGATCTATCAATGGTCGTACAACCTCTGTTACACTTAAGTTTAAATTTTAGGCATATGATTGGGGGGGGTGGTCAGAAATGACTGCCCTTTTCAATTTAATGAATTAGATCGTGAAAAACCAGATACAACTAATAACCTATGCCAATAGGCTTGGAGACAATGGATTAAAAGGAATCCATAAATTAATTAAGAACGAATTTAAAGATGCATTTGGAGGGATTCATTTATTGCCTTTTTATTTCCCTATTGACGGTGTAGATGCCGGGTATGACCCAATTGATCATACAAGGGTAGACGAGAGGATAGGTTCATGGACGGATGTTTCCAAAATGAGTACAGATTTTGATATATTGGCAGACATTATAGTAAACCACGTTTCTGCTCAATCTAAGGAGTTTAAGGATGTGGAAGAAAAAGGTGTTGATTCCCCATTTTTTGATTTATTCCTGACCAAAGAAAAAGTATTCTCTGAGGGGGCTTCGGTAGAGGATATTGAGGCTATATACAGGCCCAGACCCAGTATACCATTTACGAAAAAAACAATTGCAAATGGGGAATCAATAAATTTATGGACTACTTTTACAAGTAACCAGTTGGATATAGATGTTTTGCATCCATTGGGTGAGGCCTACCTGAATTCCATACTTGAAAAATTTAGTCAGGCAGGCATTAAGATGATTAGATTGGATGCAGCTGGATATGCAATTAAGAAGGCAGGTACTTCTTGTTTCATGCTTCCAGAAACCTATAAGTTTCTCGATAAATTTGCAGGGAAAGCAAAGCGATTAGGAATGGAAGTATTGGTTGAAATTCATTCTTATTATCGAGAACAGATTAAGATTGCACAGAAAGTTGACTTTGTCTATGATTTTGCCTTGCCCCCATTAGTGCTTCATAGTATAAGAAGTAGAAGATTTACGGAGTTAAAGAACTGGCTGGAAATAAGTCCGAGGAATTGTGTGACAGTATTGGATACACATGATGGTATAGGAGTGATAGATGTTACAGGGAGTAATGGTAACCCAGGTTTACTAACTGATGAAGATGTGGACCTTTTAGTTCAGAGTATTCATAAAAATGCCAATGGGCAGAGCCTTGAAGCAACTGGAGAAGCAGCATCTAACCTTGATCTTTATCAGGTCAATTGTTCCTTTTATGATGCCCTTGGTAAAAATGATCAGGATTATCTGATAGCCAGGGCTATTCAATTTTTCTGCCCAGGTATACCTCAGGTGTATTATGTGGGATTGCTTGCCGGAGAAAATGACATGAAGCTGCTCAGAAAAACTAAGGTAGGGCGTGATATTAATAGGCACTATTATGAAAATGAGGAAATAAGGATGGCTTTGGAAAGGAATGTAGTTAAATCCCTGATAAAGCTAATGAAGTTCAGGAACAATCATCCTTCATTTGAAGGCGATTTTATTATTGAAAAAAGTGATTCCGATGCACTTATTCTAACATGGGTCAAGGATGAGTTTAAATCAACACTTAATGTTGATTTTGAGGAGAATATTTTAAGAATAAGTTATTCAGATAGTACGGGAAATTCCATGCTTCAACTATTCTAGAAAAATCAATGACCAATAAATTCAAACTATCGTTTTGGCAGATTTGGAACATGAATCTGGGTTTTTTCGGAATCCAGTTTAGCTTCGGACTTCAACAAACTGCAGTTAACCCTATTTTTTCATTTTTAGGAGCAGACCATGCTCAACTTCCATTATTGAATTTGGCAGGTCCTGTAACGGGACTTATCATCCAACCTATAATAGGGGCCATTTCTGACAAAACCTGGGTGCCAGGCTGGGGGAGAAGAAAGCCTTTTTTTATGATAGGTGCGATTATAGCAAGCCTTAGTTTGTTTGCTTTCCCCTACAGTTCAGAACTTTGGTTTGCCGTAGGCTTACTTTGGATACTTGATGTGGGAAACAATACTGCTATGGAACCTTACAGGGCGCTAGTGGCGGATAAGTTACCTGAGGAGCAACTGACTTATGGTTTTCAGATGCAAAGCCTTTTCGTAGGGGCAGGAATTACTATCGCCAACTTTTCCATATTTCTGTTTCAGGACTGGTTTTCTCACCATGATATAGCTTCAGAAATTTGTGACCCTACCTCCGCTATGGTTTCAGGAATTCCAACTTGGGTTTATTATTCTTTCTTTCTAGGGGCAGTTGCTTCAATGGGTACCATTCTTTGGTCAGTAATCAAGACCCCCGAAATCCCGCCCTCTGAAAAAGAGCTGGAGATATTGAAACGCAACAATGACATACCTTTTTTAAAAAAAGCAACTGCTCCTATTTTAGAAATTATAGGGGCAATAGCCGATATGCCCAAATTGTTAAAAACCTTATCTGTAGTCTATTTATTTCAATGGTATGCCTTATTTATTTACTGGCAATTCATTACACCGATGTTGAGAACCTCTATATATGGAATTAGCAATAATGATATATTAAAATTTGAGACGATCAAAGCGCTGTGCATGAGTGGCTCGGTGGTAAGTCCGGCTGATTTAGAATTTGCTGAAGGCATACAACGTTTGTCTGAACAGGCATTATCCCAAACAGGCTTGATGAACGGGACTTATAATTTGGTTACCATGATTGTTGCATTGGCTCTAGTACCACTTGCTGCCAAGTTCGGTAATAAGTTAGTATATGTGTCTAGTCTTTTTTTAACAGGTATTGCAATGTTAGTACTTCCTTTTATTCAGGATGAAATTCTATTGCTTCTTCCCATGATTTTATTGGGGATCGGATGGGCGACCATAATGGGCGTCCCTTATTCCATTGTCTCCAAAGTTATTCCAAATGAAAGGCGAGGAGTATACATGGGGATTGTAAACATGATGATAGTGGTGCCTATGTTTATTCAAACCGTAACCTTTGGTCCTATAATACATAATTTGCTAAATGACAACCCTGTTAATGCGATCCTTTTTGCTGGAGGTTCATTTATGGTGGCAGGTGTATTGGCTATACGTTTAAATACTTCAGAAAGTAATATATGAAAAATCTTTTTTTAATTATAGTAATTGTAATTAGCCTTGGATGCAAGCATCAGGCGGGGAATAAAATAATCATTTACGGAAGTGAAAAATGCAATCATTGTATTCAACTCAAGGATGACTTAGACAGTGCAGGAATGCAATATACTTTCTATGATCTAGATGTAAATCGGGAAAAAGAATTGGAGATGATTAATAAATTAAAAAAACATAAAATTCGAGGCAATGTTTCCATCCCTGTCCTTGACCTAAATGGTAAACAATTAATTATAGGGGCAGATTTTAAGAAGTTGCAAAGGGTATTAAAATCAATAAAATAAGCCTGTCTCATGTTTACGGGAAGTGTGGTAATCGCAAGAAAATCAGAAATATTAAATAGGAATCAACTCAAAAATTAGGATAACCTATTCTTTATTAATAGGTTGGTGATAAGAGTGAGTTGGGAGAAAATCTCCTGTCTTCTATTTCTAACTTCTAGATCCTTAAAATATGAGTATAATTTCATCTCGTCCACGGAGGCAATTTAGTATGCCGAAAAGTTATTTGAGGCGTAGAAGGTTTTTTGCATCAATGGTGGTTAGTTTGCCAGGTATGGTAAGGCCAAGGCTTAAAGGCTTGTTTCGTTTATTGAAGTATGGGTTGATTTCTAAGCGGGATAAGGCAATTTAAATCCTCTCTAAAAAACTTCTATATTCTTCTTGTAAACTTAATCAAAAAAATAGGCTTTATTTTGAGGTGTTGCTGGCAGTTATACCTTTGAAGGTTTTGTTGCAGTATCCCCGTTAATTTGGAGAAATGGTTTGGATGCGTATTTCTGCCTAGGCACTCTGACTTTAAAGGTTAAATCTGTTTCTGCTGTCTAATTATTTTTTAGCCCATTTGTGTTTTAGGTACTGAAAGAAAGATGGGCCTTTATCAACTTGGGGAAAATCGTCTCCTAATAAATAGCCATAAGGTTGAAGCGAGGGAATCTTATCGAGGGTGATTTTTAAAATTCCAACCAAGGGGATGAATAGCACCATTCCAGAAATTCCCCATACCGCTCCACCAATCAGTACAGCCAATACAACAGCCAACACATTGACTTTGACTTTAGCACCAACTACCAAAGGCGTGATTAAGTTGTTTTCGATAAGTTGAATTCCCCAAAGTACAGCAAGGGTAAGGATTGGTGCAAGAACTGTGTCAGAGGTAAGGAAAACGTAGAAAATGACTAGAACAGAACTAATGGCCACACCTATATAAGGTATAAGGTTTAATATTGCTATAAACAGGGCAAACAATAAATAATATTTGACGCCAAAAAAGTAAAAATACAGACCGGACAATAGCGCTACAAATAGGGTGACTTTTACCATACCTATCAGATAAGCGTGAATAACCCTACCAACATCACCTACCCATTTTAATATGGCCTCATTTCTTTTGGAAGATACCTTAAGTAAGAAAGCCACAAAAAAATCTCTGTAGTAAAGTAGTAAAAAAATATACAAGGGAATTATTCCGATTAATGTAATCGACTTGCCTGTGTTAAAAAGCGTTTCATTTAGATTCCCATCGGCAAACCATTTGATAGATTGCCACTCTTCTTTGTCTAAAAAACTATTTATGCCAATACTGGATTCTAATTCAGACCAATACTTATTCGTTTTTTCATGCAATAGGGTATTTATTTCAGGAATGTCAGAGAGCAAAAGTACCATTTGATTAATCAGAATATAAATAACTGCTCCCACTAAAGCAGTTACAAATACAATACTGACAGCAATAGCAAAAGACCTGGGTAGAAAAAAGGACTCTAGTTTTTTGCTAACAGGATACAAAGCAAAAGCGAAAAAGATACCCCAAACCAAAGGGACCAATATAAAGGCACCTATATTTAACAACCATAGCAATAAGGAAATGGAGATTAGAGAATACGCTAAATGCTGTATTGGTAGAAGTTTGGCAGTAGACATAGAAAAGCAATTGAATGGAGCAATAAAAATAAGAATTAGTAAAACAGTAAACCAGTAATTCATTTCTAAATGCAGAGGTGCTTGGTTTTCACTATTTTAATAACTATTTCATAAAAATTTGCGTATTACTGGTGATTGATGTAATATTGTAGGATCGAAAAGCAGAAGATTGCCACCCTGGCAGTTTCAGAATTGTCTGTATACCTTTTTATACTTATCAAGATACATACCATTTTATCATTTACACAGTCTAGAATTACATTCACGCGTTTTTTATGTATAACATAGAAGAATTAAGAATCAGGCTACTGTCTGAATTAAAAGAGATAGCAGAGGAGTTGGGGGTAAAAAATTTTAAATCTTTAAAAAAGGAAGATTTGGTTTATGCCATTTTGGACCAACAAGCTATCACCCCTGAGAAATCCCTACCTAGGAAAAAACCATCTAAAGTGGAAGTGGAGATAGAGGCGGATCAAGATATAAAAACACCAAATACCGATATAAAAGAAAGTAAACCGGTAAGCGAAGAAAAGCCAAAGTTTAAAAGGCAAAATGTCACCAAAATTCAGAACGACAGTGCTGAAGGAGTGGATAAAGACATTAAACCTTCCCGACCTGTTAAGGCTAAAGAAAGACCAATCAAGTCTGACGATAGACCTTCCAAACAAGAGGACAGACCTTCTAAATCAGAAGATAGACCTAGCAAACCTGATTCAAAAAAATCAGAAGGTGTAGATAAATCCAACAAGGAGAAGGTGGCGAATAAAAGACCAACTGAAGTTTCTAAAGAGGATGAAAATAAGGGAAGAAGTTTTAGGCCAAGGAGAAGAGCTGTAGTAGACGTTGAAGAAACTAAAACAAGCCAAGATACTAGCAGCAATTCCTCAAATTCTGAACCTGAGTTCACGAAGCGGAAGCCAGCCAAAGAAACCTCAGAAGATCAACCAACTCAAGAGAAAGCTTATTCCCCTAAAAGAAAGCCTTCGGTAACTATTAAAGATTTTGATGGTATTATAGAGAACTCAGGTGTTCTCGAGATAATGTCTGATGGATATGGGTTTTTACGTTCTTTGGATTATAACTATCTGGCTTCTCCAGATGATATATACGTATCTCCTTCACAGATAAAACTTTTTGGCCTGAAAACAGGTGACAATATTCAAGGTCAGATTAGACCTCCTAAAGAAGGCGAGAAGTATTTTGCCTTACTAAAAGTAGGGACGGTCAATGGAAAGACTACAGATGAAATAAGAGATAGAATCCCATTTGAATACCTTACACCATTGTTTCCAGAGGAACGATTGAGGTTGACAACCACACATGATAATTTGTCTACACGTATTGTAGATCTATTTGCTCCAATTGGAAAAGGACAAAGAGGCATGATAGTGGCCCAGCCAAAGACTGGTAAAACGGTGCTTTTACAAAGAATTGCCAACGCAATTGCTGAAAATCACCCTGAGGTTCATTTGATGATTCTATTAATTGACGAAAGACCGGAAGAGGTGACAGACATGGCACGTTCTGTAAAAGCAGAAGTGATCTCTTCTACTTTTGATGAACAAGCTGAAAGACACGTAAAAGTAGCTGCATTGGTTTTAGAGAAAGCAAAGAGAATGGTGGAGTGTGGACACGATGTGGTTATATTGCTTGACTCAATTACCAGACTTGCAAGAGCTCACAATACAGTAGTGCCTTCTTCAGGAAAAATATTATCCGGTGGTGTTGATGCCAATGCCCTACATAAGCCAAAACGTTTCTTTGGAGCAGCGAGGAATGTGGAGAATGGTGGTTCACTTACCATTATTGCTACGGCA
This sequence comes from Cyclobacterium amurskyense, assembly GCF_001050135.1. Lineage (GTDB taxonomy): Bacteria > Bacteroidota > Bacteroidia > Cytophagales > Cyclobacteriaceae > Cyclobacterium > Cyclobacterium amurskyense. The sequence goes on along the minus strand of NZ_CP012040.1, from coordinate 1,321,751 downwards.
CTTGTTGAAACTGGTTCTAAAATGGATGAAGTGATCTTTGAAGAATTCAAAGGTACTGGTAATATGGAGCTATCTCTAGATAGAAAACTTTCAAACAGAAGGATTTATCCAGCCATAGATGTTCCTGGTTCAGGTACAAGAAGAGAAGATCTTCTGATGGACAAAGAAGAGATGCAACGTGTATGGATACTTCGAAAAATCATGTCCGACATGACTTCTCAAGAAGCAATGGAATTCTTATTACAGAGGATGAAAGGTACAAGAGACAATGCAGAATTTTTAATTAGCATGAATAGTTAATCTATAAAGCTGTTAAGTTCTATCAAATATTTAAGGCCAATGGCCAAAAAGCAAAAACCCGTTTTATACGGGTTTTTGCTTTTTAAACCATAAAAAACACTTTTTGAATACAGATTTTTGATTTTCCTTTTTATTTAACCTTTGTTTTCTCATGCTTTAACCCCAGAAATCCTGCGTTTATCGATTATTCCCCTAAACGGCGGGTTTTGAAGGTACTTTTATACTGTTAATTAAAACAAACAGCAATGAAAGTCCTTTTTAATTCTACTCAGTCATTTAACAGTTTTATTATTGTGATCTTCACGATTGCTATCGGGTTGGCTTCTGAAACTGCCTATTCTCAGGACTTTATAAGTACAAAGGATGGGGAGTGGAAATCGAATAATACATGGCAAAGTTCTACGAGCTGTTCTCAATGGAGCAACTTAAGTAACGGACAACCACCTATTTCTAAAAACTGGGGCTGTGAGGTTACTGTTGTTATTAATCATGAGGTTACATATAATGGGAATATTTCAGGTTTTGGTAGCGGAGTTTTTTCAAGTCTTGAGGTTGGGCCAAATGGAAAATTAATTTTTGAAGATAATATCACTATAAACGGTGGAGGATCTGTACCAACAATAACCTTGGCTGAAGGTGCTGAGTTGGTAGTAAATGGAAAATTTGATATTGATAGAGCCGTGGAAATTGTAGTTCCTAACAATGCGAAAATGACTATTAATAATTTTGAAATAGGAGACAATAAGCCAGAAATCACCATTGAAGAAGGTGGAATGTTAGTGGTTAATGAAGAAACCCACGTAAAAAGTAGGAGTATTCTAAACATATTTGGACATTTTCAGACAGTTGATCTTAACTATTCATCAGGTGGAGAAATTAATATTGGTTCATCAGAGTTTTCGGGAGAAGCTGATGTTACTGGAAATATGCTTATTGGAAATGGTTCATTAAACATGTATAAAATGAGTACGCTAATTGTAGGAGGAACTTCTTCTACTGGAAGTAGCGGGTCAATTAATTTGAAGGACCATGCAAGTATCCGTTTAATTGGAGATGTTGATATGGGGTATGGTGGATCAATGACAGTAGAAGGCGATGCTGAATTTTCCTTTGAGTCGAATTATACTACGAGTGGAGGGGCTGATATCAAATTAAAAGACAAGTCAAGAGGAACAATACATGGTAATATTGGGATGACCAATGGTACAATAACTTTGGAAGACAATAGTGAGGTAATGGTAGGAGGAACGCTTGTAGCTAGCGGTGGTGCTAAGGTGAACGGGAAGGATGATGGCGCAATGTATGTTTGTGATTATCCTAACTCCACAAAAGAGACTACCTACCACATTAACCTTAAAGGGAATTCATTTTACGGAAGTGGATGTTTTGCACTACCAGTTATATGGAAATCATTTGATGTAGAGGTTACCAATGACAATGCCTCTCAACTGGTTTGGGAAACGGCTTCTGAAGATGGTAACAGTCATTTTGAAGTTGAGCGTTCTATTGGTGGTATTGGCAACTTTGAAAAAATCACTGAAATCAATGCCTCAGGATGGACAAATGATGTAAGCAGGTATTCTTTTGAAGACAAGGAATTGAAGGAGTTGGTAGGTATGGTTTATTATAGGATCAGACAAGTTGATTTTGATGGTAATCAGATGGTAAGTGATGTGGTGTCTATCAAGGCTTCTGCTCAGGTTCCTAGCAGTGAACTAATAAAATGGTCTGCCTATCCAAACCCTACGGATGGATCATCATTAAACATTAAATTGGTATCTGGAGATGTTACAGGAACCATTAATGTAAGGTTCTTACAGACTTCCTCTTCTTCAAGCTTTGAAGGTGAAGTAGGGATTGAGCTTGACCAATGGTTACAAACAGTGGTGAGCAATGCCAGTAGAGGAGTAGGTGTTTTGGAAGTTTTTTATCAAGGAGAAGCTTATAGAATGAAAATCATGAAGATTTAGTTTATCACCCATTTTTTTGGATGATTGTATTTAAATAAATTTTTTAAATTAAAAGTAGCTTTCCAATAGGAGGGCTACTTTTAATTTTACCCCAAATTGAAAAAGCGGTGACCTGCGATCTAAACCTATTCAATCATAAAGGGACACTCTAATTACAGTGGATTACTTTTAAACCCGAAATATGCAATAGACATTCTATTTCGTGCTGAAATCGCTTTAAAATCAGCCACTTCGTTGCTGTTTTCAATTTCACCATAGCGGTGCTATGCTAAAATCTCCAAACATCCTGATTTTCTTGCGATTGCAACACTTCCCGTAAACACGGGACAGGCTTCACCCCTGACTATTGTCAGGACGGAGAAATCCTATTACATAATCCGGGTTAAAATGAATAAGGTTAGGTAGTATGCTATGCTCGGAGGTTGAAAAGGACATCTTATTGTGTTAAATTTAGGATTCTTTTTACCATTTGCGCAAACCCTCTCCTGCATGAAACCAATAGAAGTATTAAAAAAATATTACGGATACGATTCTTTTAGAGGTCAGCAGGAATCGATTATTCGTCAAGTACTTGAAAAGAAAGATTGTATAGCGCTAATGCCCACAGGTGCTGGTAAATCTGTTTGCTATCAGGTTCCTGCAATGGTTTTACCAGGACTCACCCTAGTAGTTTCTCCCTTGATAGCTCTGATGAAGGATCAGGTAGATGCGATGAATGAAATCGGTATTCCTGCAGCATTTCTGAATTCCACCATGGATATCAGTGAGCAAAGACATGTTTCTGATCAGGCCATGAATGGTGGTATAAAGCTATTGTATGTAGCACCCGAGCGTCTTTTTTCTGGTGGCTATCCATTGGTTAATGCACTCAAGGAGATGAATCTTTCTTTGGTGGCTGTTGATGAAGCCCACTGTGTATCACAATGGGGGCATGACTTTAGACCAGAATATTTAAAGTTGGGGGCACTAAGGAAAGCATTTCCAGAAACACCCTTTCTGGCTTTAACAGCTACTGCAGATAAGTTAACTAGACAAGACATTGCTAGCAGGCTTTCACTGAATAAGCCCGAATGGTTTATTTCCTCATTTGATCGGCCTAATATTACCTATAGAGTTGCCTTAAGGTCTGACGCTTTTGGTAAACTGGTTGATTTCCTTCACCTAAGGCCCAATGATTCTGGTATTGTCTATTGCCTGTCCAGGAAGTCTGTAGAAGCCACTGCTTCTAAACTAAATGCGAATGGCTTCTCAGCATTGCCATATCATGCAGGTTTAAGCAAAGATATTCGGCAAGAAAATCAAGAGAAGTTTATAAAGGATGAGGTTAAAATAATTGTAGCTACCATTGCCTTTGGGATGGGGATAGACAAGTCCAATGTCCGATTTGTAGTGCATACCAATATGCCTCAAAATATAGAGAGCTATTATCAAGAGACCGGTAGAGCGGGTAGGGATGGTTTGCCTGGAGAGGCATTGTTGTTCTATAGCTTAGGCGATAGTATCACACTGAGGAGAATGATAGAGAGTGCCGAAAATGAAGATTATGTTAAGCACATGAAGGCAAAAATGAACACCATGGTTCAGTTTTGCCAAACCAAGTCTTGTAGACGCAGGTATTTGCTTAATTACTTTGGTGAGGAATATCCTCAGGATTGTGGCAATTGTGATGTTTGTTTTCAGAAAAACAACAAGTCAGACATGACTGTTTTTTCTCAAATGTTGTTGTCGGCCGTGGTGCGGCTTGGGCAACAATTTGGTTTAGGACATGTTATTCTGGTTTTAAGAGGTTCTCAGGCAGCTAAGGTAACCGAAAGTCAAAAGTCATTGTCAGTTTATGGTATAGGGAAAGACAGGTCAGAAGACTTTTGGAAACGATTGGGATTTCAACTTATTGCAGAAGGCTACCTTCTGCAGGAAGATCCAAAAATGCCTGTGTTGAAATTAAGTGATTTGGGCTGGGAGAAATTGAAGCTTAAGGAGAAATTCCTATTGTCCATGGAAGAAGAGGTGTTCAAACGAACTGAATCAAGTACAGAAAAGGATGAAGCACTTTTCGATAAACTTAGAACTACCCGGAAAGAACTGGCAGATGCCCAGAATGTTCCTCCTTATATTGTTTTTTCAGATGCTACTCTTGTGGAAATGAGTCAACAGTATCCCAAAAACGAAAGGGAATTAATTCGAGTTAGTGGGATTGGTCAGCTTAAATTAGAAAGGTATGGAGAAGCCTTTTTAAAGGTGATAACAACCCATATAAAGGAGAATAATATTGTTCCTCCAAAAAAAACAGGAGCTCCAGTAGTTCGCAAAATAAAAACGGCTCCATCAGCTTCCGTCCAGGAAACGTTTGAACTTTATAAGGAAGGTAAAACTATTTTTCAAATTGCTCAAGTCCGCAGCCTCGCTAAAACCACAATCGAAGGGCATATAGTGCGCTTGATTGAGGAAAATAAATTAGATAAAAAAACTTTCCTGAGCGAGGAAGATGCCCAAGCTATCGTAGCCGTTGCCAATAAAATTGAGGATTTTGGACTTAAAAAATTGAAAGATCATTTCGGGGAAAAATACAGCTATTTTGAACTAAAAGTAGCCTTGTCAGAGATTAAAGAAAGCAAATAATTGATTTGCCTGAATGCTTACCGGGTAGGATTAGCATTATTTCACAATGAAGGAGATGAATGGATGCATTTAACATAGTGATTTTGTCAAGCCTTGGAAACCGAAATTAAAATGAGTAATTTTTGAAAGGTTTAATGTTGAGGTATGTCTTCACATTAAGGAAAAAATAATCCGATAACAGGTAATGTTTTGATCACAAACCTAATTACTAAATCAATCAACAGATCTTTGGTCTATTTCAGTAGTCCCGGTATTTTATTGATTTACAAGTGTGTTGGCTTGTTTTTATGTGTTTATTTATTGTTATTCCATATTCCTGAGGCTCATTCCCAAGAAGAAAAACAAGAAGCTTTTTCTGCACCTGCTGCAGAGAAGATATACCTGCAGCTCACCTCAACCGTATTTGCAATCGACCAAATCATTTGGTTTAAGGCCATCGTTTTAGATGCCCAAAGTAATTTGCCTTCTAGGCTTAGTGGACTGCTTTATGTTGATCTAATAGGGGTGGATGGAGAAGTACTATTACATAAATTGGTGAAACTAGAGCAGGGTATAGGAGAAGGTTCTTTGGAACTTGAAGATAGCTATCCCCAAGGACGTTATATGATTCGAGCATATACCAAATGGAACCTTAATTTTGAAGATGATTTTATTTTTAGTTCCTATATCAATATTGTGTCAATAAATGGTGAACCAAAGGAGTATCCTGTTATCGATCTGAGCATTGAGGAAAACAGGGAGTTATTTAAGTTAAAAGGGGTATTAGGACTTGGGGAAATTGGAGAAGCGCTAGACAGAGAAATTCAAGTATATCTGGATTGGGGGGAAGGCCGTGATACTGTCATTATCAAAAGAAATAGAGAGGGGCAATACCCCTTGAGCTATGACCTAGAAAGGGAACAGTCTTGGGTTTCACTTTCGTTTGATGTTGAGGAAAAACTTCAGTTCAGTAAAACGGTTTATTTAAACGATGCTTTGCCAGATATTCAATTTTTCCCGGAAAGCGGACATTTGGTCCATGGTTTTGGTAGCAAAGTGGCCTTCAAAGCAATTGGGTCAGATGGAAAAGGAATTAAGATTGAAGGAACTGTCTATGATGGTCTGGGGAATAAGGTCACAGATTTTAAAAGCAATGTACTTGGAATGGGGGTATTGTATCTTCAACCGGACAGCCTAGCCAATTATCATGCAAGAGTTTCCCTTCCAAATGTAAAAGATTCAACAAAGGTTTATCCTTTGCCAAAAGTAATGGCCAATGGTACAGTATTGTCTGTTGCTAAATTCAACGAAAAACTACGCTTAGCCCTTGCTTCCAATGAGCTGGAAGATAGTGTTTTTATAAGTGCCAGTTGCAGAGGTGTAGATTATTTTTTAATAGAGGGGAAATTAAAAGAAGGACAGCTAGTATCAACTCTGCCTGCGGATCAATTGCCTGAAGGAATTATAGTTTTTACAGTAAAGAACCATGCACATGAACTGATAGTACAGCGCTTGTATTATAATGATAATAGTGAACAGAAGTTAGATGTTAGTTTAGAAATTGACAAAAACAGTTACAGGCAAAGAGAACAAACGAAATTGCATATCAAAATCTCTGGATATAAAACCAAAGCCCCTGCGAGCAGTATTTCTGTAATGGTTGTCAATGATGAACACGGTACAATGGGCAAGGAGAATAATATTCGTTCATATTTTCTACTAAGTTCGGAGCTAAAAGGAGAAGTAGAAGACCCTGGTTTTTATTTTAATGAAGAGAATTCAGAAAGGCATGAAGCTATGGAGGCACTTATGCTTACTCAGGGATGGCGCAGTTATAATTATCCTGTTAGTCAGAAGCGCGCTACTATAATAGACCCACAACAAGGGCTCACTTTAAGTGGTAAGGTTTTGCCGCCGGTTTTAGGTAGAAAAAATAGTGTTAACAATATAAATCTGACTTTGGCTTCATTTGGAAATAAATCTATAATTTATTCACAAACTACAGATAGCACAGGGAATTTTTTTTTTTTATTGGACGATGCTTATGGACAGCGAATGAGGGTGCTCCTTAAGGCCAATGATCGTTTGGGTAAAGAAAAAAGATTCTCTTTTTCTCTGGATTCAATCAAAACACCTAAAATTTATTTTCAAAATCTACCTTTATCAGCTGAAGTGGAGCACAATATTAAGGAGACCATTCAATCCAGCAATAGAAGAATTAAAGCTGAAGAGAATTTTAACATGCTCAATGGTTTCAATGATTTAGAGGAAGTGCTTGTTGAAGATTTTCTCTTGTCTCCAGAAATGGAGGCAGCCCATAAAAGCTTCGGGCAACCTGACTTTATAATTCCCGGAGGACTTATTCGTGAAAAAGAAGAAAAATGGTCTTATGGCTTATTTAGCATTCTAATGTTTAATTTTTCAGATCAGGTAATGATTGAGCAGTTTTCTGATGGTTTTATGCTTGCACATGTCTTAGGTGGAAAAGACGAGCCTACCTTGCTGGCCATTGATGGGAAGTTACTTGAAAAAGACCTTTACGATTTGGTTCCCCATATGTCCCCTGATATTATCGATCAAATTGAGATAATAAAGCATGCGAAATTTTTTAAAAAGCAGTACCTAACGGTATTTCCTGAAACCAATCCATTGGAAGCACCCTATATGGGGCACATTATATCTGTATATACTAAAGATAGAATTGGAGTATTAGGGTTAGAAAAACCTTCATTAGGAACACTAGATACTGTATTACCAGTCTTTTCACCAAAAAGGGAGTTTTACACACCAAAATACAAAAGCCCTGATGCACGGCTAAGCCAAAAGCCTGATTTACGATCGCTTATTCACTGGGATTCAAACCTTAAAATTGGCGCTGAGGGTGCTGTTTCAGTTGACTTTTACAATGGGGATGTGTTAGGGGATCATATGCTTATTATTGAAGCAATTTCCGAGGATGGTCGCTTTGGCTACCAGAAAAAGAAATATCAAGTTATTCCTTAAGCCCGGATTGATTAATTGAATTTCTCCGCCCTGACAATAGTCGGGGGTAAAGCCTGTACCATGTTTATCAAAAGTATTGTAATCGAAAGAAAATCAGGGTGTTTGTAGATTTTAGCAGGGCATCACCATAGTGAAATTATAAACAGGAACAGCGTGCCTGATTTTGAAGTGATTTCAGCACGTAATAGATTGTCTATTGCATATTTCGGGTTCAATTGTATTATTGGATCGAAAATGCAAAAAAAATACCCCAATTGGGGTATTTTTTGAAGATCGCATATTAGGTATATTTGTCATGGGTGATTAAGCAACTTTTTGAACTCCAGTTTTACTTAAATCTTAAAAAGGGCATTTTTAAATATTTTTTTTTAGCCCTTTTATTTACTTATCCATGCCAAACTAATTTCGTCTGGTGTTTTCATTCGGTCAGCCAATCTCATGTACCTTGAGGACAGGCCAGAAAGGTATTCTTGAGCTTTTGAAGCCGCTTCATTTAAACCTGTAACAGTTTCTATTTCCCAAAGTTTTACCAAGTGATCGATTATACGTGCATAATCCCAGCCAGTATAAATACCTACTTTCTGAGTAATAGCAGAAAACTGATCAAACAAGCTTGGGTTACTACCACCTTTTGCCATTAATACTGCAGGCATAACGATTTGTTTTCTCATCATTTTTTCAAACGCAAGAACAGCTCCGCTAGGATCAATTTTTATGATTTCTGACATAAAGCTTTTATAAGCTTTTTCATGTCTTGCCTCATCACCTGCTATCTGCTTACAGATTTTCCCCAATACATAATCCCCAGCTTTATCGGCTAATTTACCTGTATTAACATGGGAGATTTTGGTTGCTCTTTCTTGAAAGGAAGTATAAACGATGGCTTGATAAGGGTCTTTCTCAGATCTGGGATCAAAACCATTGTAGATTAATCGATGAATGGTTTGTTCCACTTTTCTCATATCAGCTCTGCCTGATAAGTACAAGTATTTGTTCAACAGATCACCGTGTCGATTCTCTTCTGCGGTCCAGGCTTTGGTCCATTGTACCCAACCTTGGTCGCTAATAAGAGAACCATCTTCATTTACCCCTTCCAACATATTGAAATAGGTTTGATAGCTGGGAAGTGCCTCTTCCGTTATCATGTTTCCAATCAACGAAGTGATGATGGTGTCAGGAATTACAGCTGCTCTTTCCCTTAGTTCTTTTACCTGATCGATTGCATCAGGTTGTGTCATATCAGGAAGAAAATCAGTTGGTTGCCAACAATCATCGGGATCCATAAGGGTAGTCCCTACGGTTTCTGTCACAAAGTCGTTCAGCTGGCTGATAACTTCGGCATTCTTTTCAAGTTCGTAATTAATATTTTCTGACTTCTTCATAAATTAGGCTTTCGCATTATGATGTCAATTTATTGGTATATTCCAAAATATTAACACCTTACTACAATTTAACTAACAACACCGGCAAATCAGAACCTTTTTACAGGTTTAAATCTGACACATTATTCTATAATATAACGATTGTACCGGCAAATTCATTCAATTTCATAAAAACAATTGCTCTAAGGCTAATAGGAGAGTTTATAAGCTACTACTTTGTTTTTAAAGAAGGTAGGAACAATCACCAAATTTTCCTCAGGAATATAGCCGATGTCTGCTGTATTTGACTCTTCGGCTGAAGTGTCCAATAATTTCACTTCCTGACCATTTTGGATAAGGTAAATTTCACCACCCCATTTACTGGCAATAAAAGTATCTTCATCAAGAACGATTAAACCATCACCACCGGTAACAGCACTGTTTATGATTTCAAAACTCCCATCGCTTTTATATTGTTTAAAACCATCGGCATCAAGTCCATACAATGTGTTGCCATTACCTATACGTAATCCATTGATATTGGGCTGGTTTTCTGCAAATGTTTTGATCTCACCATTTTCTAGGAATAAGATTTTATTGGCTTTCATGTCTGTGAAATAGACCCTATTCCCATCGTTGTCTGCATCGTTCAAAAACACCGCATTTTCTACCTCATAGGATTTGTTGATTTTTCCGGTAGCCATTTCAATCTCTAATAACCTGTCTACATCAGTAACGTACAGGTAATCACCCATTACGGTCATTCCTTTAGGTGCATTCAACCCACTTACCCAATTTCTTTCAACGATCTCTCCTTTGGCGTTTAGTTTGGAGATTGAGCCAACACCATCTTTTTCTGAAGGACCACCTTCTATATTGGCAACATAAATCATTCCATCACTTTCTTCATAATGCGCCGACTCATTTGTGGTAAGCTCAGCCGCGGTTTCCCATACCTTTTCCAGAGAGGCGGCCACAGCAGCCTGTTCAACTTCTATTTCATCGCTGGACTCTTCCTTTGCTGACTCAGTATTTTTCGATCCGCAGCTCCATATGGCAAATACACTTAAAATAAAACTGTAGAATAAAAACTTGCTATATTGTTTCATTGTTGTGGTTTTTGGTTGAACATCAAATTTCGATAATTTTTTGATGAAAACTTAATGTTCATTAAAAAATGAATGTTTTTGTGCTTAGTTATAATCCTGTAGATGCGTATCTTTAGTGAAGCGTGTACTAATTATTTTGGTAAATACATCTAAATACCCTGATAAATGAAAAATTCGAATGCTTTTTTATACTGTTTAATCGCTGTAATATTTGTCTCGTGTTCTTCATCCTCCTCTGAGGAGCAATACCTGGATCTTTCAGATGAAGAAAGATTAGTCCTTGCAAAAAAAATTGCACACAATACTATAATGGTAGACGGCCATGTGGATTTACCCTATAGAATGAGAATAGGAGGGTTTTCACTTCAAAAGGAGATTTTAAATGTGGCAGAGCGAACAGAAGGAGGGAATTTTGATTACCCTCGTTCCAAAGAAGGGGGGTTGGATGCTCCTTTTATGTCCATATACATTCCCTCAAGATACCAAGAATCAGGAGGGGCCAAGGTGCTTGCAGATTCACTTATCCGGATGACAAAAGGGATTGCAACTACCTGGCCTGATAAATTTGCAATGGCTTACAGTCCACAAGATATACAGCGTAATTTCGAGATGGGTAAAATTTCCCTTCCTCTGGGTATGGAAAATGGAGCACCTATAGAGGACGATATTGGTAATGTGGAGTATTTTTATAATCAGGGTATACGGTACATAACCCTAACACATGGTAAGGATAACCTGATTGGAGACTCTTCCTATGACACTACTTATACCCATGGTGGATTAAGTGAATTTGGAGTGAAAGTTGTTAATGAAATGAATCGTTTAGGTGTAATAGTTGACATCTCCCATGTGTCTGATGATACATTTTATGATGTGATGGAAATAAGTAAAGCCCCAGTGATAGCCTCTCATTCATCAGTACGTCATTTCACACCTGGTTTCGAACGAAATATGAACGATGACATGATATCCAAACTGGGAGAAAAGGGAGGAGTCATTATGATAAATTTTGGGGGAGATTTTATTGATGAAACCTTTGGTGAAAAAAGCAGCAAGGTCAATGAGCATATTGTGAATTGGCTAGCGGATAATAATAGGAAGAGGAGCGATCCTGAGGCCATCGCCTACATAGAGAAATATGTTCTTGAAAACAATCCTTTTCCATCTGTTGGAAAGGTGGCTGACCATATAGACCATGTGCTCAATTTGGTAGGTGTTGACCATATTGGGCTTGGTTCAGATTTTGATGGAGTTGGTGATACTTTGCCAACCGGCCTCAAGGATGTGTCAATGTACCCAAATCTAATTGCCGAACTCCTTAAGAGGGGGTATAGCAAAGAGGATATAGAGAAAATCTGTTATAAGAATATTTTCAGGGTTTGGAATGAGGTGATAGCCTTTGCTAAATCAACCTAATGTAGCTTTAGACATTAATGGCTCAAAATAGTCTTGGTACTTAAAAAGGTAACTTTGGATTTGATTAATAAGGTAGGATTTATCTGATTTATTGTTCGCACATGAAGGGGATTGCCTGAGGTCAATTGGCTTATCTTGGTATTTATTAGATAATAAACTATTCCTATCTTTTGTATCGAAGAAGATGAATAGCTATTAGGTATCATAATAAAGATCAAATTTTGTTCAAATTGAATAAGTTGTTTGTACCACGAATAACTATTAACTTCACTTTAATTAAATGCAAAATCATGGCAGTTAAAAGGGGTTTAAACCTGAAAAACGCATGGGTTTCGTAGAAGCCTTTTCTAATTGAATTTGAAAAACGAAAATTCCAAGGAATGGCTTTTGCTTGAAAGTGGTTATATAGATTAAATCAGAGAAAAATTCAATATGAGTCAGATAGAAAACAGTTTTCAGGAAGCACAGGAAGCCTTTTTAATTTTAAAGCAACAAGGGAGTAAAAAGAGGGCTGCATTTTTAAAAGAGGTAGCCAGTCAAATCGAACTTTTAAGGGAAGATTTAATTCCACTTGCCGCAAAAGAATCACATTTACCTGAAGGGAGAATTACCGGAGAACTAGGAAGAACACTTGGGCAAATTAATCTATTTGCCAATTTGGTAGAAGAGGGAAGTTGGGTCGAAGCGGTCATCGACCATTCAGATTCAGAAAGAAAACCTGCTCCAAAACCTGATATTCGTAGAATGCTAAGACCCTTGGGCCCAATTGTGGTTTTTGGTGCCAGTAACTTTCCATTGGCTTTCTCTACAGCTGGGGGGGATACAATTTCTGCCTTGGCATCTGGTTGTCCTGTACTGTACAAAGCCCATCCGGCCCATCCTGAAACTTCAAGAATGGTAGCCAAAGCAATAAGTTCAGCAGTAAGCATTTCTGGATTGCCAAAAGGTACTTTTCAACATATAGAAGGAGGAATTGACACTGGGCAGAAATTGGCGACCCACCCTTTGGCGAAAGCTGTAGCTTTTACAGGTTCTTTTAAGGGGGGGAAGGCACTGTTTGATGCATGCAATAAAAGAAAGCTACCGATCCCCGTTTATGCTGAAATGGGTAGTGTTAATCCAATATTTGCCATGGAAGCCTACTTAAATGAAAACCTGCTAGCCGCTGCCAATGCTTACGCAGGATCTTTGGTTTTAGGTGTGGGACAGTTTTGCACAAACCCAGGGTTAATTTTCGTACCGAAAGCACAAGAGGAGGCTTTTTCAGAACAGGTAGTAAGCCAGTTAAAGGAAGTAGCCGGAGCACCCATGCTACATGAGGGGATTTGTAATACCTATCATCAGGCCTTGAAAAACCTTGCCAAATCAGACAAACTAGAGTGGTTATTGACTACAGAAGCTTCTCAAATACTTACTGGCAATCCATCCCTAGCGAAAGTGAAAGCAAGCGATTGGTTGAATGAGGAAGCCTTCCAAGAGGAAGTTTTTGGTCCCTTTGCCATTATGGTTGTTTACGAATCCCCTGAAGAGCTTGAGCAAGTTGCGGTTAGGCTAAATGGGCAACTTACCTGTACGGTATGGGGAGAATCTACTGAATTATCAGCCAACAAAGGTTTTCTAAACCTCATTGAAGAAAAATGTGGCCGATTGCTATTTAAGGGTGTTCCAACTGGAGTGGAAGTGGGGCATGCAATGCAACATGGAGGCCCTTTCCCTTCAACCACCGACAGCAGAAGTACATCCGTTGGAAGTCATGCCATCACCCGTTTTGCCAGACCTGTAGCCTTTCAGGATATGCCAGAGGCTTTATTGCCGGAGGAGCTTGTAGAGGCAAACCCATTAGGGATTCTTAGAAAAGTTGATGGAGTTTTTGTTAGGTAAGTGGACAAAGCAAAAAATACGATATTATTTTGGCAGGCTAGGGATAACAATTTCACTAGTCTGCCATTCTTTTTTATAATGGTATTACCAATACCAATTAGAAGCTTGATTGCGTATTTCGAGTTTATAGAATAACAAGGTCATTGATGACTCCTTTACCGTATTTTTCAGCAATGAGTGTCAATACCTTGGTTTTATTCATCATAATTTCCTTTTTAAGTGGGCCAGAACTTATCTTTACATAAAGGATTTTTTGCCTCACTGATAGACTTTGCGTTCGGGAAGCTACAGTTTTACCCATCAGTTGGCTCCATTCCTGTATCACTGTTTTTTCTGAAAATTTATCCTTGATACGATAAGCCTCCAAGAGTTCTTCAAATACTTCTTTTAGTGGGGAAGTATTCCTTTTTCTGGTGGAATCATGCGAATATTTTTTCATAGAATAAAGATAAGGGGAATAGCTTAGATAAATAATTTTGAAGCGATGTAATCTGCAAGAAGTTTCCCTTTGTCGCTAAGGGTAATCATGCCTTCTTCGATTTGAATCATTCCCTGCTCTTTAAAGCTTTTAAGGTTCTCACTATGTAGGAGCAAAAGGTTAAAATTGTATTGCTTTTCCAGCCATTTCGTATTTATACCCCAAATGGTCCTTAGTGCAGTGAGAATGTATTCATTGATCCTGTCTTCCTTCGACAGATGGTCTATTTCAAAAGCAAGCATTCCAGATTGTAGCAGCTTGATGTATTTACCATTATTGCTCAGGTTGTGTCCACGATGAAAACCATCGAAAGAATGAGAACCAGGTCCAACACCCAGATATGGGATGCCTTTCCAATAGTTGCTATTGTGAATAGAATAGGCATTTTCTTTAGCAAAGTTTGATATTTCATATTGGATATATCCAGCCTCTTTTAGGTATTGCTGTAAAATCTCAAATTGCTCTGCCTGAAATTCTTCTGTAGCTTCCTTAAACTTGCCTTTTTTTTCCCAGACACCCAACACAGTTTTGGGTTCGACTGTAAGGCAGTAACTGCTGATGTGTTCTGGGTTTTGTTCCAAAGTGGCCTCCAAATCTTTTTCCCACAAACTATGGTCTTCATGGGGGAATCCATAAATCAGGTCCATAGAAAGTGTTTTGAACCCTGCATTTCTAGCCTTTTGAATCACATTGAGCGATTCTTCGGCATTGTGTGAACGGTTGTAAAACTGCAAAACTGAATCGTGAAAACTTTGAATGCCAATACTTAATCGATCTATTCCTAATGACAAAAGTTCCGAAAGTTTTTTGTCGTTCAGATCGTCAGGGTTGGCTTCGAGTGTAGCTTCCTGAATATTGCAATCGTAATTATCCTGAATGGTATCCCAGATTTTTCTAAGCTGTTCAATTGGTAAAATTGAGGGAGTTCCTCCTCCAAAATAGATGGTTTCAATGAGAGGTTCCATTGATAGATAGCTTTTTCTTTCTACCAATTCCAGGCAAATCATGTCTACCATTTCTTTAAGGTTCAGCCTGTTGGTGCTAAAGTGAAAATCACAATAACGGCAAGCTTGTAGGCAAAATGGAACATGGATATAGATGCCGGACATAAAGTGGATTTAGTGTAATAAAGGCTGTCCCAAATGCTGTGCTGGGTATTAAGTTGATAAAAGCTTCACTCTCCTCTTTATTTTACTAAAATGCAGCAGTTAAAGTAAGACTTAAATGATACCAAGATGGACTTTGGGAACAGTTAGGAGCAAGACATAATTGATCATTATTTATTACTCAAGTGCAAAGTTAAAGATAATTGGGTTTAGGTTTTAGTTTTTGGTGATAATTGCCTTAATTTTGTAAGTGTCAGAAAAAAAGAACCCTAACCAATGCTATTGATGAATATGAATCGAGTATTTCCGTTGATTTGTTTGTTGTCTGTTATCTTCTCTTTCCCTGTTTCTGCCCAGATAGAAGTCAAAAAGAGTCTGGTAGCAAAAAATGCTGAATTAGTCAAAGTGGGAAATGGATATGGTTTTACAGAGGGACCTGCTGTAGACAGAGAAGGCAATGTGTTTTTTACAGATCAGCCAAACAATAAAATATACCAGTGGAAATTTGGAACTGGAGAGATAATTGAATTTACTGATGCCTCAGGAAGAGCCAATGGCTTGTACTTTAACCGTGAGGGTGAGTTAATTGCCTGTGCAGATATGGATAATCAGCTTTGGTCTTTCGATAAAGAAGGAAAGTCAAAGGTTTTGATTGAAAATTTTAAGGGCAAAAAACTAAATGGACCCAATGATTTATGGATTAATCCTCGAGGTGGGATTTATTTAACAGATCCCCTTTATGAAAGGAGTTATTGGGAAAGAGATCCTGCGATGCAGCAAGATGGAAACCACCTTTATTACCTTGGCAAAGATGGCTTGCAATTTTTCAGAGTAGATGAAAACCTTGTTAAACCAAATGGGATTGTAGGGTCTTACGATGGAAAGAAATTGTATGTGGCCGATATCGGTGCAAAGAAAACCTATGTTTACGATATAGAGGAAGATGGTTATTTGACCAATAGACAGGTTTTTGTGGAAATGGGCTCTGATGGAATGACCATTGACAATAGAGGTAATCTTTACCTTACCGGTGAGGGTGTGACCATTTTTAACAATAGAGGAGATAAGATTGGGCATATTCCAGTAGATGCGAAATGGACAGCTAATGTTTGTTTTGGCGCAGGAGATAGGAAGACATTGTTTATCACCGCTTCAGATGCTGTCTATACACTCCAAATGAAGGTGAGGGGTGTTTGGTAAAAAAGGTTGTTTATATTTTTTTTGTTGTAGTGTCCTTTACAGCATTAACAGTAATGGCACAAGAAACTGCTTACACGCTAAATACAAAACTGTTTAGTGATGGTAAGCTCTTGAATGAAATGACAGCCTCATTTCCGGACAGTCTTGGAGTTGTCGATTATTCACAATCTGTTAAAGACTCCTTGCAGTTAGAAGGTTATTTTCATCCTGAGCTAAAACTCACTTATTCAAATGAGCAAGAAATTGTCCTAGAGGTAGAAACAGGCATTCAGGCCAAGTGGCTTACCTTAGGTAAAGGCAATCTAGAGCCATGGATCTTATCCAGGTTAAACCATCCACTTTTGTCAGTATCAGAAAGGCCATTTCGGTACAAAGAGTTTAAAAAATTAATGGATAAAATCCTTGATATCGGGCAAAACAATGGGTACCCTTTTATCTCAGTCAAGCTTGATAGCATTCGCCAAATAGACAATGGTATTTCAGCAAGTATTTTTATGGACAAGGGGCCATTGATTACTTTCGATACCCTTCGGGTCACCGGGAATTCCAAAACCAAGGCGATTTATTTGGCCAGAAAGCTAGGTGTTATGCCAGGTGAGCCTTTCTCTCAAAAGAAAGTGATGGATGCCACCAAAGCCATTAAAAACATACCTTATATAAGTGTTGTGAGTAATCCGGAACTGTCCTTTCAAAATGAAGAGGCGACAATCTATTTGCCCGTAAATGATCGAAAGATCAATAGTCTGGATGGGATTGTAGGTTTGCTCCCTAATGAGATTGAAGCGAACAAATGGCTGGTAACAGGTCAGTTTGATCTTCAATTATACAATATAGCAGGTAGAGGTAGAGATTATGTGCTGAATTGGCAGCGTCTAAGTCAATACTCTCAAAATTTAAATGTAGAAGCCAGAGAGCCATTTGTATTTGGAACCAACCTCGATGTAAGCGGTTCTTTTTCTTTGCTTAAGGAAGACACCACATTTCTAAACAGAACCTTTGCCCTTAATATTGGATATCAGTTAGGCCCTAGTACTTATTTGAGTTTTTTTGGCAAAAGGCAAGCTGGAGATCTATTAGCAATTAGTGGTTATGAAACGTCCACCAGCCTGCCAGAAATTGCTGATTTTAGATACAATAGCTATGGAGCTACTTTTACCTTCAACGGTGTGGATGATATTATTTTGCCCAAGCAGGGATGGCAATCCACTACAACATTTGGACTAGGAAACAAACAAATCCTAGAGAATACGGGGCTTCCAGCCGAGTTGTACGAGGGGATTACCAAGACTTCACTGCAGTATTACGTACAGACCAATTTGGCTTACCATCACAGATGGCCACAAAATTTAGGATTAAAATTGGCATTGAATGCGGGTGAGATGAACAATTCTAACCTGTTGTTAAATGACTTATTCCGGCTAGGTGGTTTGCGCTCTATTCGTGGATTTAATGAAAATTATTTTTATACCAATCGCTATATGTACTTAAATGTTGAGCCAAGGTTTTATTTTGGCACCTATTCCTATTTCCTATTATTTACAGATGTGGGCAGGGTAGAAAATAAGGTAGGCAATACTCCGGGAGAATGGCCCTTTTCATTTGGAGGTGGATTAAACTTGGAAACCAGCGGAGGGATATTTAAATTCGTGTACGCATTGGGCCAGGCCGGTAGTCAGCCTTTAGGTTTTAATTATTCTAGAATTCATTTTGGTTTTACAGGTCGTTTTTAATGAGGTGCATTGGTCAGATATTATTGCTACAGGGACTTTTTTTATTGCTATTGTTCCTTATCCCTTCCAGGTCCTTTGCACAGGTTTTGGTAAATTATGATTCCGCCATTTATGAAAATGTTTCAAACAGTTGGGGCAAGAAAAATGAGTCGGTTTCTGTCATAGTCGATGCAAACCAGTTTCCCGATGCTTCATGGCGGATTAAAATTCCTGCGGGTACAAGCTTATTTTTTAATAATGATTTATGGGAATACTATCCTAGGGACACCGTCTTGTTGATCAGTAATCAGGCAACAGTTCCCTTCAAAGGAGAACAGGGGAAATTAGAAATCACTGCTTTTAAACGGGGAATATCGGCGGAGGACTTTTCGCTAAAAAAGGGCTATTTTAATACGGTAGTGAAGGAGAAGACATTAGGGAATGTGCTAACAAAACGAAATAGAGACGAAATACGAGATTTTTTCTTTATCGCATTGATTGCAATACTGTTTCTGATTGCCATTTTCAGGGCGTTTTTTCCTGCCATTTTCGGTATTTTTTGGAATCCAAGAAGTGTTTTTTCTATTGAAGATATTTGGGAATCGAGCAGTTTTTCTAAAATTTATTCTGCCGAATTATTATTTTACCTTGTACTGATCAATATGAGTACTGGTTTACTGGTTGTATTGGTAATTCACGGATTGGGGATTGACTTTTATGGAATGGGCTTGGACGGGGAGGTTGAGAAATTGGTGTATGGCTGGTTGATTTTTTCCTTGTTGTTGACAATTATCACCTTCTTTAAGTTCATTTGGTTGGGGACAGGCGCGTTTTTATTCAATTTAAAAAAAATAGCGTTCCCTCATTTTTTTTATTTATTAAAGGTTAGAGGCTTCGCTCTTTTCATTACCATTTGTATGCTTTTGGTGGTATATGCAAACAATTGGCTTTCCTTGTACGAGCATTTCTCTTATATGTATTATACTTTTATTATAATATATTCTTTGGGATTAATAGGATTGACAATATGGTTGTATAAAAAGAATGGATTTAATAATTATCATTTATTTTCTTACCTTTGCACCTCTGAATTGATCCCATTTTTGGTTATTTGTAAATTACTCCTAGGATAAGGAAAAAAAATAAAAATGACGCAAGCAACAAAAAACAGACTAAATCGAGTTAGGAGCATCTTGGTCTCACAGCCTAAACCTACCGATGAACGGTCCCCCTATTTTCAGTTAACTGAAAAGTATAAGATCAAAATTGACTTTAGGCCTTTTATACAGGTTGAGCCAGTGTCTATAAAAGATTTTAGGAAGCAAAAAATAGAGATTCTCAAGCATACGGCTGTTATATTCACAAGTAGAAATGCGATAGACCATTTCTTTGGAATATGTCAAGAATTAAAAATTGAGATGCCTGCAGACATGAAATACTTTTGTATTTCAGAGCAAACAGCTCATTATCTCCAAAAATATATTGTTATCCGAAAAAGAAAATTATTTGTAGGTACGCGTACGGCAGCTGATTTATTTGATTTCTTCAAGAAGCACAAATCTGAAAAATACTTGTTCCCTTGTTCTGATATAAGGAAAGATGATATACCTGAATTCTTGAGTAAAAACAATATTGATTTTACTGAAGCCATCATTTATCATACAGTAGCAGCAGACTTGTCAGACTTGAAAGATATTAAATATGATATTTTGGCATTTTACAGCCCTTCTGGAATTAAATCTTTGTTTCATAATTTTCCAGATTTTGAACAAGGAAAGACTAGAATCGCTGCATTTGGACCTACTACAGCCCAAGCTGTAAAGGAGATGAACCTTATTATGGACATTGAAGCACCGCTTCCCAATGCCCCTAGTATGACCGGTGCTTTGGAGTTGTATATAAAAAAAGCAAATAAAATCTGATTTCTTTTAATCTTTTTACTGGTAATTTCAGTTTAAATGTGTAGAATAGATTTCCAAATGCAAAATTTCTTGTACGCATGAACAAAAGAATTTACCTGTTAACCTATGTGTTGTTTGGGATGGCTTATTTTCTGGATTCTCCGAAGGCCATTGCTCAACAGGATGCCCAGTTCACTCAGTATATGTACAACGGCATTTTTTATAATGCTGCTTTTGCAGGTAAAGAGGAAGGATATTCTATTACAGCACTACATAGGAGTCAGTGGTTAAATTACAGTACCAGTTCAGGAGCAGGTGGCGCACCTACGACTCAGTTGCTTTCCTTTTCTGGTAGAATGAAAAAAATACCTTTGGGATTTGGATTGGTAGCAGTAAATGACCAGATCGGCCCATTCAATAACCAAGAAGTAGACCTTTCGCTTGCTTATCATCTTCGTTTAGGAAGAGGGAACTTGAGAGTAGGGGCTTCGGGTGGATTTTTCTCTAGTACCATAAAGTTTGGAGAATTTTCCCCAGTCAACCCAGATCCTAACATCCCTTCAGCGGGAGATGAAAACCAGTTGAGGCCAAAAGCCTCGGTAGGGATATTGTACGATAGAGGTAATTTTTATATGGGGTTAAGTAGCAGAAGTCTTAATGAGCCTGCTTTTGATTTCGGAAGTGGTAGTTTGGCAAACCAATTAGAAAACCACAATTATTTACTAGTTGGGTATAAAATAAACACTTTTGCACAATTTAGTGTTGAACCTAGTATATTGGTGAAATCAGTATCATTAAATACTTTTTCTTATGACTTTAGCGTTATAGGCACATATAATAAAAGAATTAGCCTAGGTATGGCTTATAGGTTAGAAGAATCGGCATCAGTTTTGGTGGGGTATAGTTTATTGAAAGATAACTCACTTAGATTAGGGTATGCATTTGACTTGGTAGTAGGTGGCGTTCAAGCGAAAAGGCCGTCTTCACATGAGTTTATGCTTACCTATAATTTACCAGAGGTTTCGAAACAAATTGACAGAATTATTCAAAGGACCCCACGATTCAGGTTCTAGTAATAAGAATTTTATTAAAGAAAACCTTGCGATTTTCTAATAAAATCTGTTAAATTTCGAATTAGTTGATTGTTTAAATGGTTGAAAATGAATGTAGTTACTTTATTGTCATTTATGTTAAGAAAAATGAATCATAGCTTTTTGACTCTGGTTTCAGGGTTATTAATAATGACACTACTTCAAGGTTGTGGGCTTTTTGGAAATAAAGGCACAGCTAGTGAAAAGCTCAATAGAAGAGGAGAGGTAACTGGCGTGCCTAAAAGGTCAGGATGGCAGCAATCGTTACCCTTTGAAATGGTACCAGTTAAAGCTGGGACTTTCTGGATGGGACAGGCAGATGAAGATATAGGCGTAAGCAGAGCTTCAACTAATAAGCAAGTGACTATTTCTGAGTTTTTTATGGACAAGTATGAAGTGTCCAATAACAAGTACAGACAATTTCTTGATGCAGTTAGAATGGGGGATTTGGCTTTAGGTACACCAACTACTCAAGCAGATCCACCTGATTTTGTTTTGGAAGAACTTCTTCCGGATACCACCATTTGGTCACAAAGTTTTACTCACCATTATGGAGATCCATTGATGGAATACTATTTTGATCACCCTGCATTTGATGACTATCCTGTAGTAGGGGTAAGTTGGGATCAGGCGAAGAAATTTTGTGAATGGAAATCCTATCACATGAATGCCAATGACGATTCGGAATTTGACATGCCTAAATTTCGTTTGCCACTTGAAGCAGAATGGGAATATGCATCCAAAGGAGGTAAAGACATCGCCAAATATCCTTGGGGTGGCCCTTACTTAAAGAACCGAAGAGGCTGTCTGATGGCTAATTTTAAACCAGGAAGAGGAAATTATATTGATGATGGTTTTGCTTATACAGCTCCGGTAGATGCTTTTGCACCTAATGGCTATGGGCTTTATAATATGGCGGGAAATGTTTCAGAATGGGTGGAGGATGCATACAATCCAGCTGCCAATTCATTGATTTGGGACATGAACCCAACTTATATAGATTCTACAGAAAGTCGAAAAGTAGTGAGGGGTGGATCCTGGAAGGATGTAGGTTATTTTTTAGAAACAAGTTCAAGGAATTTTGAATATCAATTTGTACAAACAGCACATATAGGTTTCAGAACTACCATGACTTATATTGGAAGATCAGGATCTATGAGTAGTAATTCCAACAAACGAAGCAGGCGATAATTTGCCGTTATTAATGTTAAACCAAACTAGCAAACCGTTTTAAAATTTTTATTTTTACACAATATGTCTACAAAAAACAACACTTTCGCTTATAAATTTTACGGCTCGATAATGCCTAAGATTTACGGAATAGGGGCCTCAATTGTTATTCTTGGTGCAATGTTCAAGATTCTAGACTGGCGTTTTTCATCAATAATGATTGGTGTTGGTCTATCTACAGAAGCGCTAATATTTTTTCTATCTGCATTTGAGCCAAAAAATGAAGAAGTTGATTGGACAAAGGTTTATCCTGAACTAGAAGATTCAAATTCAGGCGTTGCCCCTACTAGAAGAGCTACGGTGCAAAATACAGATCAAACAGCTCAAAAAATGGATGAAATGTTGTCTAAAGCCAAAATTGGGCCAGAACTAATAGAAAGCTTAGGCAAAGGAATGCAAAACTTAGCAAGCACTACGGAGAAGTTGGGCAGTATATCAGATGCAGCTGTAGCAACCAATGATTACGCACAAAATGTGAAGAAAGCATCGAAATCAATGCTTGAGATCAATGACTCTTACACAAAAACAGCTAGTGCACTAGCTGAGATGGCGACAGCATCCGAAGGAGCAAAAGCATATAAAGATCAATTGGTAAATGTTACGAGAAGCCTTTCTGCTTTAAATAATGTTTATGAAGAAGAATTGAAAGACTCCAATATGCATGCTAAAACAATAAGTAAATTCTATTCCAATATTTCAGTGGCAATGGAAGGCATTCAAGAAGCTGGAAAAGAAACTGAAACGTTCAAAACTGAGTTGGCTAAACTTAATAAGAACGTTCAATCATTAAATAATGTGTATGGTGGCATGCTATCAGCCATGAAGGGTTAATAACTCATGATTCCAATCAAATTTTTATTTTTATAATATAATAAAGTTAAATAGCTTATGGCGGGTGGTAAAGAAACACCAAGACAGCGGATGATCGGGATGATGTACTTAGTATTGACCGCTCTGCTGGCTTTACAAGTAAGTAACCAAATCCTACAAAAATTTGTATTGATCAACGATGGCTTGGAAAGAACTGCGAAAAATTATGTCCAGAAAAACCTTTTTTCTGTGAACATAATTTCTACAACGGTAGAGCAGCAAGGCAATAATATAGTAGATATTCCCAAAGTTGAAGCAGCTAAGGAAATTAGGAAAAAGAGTACGGAACTCGTTAGCTATCTGGAAGAGGCTAAAACTAGATTGATAGAAGAATCCAATGCAATTGATGAGCAAGGTAACTTTAGAACTTCTGCATTGAAAAATGTAGATATTCCTGGTAATATCTTTAACAACAATCGTTTGGGTTATGAAATGCAGGAAAAGTTGAATAGTTTCCCTGCTGAAATTGAGCAAATCCTTTCCGAATTGAAGATCAATAAGTCATTTGAAAAAATCGCTAAGGATGCCAGTGAAATTGATCTTTTTAAAAATGATGTTGATGTAAATTTCAAAGATTATGTCAACCTCAATTATGTCAAATCACCAATTGGTGCAGTTTTAGCTATCATTAGTCAGCATCAAAATGAAGTGTTGAATATTGAGAGTGAAGCTTTGACGGAAATCACCAACTCATTAGGGTCTTTTATATTTGAGGCGGATAAATTGAAAGCAAGAATCGCAGCCAATTCTAATGTAGTGGCTGCAGGTACTACTTTCGAAGCAGAAATGTTTTTGGCTTCCTCCTCTTCATCAACCGATTTAAAAATGACGGCTGATGGAAGAAGTGTACCTGTTGAAGATGGGTTTGGTCAAATAAAATTCCCAGTTGCACCGGCTTCAAATTATGACGATAGAGGTTTAGCTGCCAGGTCCCTTAAAGGAGAGATTACTGTTCCTATAGGCGGTCAAGACAGTGTATTTACCATAGATTATGACTATTTCGTTGCTCAGCCTGTTATCAAGGTGAGTTCTGAGGTAGTCAATCAGTTGTATGCTGAGTGTGCCAATGATTTGGTTATTGAAGTTCCTGCTTTAGGTAATTCATATGCACCTTCTTTTGACGTTGCAGGTGGCCAAGCCATAAAAGGATCTAAACCTTCTGAAGTGACCGTAATACCTGTAGCTTCAGGAAAAGTTAATATTACAGTTTCAAGTGGAGGTAATAAAATTGGTACCGTAGGTTATGACATTAAGCCTGTGCCAGCACCGACTATTCGTCCATTCAACGGTGATACGCAGATTGATCTTCAAAATCCAATCCCTGCAAATGGATTGACTAACCTTCAAATTAGAGCCATCCCTGAACCTACTTTTGGTAGAACAATGTCCAGAGATGCGAACTTTGAAGTGACAGCAGGTGAGGTAAGGCTTGTTCGAAATGATGTACCTCGGGAGAGTGTAGCCATTTCAGGAAAGAATGTAGCTGTTAGAAACCTTTTAGCTCAAGCCCAATCAGGGGATAAATTAGTTGTTATCGTGAGGGAAGTTACAAGAACCAACTTCAAGGGTAATAAAATCAAAAGTTCTGTGACCGAAGTTTATCCTATCTCCATTAAATAATATTAAGGGATCTGCATCGTTCTATATTTAAATGAAAGAAATCATGAAAGAATTAAGGAAAGGGATTGGGCTGCTGGCGGTTGGTGTCTTAACATGTTGTTTTTTTGCTACACCTGCTTTTTCCCAAAACAATGCCAATTCTGGAAACCCCGGAGTAGATTTAGGTGATGGAGGATTTGATGTAGATACCATTTATTCTGTTTTGCCTATAAGGGAGTCTGATAAAATGTACCAAATAGGTGTTTGGAGAAGAATTGACCTTAGAGAAAAGTACAATTTGCCATTTTATGGTACCGGAGGATTAAAGTTAGATGGAATCATGATGAACATCTATGATGCTGTAATGGAAAATTCCATTGAGGTCTTCGCTGATGAAGAATTTAATGAAAGATTGTCTATTACTGATTTTCAAACCAATTTCTTAACGGCTGAAAACGGTGATTCTATCTTTGTTAAAGATTTGTATTACTTAGATTTTAGAGAAGATTTTGTTTTTGATAAGCACCGTTCTGAAGTAAGGTTTGATGTGAAATACATTGAATTGGTTATGCCCTCAGAAACCAATTATGGGGTTGGACAGAAAACCATTGCTTTCATTAGATTCAGAGATTTCTACAATTACTTTAATACAACGGATCATGGTGAGTGGATGAACTTCGAAAATATTTCAAAAAATCTACCCTATAGTCAAGCATTCGATTTAAGGTTATTCCGTTCTGTGGTGAGGAAATACACCAATCCAGAAAATGCACTTATTGTCGATATGATAGATCCAGGAGATCCAAATCAACAATTGCAAGCTTATTTGAAATCCATTGAGTTTGAATATGAACTTCTTGAATGGGAAAATAACCTTTGGGAATGGTAACAGGGTTACCTTTATAAACAATAAAATAAATGCAGGTACTTTATCAGTACCTGCATTTATTTTTTATGTATGGCTTCCCAAACCTTCAACCCCTTGTCATTTCCAATGACATTGATAATCTCATCTTGTGAAGCTGCTTCGATTTTTTTGTAGGATCTAAAGTGCTTCAATAGTTTTTGAGCAGTGAGTTCCCCTATTCCTTCAATAAATAATAGTTTGCTATTGAGTGCACCTTTACTTCTGAGATCACGGTGGAAAGTGATAGCAAAACGGTGTGCTTCATCCCTAATCCTTTGAATTAATCGCAAGGACTCAGATTTTTTATCAATATAAATAGGGTATTGATCTAGTGGGAAATAAATCTCCTCCAATCGCTTGGCGATACCTATTATTGGAATCTTTCCATATAGATCAAGGTCTCTTAAAGCACTCACTGCTGATGAAAGTTGACCTTTACCTCCATCTATAACAATTAGTTTTGGAAGTGGCTTCTCCTCCGATACAAGCCGCTTATACCTTCTGTAAACAACCTCTTCCATACTTGCAAAATCATCAGGCCCTACCACTGTTTTAATGTGATAATGTCGGTATTCCTTTTTTGCGGGTTTACCATTTAGAAAACAAACCATACTGGCAACTGGGTTTGTCCCCTGGATATTGGAGTTGTCAAAACACTCGATATGATTGGGTAATTCGTTTAAAGAAAGGTCTTTCTTTAATTGAAGTAATACCCTGTTTTTTTTGTCTTTCCCCTCATCTGCGAAGGATAGCTTTTCTTTTTTATAGTAGAGCGCATTTTTGAGACTGAGCTCTATTAATTTTCTTTTGTCTCCTATTTTTGGTTGTACCAAGGACAATCCTTCAGGACTATCTTCAAAATCCAGGTTTACAAGCACCTCTTTTGCGTCACTTAGAAACTGATCTCTAAGTCTAATAATTGCCGTTAATAGTAATTCTTGATCAGGTTCGTCTAACTTCTTTTTTAATTCTACTGTTTTACTAAGGGTAATGGCACCATTTTTTATCCTTAGATAATTAACGAAAGCAAATTTTTCCTCACTTACTATGGTAAAGACATCTAGACTTTCTGTGGTAGGGTTTATGACTAGAGATTTAGCATGATAGTTTAAAAGTGAATCTAACTTTTCTTTGAAACTTTGCGCACTTTCGAAGTCCAATTGTGCGGCACTTTCATTCATTTTTTCTTTAAAATAGCTCTTTGCGATCCCAAGGTTTCCTTTGAGAATGTTTTTAGCCTGTTCAATGTCCGCCAAATAACTCTTTTCATCCTGAAGTCCTTCACAAGGCCCTTTACAATTGCCCAGGTGATATTCCAAACATACTTTGTATTTTGAAGATGAGATTTTTTCTGGTGATAGATCCAGTCTACACGTCCTTAGTGTAAATAATGAATGAATGAGCTCCAACACATTGTTCATGGCCTTAACGCTTGCGAATGGCCCGAAATACGTGCCCAAAGAAGGGATTACTCTCCGAGTGCTGTAGATCCTTGGGAAATGTTCATTTGTAAGTAGGAGGTAAGGATAAGTTTTATCATCCTTAAGAAGGATATTGTATTTGGGTTGGGATTTTTTTATTAAGTTATTCTCAAGTAACAGTGCGTCAAACTCAGAATTGACTATGGTAATTTCGATCTTTTTGATCTCCCTTACCATTTTTTTTGTTTTTTGGTTTATGCCTGTATTCTTGTTAAAATAACTACTTACCCTTTTTTTAAGATTTTTTGCTTTACCTACATAGATAAGTACATCTTCTGCATTGTAATACCTGTAAACCCCTGGCAAATCAGGTAACTGATTGTGGTTTGCAGGTAGATAGGAAGGAGATTGCATGTCCATATAGACAGTTGTAATCGGTTTTTATTTTTACTAATCGAATTTGTTGGCGATTGGTTTAATCGGGAAAAAGCATTCTTGTAGTAAATTCAAGTACATCAAATTAATTTGGCTTATAGTTTTGCGCTTAAGCCATCGCTTGCTTAACCTAGATTTAGTGTTAATTGTCAGGCTTCTTTTGAATCCTGACAATTAGCAGCTTAAAAATCAGTTGTCGTAGCATCATAGTCAAATTCCTGGTATTCCTCTGTTTCCAGATCATATTTGGAACAATCTATCTCTATGCTGATGGGTCTTTCTGGTTTTGGGAATGGACCTTTGGTGATACCTAAAGAGCTGTCTTCATATACCTTGCTCATGAATTTTGACCAAATTGGCCTAGCTGTTCTTGATCCTTGACCATTTATCCAGCTTCTGAAGTGTATGGCACGGTCATCACCACCTACCCAAACTCCACTTACCAAATCTTTGGTAATGCCCATGTACCAACCATCGGAAGCATTTTGGGTAGTTCCCGTCTTACCTCCAATTTCATTGCCTTCATCCCTAATACTCCATGGTAAGCCCTGACTTGTTCCCCCTTCTTCTTCAGTACCACCTCGAAGCATGTACACCATTATATAGGCATCCTCTTCGCTCATTGCAGGTCTTTTCCTTGGGATGAATTGGTGGAGAACATTGCCATTTTTATCTTCTATTCTATCAATATAAATAGGGGTAATGTGTTCGCCTTTGTTGACAAATGTGCTAAAAGCACCCACCATTTCCATTATTGAGACATCCACTGTGCCAAGGGCCAAGGCTGGTACAGCTTCTAACTCGCTGGTAATTCCTATTCTTTTTGCTGTTTCTACTACCACACCCGGACTAAGTTTTTTCATCATGTAGGCCGTGATTGAATTGACAGATTGGGACATGGCAGACCGGATGGTCATGCGCTCATAAGTGAATTTTGAATCAGCATTTTGAGGTCTCCAAGTGGGTTGGTTTGGGATGTTAATCTCCACAGGCTGGTCAATTACTGTATAACATGGACCATAGCCATTTTCTATTGCAGCAGCATATACGAAGGGTTTAAAGGTTGATCCAGGTTGCCTTTTTCCTTGCTTAACGTGATCGTACTTAAAGTGGGTATGGTTAACACCACCTACCCAAGCCTTGATATGTCCAGAATGTGGATCCATGGATACAAAGCCAGTTTGAAGGAACTTTTTATAGTACCTCATGGAGTCCATGGTGCTCATCAATGTGTCTATATTTCCCTCATAAGAAAAAACCTTCATTTTTTTCTTTTCATTGAGCTTGTATTCAATGCTGTCCGTATTGTCGCCATAGCGAGACCTAAGATTTCGATAAGCTTCAGTCCTTTTTACAGCTTTTTCGATGAAACCAGGTATGGGTCTACGGTGTTCGTCAATCCATGGCTCTCGATCCCCTATTTCTTTCTCAAAATTCTTTTGCAACTCCGACATGTGTTCCTGTACTGATTCCTCTGCATATTTTTGCAGTCGACTGTCTATGGTTGTATATATCTTCAGCCCATCTCCAAAAAGGTCGTAATTGGTTCCATCAGGCTGTAGGTTTTCTTTAGTCCATTTAATTAGGTCAGCCTTAACCGCCTCTCTGAAATAGGTAGCCAAACCTTCGTTGTGGCTTTCTACCTGATACTCCAACTCTAATGGTATAGCAGCTATTGAATCAAATTGAGTTTGGGATATGTATTCTCCATTTTTCATTTGAGCCAAAACGGTATTTCTCCTACGGGTAGAGTTTTCAGCATTGTATACTGGGCTATAGTAGGAAGGAGCCTTTAGTAGACCTACCAAGGTGGCGGACTCTTGTATACTAAGATCTCTGGTGTCTTTATTAAAGAAAGTTTTAGCGGCTGTCTTAACTCCAAATGCATTGCTTCCAAAGTCAGAGGTGTTGAGGTACATGGTCAATATCTCATCTTTGGTATATGCACTTTCCAGTTTAGTGGCAACAATCCACTCTTTGGTTTTAATGATGATCATTCTTAATACAGGGACATTACTTAATAATCCCTGTGAATCGCCTGATCGGGTTTTGAAAAGATTCTTTGCAGTCTGCTGACTTAAGGTACTACCACCACCAGCATTTTTTTGTCTTAGCAATATGGATTTAACGAAAACCCTGGCCAATGCACGCGGGTCAATTCCCGAATGGTCTTCAAACCTCTCATCTTCAGTTGCAATCAAGGCATTGATTATATTTGGAGAGAGTTCATTATAGGTGACAGGTGTTCTGTTTTCCCTAAAGTATTTACCTAGTAAGACCCCATCAGCAGAGTAAAGCTCGGAAGCCAGTTCGCTATCAGGGTTTTCTAATGATTCAAATTCGGGCATTTCTCCGAATAGACCCAGAAAATTGGCATTCACTGATACTACAAATAGCACGAAACCGACCAGACCTAAAATGAATGCAAGCCACATGTATCTGATTATCTTCACATAAAGAGGCTTGGTGTTTTTATTTTTAATTTTACTCATATTGGATATCAATAAGCTTTCTTATAGAAAGACCTGTATTCCTTAATGTCTTTCCGTTTATTGAGTTGTTGGAAATTCTCAATTGAAATTACAAAACTACTATTTTTTATTTCCTCAGTTAAGGAATCATTATTAAAACTATTTAAAAAGGCCTCTTTATAGGCTATTGATTTTTCAGCATCGGAAAATGGGCTAATTATTAGTATGGTTGTTTTTTGTCCCAGAGAAATTGTACCAGTTCTTAAACGTGCACTGGAAAAATTTGAATTATGAAAACTTTCGAGGGCAGCCGTCAGGTCGCTTGCTTTTTCAGCCACATCAGTATTCATTGGCAGGATAAATATATGGGTTTGGTTAAAATTCTCTTTGTATGGGGAT
Organism: Cyclobacterium amurskyense; assembly: GCF_001050135.1. Classification (GTDB taxonomy): domain Bacteria; phylum Bacteroidota; class Bacteroidia; order Cytophagales; family Cyclobacteriaceae; genus Cyclobacterium; species Cyclobacterium amurskyense. Next base: position 1,291,296 of record NZ_CP012040.1, on the reverse strand, counting down.
TCAACATTGGGGACATCTGGCAGGTTTTCTGAAACAGCAGAAGGTTCCTCTTCTTTATTTGTTTCTGCGGTAGCTGCTCCCATTGAAGCAGTATCATCTTCACTTACCGCTTTCAATAATTTTTCAGCAAAGTCCAATAACTCTTCTTCCTTTGTTTGCTGTAAATAGGTTTTAAGTCTTTCTTTATAGGTCTCCAATGGTTCTAACTGGCCAGTGATCATAATGTCCAATAACAATAATCGATCCGTATTTTTTGTTAGTGGATATTCGTTTAAAGTTTGCCTAACAATTGTCCTAGCTTCTTCATAAGACCTGTCCTTGAAGTATTGGTAGGCAGTTTTATAGTTTTCGCCAGACGCTAAATTCGCTTTGGATCCGGACACCTTATCTGGGTTATTGATAGATTTGGTATATTGAGAATTGGGGAATTCTTGATTCAACAATTGGGCATACCTATCTGAATCTTTTTCTAAATCCTTTGTGGCTAAGTACAAGGTGTAAAAAGCCTCTGGTTTTTTTAATGTTTGTGGGTATTTTTCGATTAAAGCTTCCAAATACTCAATTGCCTTATCTGGTTGCTTGAGGTCGAAATAAAGTAATTTCCCTAAATTGAAGTAGGCCTCCTCCATCTGATCCACCATTTGCTCAAGAAGTTCGGGAGAATTGGGGATTTGATTTAATAAGGCAGCTTTATCAGGAAGGTTTGTGGTGATAGTATTGCTTTCATTGTTGTTATCAGAATTATTTGCTTCACCGCTGTTGTTATTGTTTCCTACATTGACAGCCTCCTGAAAACCCCTGTCGCTAGTCCTCCAGTTATCCGACAGCTCTCTGTTTCCCCAAATTTGAGCAAACTCTAAAGCTCCCTTTTGAATGGCCACAGGATTATCCCAATAAAAAGTAGCCCCTGAATTGCCACCGAAAGCCAAAAGATTTTCAAACCTTCCCGGGCTTTTTTTATCCTTGGCCAATTCAGCTTCTTTAATTAACCTTTCTTCCTCCATGGCCAAAAAATCATCTACAAATTTCTCTTGATCTTCAGGGCTGAGCTTGCTGAGCTGAATAAGGCTGTCGTTGGTGGTCAATAATTCATAATTTAAAGCGTATTGGTCAAAAATTATTTTTTTTGCTGAAAGCAATCCATAATTTTTATCTGTTTCTTTAAATTTAGATAAGGCACTATCGAGATAGTATTTTGTTTTGAGGAAGTCTTCTTTTTCGTTCAGATAAACTTCAGAAAGTGCTTCGTAGATATACCCCTTTTGCCTGTCATTTTCTGTCACTTCCTTGGCCGCCAGGGAGTAAAGACGAATGGCCTCATCCAGATTCCCCTGTTTTTTTTCAAACCTGCCTTTTTCGAATAATATAACATCCCGAAAATCGACGTTTTTATTGTCTTTGTAGAGGTCATCATAATATTCTCGGACTCGTTTCAGGTCCTTACTTCGTTCAAGTTCTGCTACCTGCTGTGAATACAACTGGGCAAAAAAGGTACGTTCGTAGTTAGGACTTCCAGAGACTGACTTTTGGTAATATTCGTAGGCAAATGCATCCAATCCTGATTGCTGATAAAGCTGAGCTAAAATAAAATTAATCCTCGAGGCTTCGGATTTGTCTTTGGTATATTCTAGCGATTTGAACAGTGAGGGGGCCATTAGCTCCATTTCTCCCCTGGCTTCGTAATAGTAAGCCAAGGTTTTGTAGAGGTACTGTTTGTTTTCGTCATTAATATTTTCTTCTTTAGAAAGAAAATCGATCACAAAGCTGGCATCTTCAAATTGCTGATGATCAATGAAAGACCTTAAAAGCTGTATCAGTGCAATATGTCTCACATCGTCCTGTTTGCTATTGACGTTTAGGAATTTAAATGTGTTTTGTGCTTCTTCATATTTGCCTTTGTAGTAGTCAACCTTTCCTATAAGAAAGTAGGATGGATCGACCCAGTCACTGATTTTATGCCAATCCACAGCTTTAGACGCCATTTCTCGGGCTTCCTTTAATAATTCTTCTTTGGCTTCGACAGTAGCACTATCTATAGGATAAAATACAGGCAACACCTGGGAGAAATCTTCTTGGTATTCATTTTGTATTTCTTTTTCTAATTCCAGGATTTTTTCTTTGGCATAGTAATACGCGTTAAATCTGGCCGTTGTGTTATGGTATAACCGGTTGGTGAAAGTGTCTTTTTGTGAAGAACAAGAAGGCATCAGATTCAAGGCAATAGCCAAAAAGAAAAATATAATGTTCCTTTGCAATGTTTTTAAGTTTGAATTCTTGACCAAATTAGTTCTTTTGGAATAAATATTTAAACGAAAGGAATTAAATTCTATTTTTGTAAAAAATAAATATCTAAAACAAGCGTCCATTGAGCCTTAAACAGAAAATAAACGACTGGATAGAAACCAAGTTCCTTATAGTAATTAGAAAGGAAGAGGACTTTTCGGTCATTACCTCTTTTAATATTACGAAAATCAGGGTTGGATTATTGTTAGTGTTTGTATTTATGACCTGTTTTTTGATTTCACTGTTTTTGTCCAAAACTTTATTGGCCAGATGGTTTGATCCGGTTTATATAGAGACAGAAAACATGGTTAAGATTCATGCCCTATCTGAAACGATTGATTCCCTGATTATGGAGGTCGATGCCAAAGACCAATATGTTAAGAACATACAAAATGTTATCTCAGGACAATTTGAAAACGAGACGCCAGCCAGTTCTGATACCTCAAGTAAACCGGTGGTAAATAGAGGGGAAATTGATTTGTATAAAAGTAGTGATGCTACCCAACAGATTATTGGAGAGTTTGAATCGCTACCCCTTGAAGAAACAAGTTTTGGAAGGATAAGTAGCGGGTCGTTTACAGATAATTATTTTTTCCCTCCTGTAAAAGGAGTTGTGACGAGTAGCTTCTCTGCTGGACAAAATCATTTCGGTGTAGACGTGGTGGCGGCAGAAAATGAACCGGTAAAAGCAATAGCAGATGGAACGGTAATATTCTCTAGCTGGACTCTAGAGACCGGCTATGTAGTAGCAGTACAGCATTCGAATGAATTGATTTCGATTTACAAACATAATTCTGTAATATTGAAATCCATTGGAGACCCTATCCGTGGTGGGGAGATATTATCTATTATCGGAAATACCGGTGAGCAAACTACAGGGCAGCACTTGCACCTTGAGCTATGGTATAGAGGAAATCCACTCGATCCCCAAGAATTTATTACATTTGATTAGATATGGCAAAAAATACTGATGACAGAAAAAACACTACTGAACTGGTTACTTCCAGTAATCTAGTGGCATTAGGAACAGTAATAGTAGGAAATATTGGTTCTCAGGGAAATATCCGTGTAGAAGGTACAGTGGATGGATCTCTGGATTCTCAAAAAAAGATTATAATTGGTGAATCGGCCAAAGTAAATGGAGACGTAAGAGCTGGAGATGTAGAAATTTCTGGTCATATAAAAGGAGATATCTATTGCACAGAATCTCTTTATCTCAAAAAATCAGCTTTGATCTATGGTGATATTTACACCAAAAAGTTAATCATAGAAAATGGAGCTGAGTTTAATGGCAAATGCAACATGGGCACCAATCATCAGTTAAAAGTGGAAAGAAAGGATGGAGAAACCAAAAAGCAAGCCTCCTCAAACTGATTCACCTGTTTATGTGAAATATTTTGGGTTGGCTTTTCAGATGTGTACCATTATAGGATTAGGTAGCTATCTGGGGTATAGGTTACATTTAAGAAGTAACATGGAGTTTCCACTCTATTTATTACTTGGCTGTTTTATTTCGACAGCCATAGCCTTTTACCAACTTTTTAAGTCAATTTCTCCCAATAAGAAAAAATAAAGTCAGACTTTGCCTTTCAATTCAAGCTTAAGATAAAAAAATTAAAATGAAGGCTTTATTTAAAAATCCATTATTGGGTCTACTTTATTTTACTGTGTTTCTGGCAGTAATAGTATGGCTTATTGAACAATTTCTTCCAGGTCCTTGGTTGCATACCTTGGTTTATTCAATACTATTTTTCTTTGCTGTGCTTACCGGAGTCACAGGTTTTTTGGCTGGTAAATTAATGAAATTAGAAACATTTACTAGTGTTTCTGTCATTTTGGGCACCACTATAATTAGACTTATTTGCTGTATTGTCTTCGTTTTTTTGATTTTATGGCAGGGGCATGAAAATTTACTTTGGTTTGTTGTGGATTTCTTTATCATTTATTTGTTGTACTTATTGTTTGATATGTACGGCTTAATAACTAATTTGCGCCTTCATTCGAAATAGGGGATAAAAATTGTTTTGATGGTCCGCAAATTTATCAGGTTAAGTATCTTAATGTCAGTAATTTTACTGACATTTTCTGCAGCAGTTATGGCTGCCTCAGGTGGTGATGAAGATAAAACAAGCTTCATTATGCACCATATTAAGGATTCTCATGAATGGCATTTTGCCACCATGGGACATACTCATGTAACACTCGCTCTACCAGTGATTATCTATTCTGCTGATAGAGGTGTTGAGTTTTATTCCTCATCGTCCTTTGTAGATCCCGAAACCCATCACTTTGGTGTTGAGCACAACGGGTACTATATAGACGAGCATGACAAGCTTCAAGCAGTGGATGAAAGCAGGTCTTTCACTGATTTAAGCATTACTAAGAATGTTGCAATGCTTTTTTTGATATTGGCGGTAACGCTTTATCTTATGCTGTCAACTTCTAGGTACTATAAGAAGCATCCCAATAAAGCCCCAAGGGGAGTCGCCTCATTTGTGGAACCAATTGTTATTTTTGTAAGAGATGAGATAGCTCGTCCGAACATTGGTCCGAAATACAAAAAATTCACGCCATACCTTTTGACCTTATTCTTCTTTATTTGGATAGGGAATCTATTGGGCTTATTGCCAGGTGCGGCTAACCTTACAGGTAACATCGCTGTTACGATTACTTTGGCGATGATAACTTTCTTAATTACCAATTTTAATGGTAATAAAGATTATTGGAAACATGTAGTAGCTACTCCAGGTGTTCCATTACCACTATTGCTTATTATTGTTCCAGTTGAGATTATTGGTTTGTTTACCAAGCCTTTCGCACTTACTGTTCGACTATTTGTAGCGATCACAGCAGGTCATATTGTAATCCTAAGTTTTATAGGGTTGATATTTGTTTTCGAATCCTATGCAGTGGGCGTAGCTTCCACATTGATGGTAGTGTTCATTAATGTGATCGAATTATTAGTAGCCACTATTCAGGCTTACGTATTTACTTTATTCTCTGCCATGTACATAGGTTCAGCTGTAGCTGAGCATGGACATGAGCATTAATTATGAATTCTTTGTTCAATTAAATTAAATAAAAAACGAGTATGTTAACTTCATTATTATTGACTGCCGGTTTTGCACTTATGGGTGCTGGTATCGGTGCTGGAATTGTTGCGATAGGCGCAGGTCTGGGTATTGGTAGAATCGGTGGACAAGCCATGGAAGGTATTGCACGTCAGCCTGAGGCTGCTGGTAAAATCCAGACTGCAATGTTGATCATCGCTGCCCTTATTGAAGTAGTTTCCTTGTTTGCTGTAGTAGTTTGTCTACTTATCGCACTTAACGGAAATCTTACTTTCTAGAAACAGAAATTGGACCGGCATTAGGCCGGTCCTTTCTTAATTATTGAACAAAACTGATATTTAGCTTAAAAAAATACACGAAATGGATCTGATTACTCCTGGTTTAGGTTTGATTATTTGGCAACTGATAGGTTTTGCCATCTTATTTTTCATTTTAGCCAAATTTGCTTGGAAGCCAATTCTTTCTGCGCTTGATGAGCGTGACAGCACTATTGAGGCATCATTGAATGAGGCTGAGAAAGCAAGGCTAGAAATGCAAAATCTAGTTGCTGACAATGAGCGTTTACTTCAAGAGGCAAGAGTGGAAAGGGATGAGATTTTAAAGTCTGCAAATGAGTTTGCTTCTCAAACCATGGAAATTGCAAAAGAAGAAGCTGCCAAAGTAGGTGCTAAAATGATTGAAGAAGCCAAAGCTGTTATTGAAACTGAAAAACAAGCTGCTTTAACTGATGTTAAAATTCAGGTAGCAGAACTTTCGCTTCAGGTGGCTGAGAAACTTATGAGACAAAATCTCTCAAGTGAAGCTTCTCAAAAAGAATTAGTAGAAGAATTTGTTAAGGATATTAAATTAAACTAACCTACAGGAATGTCAGCATACAGAGTAGCTTCTCGTTACGCAAAATCACTGCTGGAACTCGCAGTAGAAAAAAATGAATTGGAACAGGTGCATTCAGACATGTCCACTGTTTTGTCCTTAAGCGGAGATTCATCTTTTTTGGATATGGTTAAAAGTCCTGTCATAAGTTCTGAAAAAAAGACAGAAATTTTAAAGTTGCTAGTGGGAGAAAAAACCACTGCATTGACGATAAAGTTTTTTGAATTAGTTGGTGAAAAAGGCAGAACAGCATTTCTTCCAGAAATGGCCACTGCTTTTATCCGACTATACAATGAACATCTTGGGATACAAACTGCAGAAGTGGTTAGTACCATTCAGCTGGATGAAGAACTTCGAAATTCCTTCAAGGATATCGTTAAGGAGGTTTCCGGCAAAAACAAAGTAACACTTGTAGAGAAGATCAATCCAAACCTTATAGGTGGTTTTGTTCTTAGAATTGGTGACAAACAACTTGATGAATCTATCAAGAGTAAGTTACAACAATTGCGTCTGGATTTTACCCAGAACCTTTACGAGAAAAAATATTAAGAAGAAATTAAGCTGTAATCAATAATACTATACAATAATGGCAGATGTAAGACCTGATGAAGTTTCGGCAATATTGAAAGAGCAACTCTCGGAAGCCAAGACTCAAGCAGAATTGGAAGAAGTGGGTACTGTACTCCAAGTTGGTGACGGTGTAGCCCGTATATACGGACTCTCTAAAGCGCAAGCAGGGGAGTTGATCGAATTTGAGAATGGTTTGAGAGCCATGGTCCTCAATTTGGAAGAAGACAATGTAGGTGCTGTGCTCTTTGGAGAAGCTAAATCCGTAAGAGAAGGCGATACCGTTAAAAGAACTAAAAGGATTGCCTCCATTAAAGTAGGTAATGGTATGCTGGGTAGGGTGGTAGACACCTTAGGTATTCCTATTGATGGTAAAGGTGCTTTGGAAGGAGATCTTTATGAAATGCCTCTTGAAAGGAAAGCTCCTGGTGTAATTTACCGTCAGCCGGTAACTGAACCATTGCAAACTGGTATCAAATCTATTGATGCTATGATTCCAATCGGTAGAGGTCAGCGTGAATTGATTATCGGTGACAGACAAACAGGTAAAACTGCTGTTGCTATCGATACAATTCTTAACCAAAAAGAATTTTATGACAAAGGGGAGCCAGTTTTCTGTATTTATGTTGCCATAGGTCAGAAAGCATCTACAGTTGCCAACGTAGTTGCAGCCCTTGAAAAAGGAGGCGCTTTGCCTTATACTGTTATCGTAAGTGCATCTGCTGCAGATCCTGCACCTATGCAATTCTTTGCTCCATTTACTGGTGCAACCATTGGAGAGTTTTTCCGTGATACAGGAAAGCCTGCCTTGGTAGTTTATGATGATCTTTCTAAACAAGCTGTAGCTTACCGTGAGGTTTCTTTGTTGTTGAGAAGACCTCCAGGACGTGAAGCCTATCCTGGTGATGTATTTTATCTTCATTCCAGATTATTGGAAAGAGCAGCAAAAATCAACTCTTCGGACGAGATTGCAAGGCAAATGAATGATTTACCACCTTCTTTAGTTCCTTTGGTAAAAGGAGGAGGATCTCTTACTGCTTTGCCTATAATTGAAACTCAAGCTGGTGACGTTTCTGCCTATATTCCTACCAATGTTATTTCCATTACTGATGGACAAATATTCTTGGAAACAAACCTTTTCAACGCAGGTATTCGCCCTGCCATTAACGTAGGTATTTCAGTATCTCGTGTTGGTGGTAATGCGCAGATCAAAGCCATGAAAAAAGTTGCAGGTACCTTGAAACTTGATCAGGCTGCCTTCCGTGAATTGGAAGCTTTCTCTAAGTTTGGATCAGATCTTGACCCTACTACTAAGCGAACAATCGAAAGAGGTAGAAGGAATCAGGAAATCTTGAAGCAAGGACAATATTCTCCAGTAAGAGTTGACCTTCAGGTAGCCATTATCTATGCTTCTTCTAAAGGTTTATTGGATAATGTACCAGTAGGAAAAGTAAGAGAATTCGAGAAGGATTTTTACAATCTTATCATCGCTCAATACCCTGAAGCACTTACTGCTATCAATAAAGGAGACCTAAATACTGCTGGTGACTTGCTGAAAAAAGCTGTAGAGGAGTTAGCTCCTAAATACAAAGCTTAATTAGCACTGGTCTTAAACAGTATACAAGTAAGAAGGATATAGAATAATTATGGCGAATCTAAAGGAAGTAAAAGAAAGGATCAATTCGGTAAGCTCTACCCAGCAAATTACCAAAGCCATGAAAATGGTAGCGGCTGCTAAATTGAGAAGGGCACAGGAAAAAATTGTGCAGATGAGACCCTATTCTCAAAAATTGACTTCCATCCTAAATAATATTTCTTCTGGAGCAGAAGGAGTGGCAGACATAGCGTATGCCCAAGAACGTAGTGTTGCGAATGTGCTGATAGTGCCAATTACATCCGATAAGGGACTATGTGGTGCTTTTAATTCCAATGTTATCAAGGCTTCTAATGTGGTTATCCAGGATCATGAAGGTAAAGCTATTACTGTCATGCCTATTGGAAAGAAGGCCATGGATTTCTTTAAAAAGCAGGAGTATCCTTTGATTTTTGAATATGCTGGATTGTTTGAAAATATCACATTCGATCCAATTAAAGCTGCCGCAGAATTTGTAATGGATGCTTTTGTTAATGGAGAATATGATCATGTGGTTTTGGTGTACAACCAATTTAAAAATGTAGCCACTCAGCTTGTTGTTAAAGAGCAATTTCTGCCAATTTCTAAAATTGAGTCAGAAGGTGATGACAATAAATCCCAACAGGATTATATTGTAGAGCCTTCTAGAGATTACATCATCGAAGAATTAGTTCCTAATTCCTTGAAGATCCAGTTTTATAAGGCCATTTTGGATAGCAACGCCTCTGAGCATGGTGCAAGGATGACTGCCATGAGTAAAGCCACTGACAATGCGGCTGATCTCTTGAAAGATTTGAAACTTGTTTACAATAGAACCAGACAAGCTGCCATTACCAACGAAATTCTTGAAATCGTTGCTGGTGCAAATGCATTGGAAGGTAAGTAATAAGTTATCACTTTAAGATAATTGAAGCCGGTTGTGTAAGCAACCGGCTTTTCTAGTTTTTAGAAGGTCTGCTTAGCTGCCAGAAATAATGGATGCTCATACTTTGCTTGTCCATCTTATTTTACACAATACCACTTCCAATTTTTTAACCCGGATTATGTAATAGGATTCGTAATAGCCTGTTCCGTGTTTACGGGAAGTGTTGCAATCGCAAGAAAATCAGACTGTTTGGAGATTTTAGCATAGCACCGCTATGGTGAAATTGAAAACAGCAACGAAGTGGCTGATTTTAAAGCGATTTCAGCACGTAATAGAATGTCTATTGCATATTTGGGTTTAAAGTATTCTTTAGGATTATGAAAATCTTCCTGTTTTTATAATTAAACGAACCCTCTGTATCCGGTTTGGTTGGTACTGATATTGAATAATTCCTTCGCTTTATAGGTAGGCTGCTGGCTATATGATACTTAGTTGATTGATGGGGATTGTTTCTTTTGGGCTTTTATTGTTATCTTAACAATGTTGAGGCCGTGTGCCTCTACGGAGAAACCTAAATGAATCATGAATTGGTTGATTGGGGAAAGGTTATAGTATATAGCTGAGTAATTTCTCTACGAGTTTGTCTATGTTAGTCATTGTTTTGCCCTGTATTGAGTATTCCCGTTCTTATGGAAATTGTAGAAATTGACCAATTTTTAAAGCAAAAAAATGATTACCCGGTACTAGATACCCGGTCTCCGAGCGAATACGCTGCGGGGCATATTCCTAGGGCCATAAACCTTCCTTTATTTGACAATGTACAAAGAGCTACAATAGGCAGCATTTACAAGGAAGAAGGTCGCGAAAAAGCCATTAAGGTTGGACTTAGGTTGGTAGGGCCAAAGTTGGAGCGTTTTATCGAGATTGCTGAATCTTTTGGTTCTAAAAAATTGCTTATCCATTGCTGGAGAGGGGGAATGCGTTCTTCAAGCCTGGCTTGGTTACTTGAACTCTATGGTTTTGAAATTCAGGTGTTGAAAGGAGGGTATAAATCCTACAGAAATTATTTGTTGTCTTTCTTTGAACAACCGCTTAAGCTTAAAATTTTATCAGGGTCTACAGGATCCATGAAAACCTTTCTTCTAGAAGAAATGCAAAGAATGGGTGCTCAAATTGTAGATCTTGAGAAATTGGCCCACCATCAAGGTTCTTCCTTTGGAAGTCATAATGAAGGAGAGCAACCTACTTCCGAACAATTTCAAAATGATATTCTTGAGAATTTTTTAAAATTCTCCCTTGAAAAGGCCATTTGGTTGGAAGATGAATCTTTTATAATTGGGAAGACTCATTTGATATCGAGTTTGTATCAATTAATGCAAAAATCTCCTCGTTACCTCATTGTATTACCAATAGACCAACGACTTGAGGTTCTAGTACAAGGGTATGGCAATCTACCCAAGGAAAAACTTATTCAATCTACTCTTAACATTGCCAAAAAGTTGGGAAAAGAAAATACGCAACGCGCTGTTGCTCATATTGAAAATGGAGAAATGAAGGAAGCGGCCAGGATAATATTGACCTATTATGATAAAGCCTATTCAAAAGGAATAAATAAAAAAGTAGCTACTATCGAAAAGGAATTTCAACTAAGTATTGATAACCTCGAACGCGTCGCTCACTCTCTTATGAAAGTTGATTAATAGAAACATGGAAAACCATACATTTAAGCTTACAAAATACAGTCATGGAGCTGGTTGTGGATGTAAAATCTCTCCGGCAGTACTAAGTGAAATCCTAAATAGTGAGAATACTGCTAAAATTAATTTTCCCAATCTACTTGTAGGTAATGAGGAGAGTGATGATGCAGCGGTTGTCAGCTTAGATGGAGAAACGGCCATTGTTAGTACCACAGATTTTTTTATGCCTATTGTTGATGACCCTTTTGATTTTGGTGCCATTGCTGCTACTAATGCTTTGAGTGACATTTATGCAATGGGAGCCACGCCTTTAATGGCTATTGCGATTCTTGGTTGGCCCATCTCTAAATTGCCGGCTGCTGTAGCTGCTAAGGTCTTGGAAGGCGGTAGGTCTGTCTGTCACAAAGCTGGTATTCCTCTCGCGGGAGGGCATAGTATAGATGCGCCAGAGCCTATTTTTGGTTTGGCAGTAACGGGCAAAATTGCCGTTAATCATGTAAAAAGAAACAGTACTGCAAAAGTTGGTGATCGCTTGTACTTGACCAAACCAATTGGAGTGGGGATGGTGACAACTGCTGAAAAGAAAGAGTTGGCCGATAAGAATGATGTGCTTCAGGCAAAAACCTCCATGTTGAAGCTCAATGACATTGGGGCAGAAGCAGCAGCCTGGACAGAAGTACATGCAATGACCGATGTAACAGGTTTCGGTTTAGGTGGGCACCTAACGGAAATGTGTAAAGGTGCTGCTGTCTCGGCGCAACTAAGATTGGATGACATCCCTTGTTTTGACTTTGTCCAAAAGTACATAGACCTGGATTGCATTCCGGGTGGTACATACAGGAATTGGGATAGTTATGGACAGGGAATCGCAGTAAGCAGCGAAAGGGATAAATTGATATTGGCCGACCCACAGACAAGTGGTGGGTTACTGATGGCTGTAGATCCTGATAAATCAGATCTGTTTGAAAGGAAAATGAAAGAAAAAGGCTGTAATTTGTCCTCTTTTGGAGAAATCATCTCAAAGCATGAGAAAATAATTTATTTAAATAATTTAGTTTGATTCGAGTTAGAGAATAAGGTTTTTGGCTTAGCCAGTTATAGTCAGTTCTTCAATTGCAGAACTGACTATAATACTTTTCTGACTTTACTTAACAATAGGTATTGCCTGTATTTCTTTAATTCCCAATCAATTTATTGATTTGGTTAAGAAGAGCAACCCTTTTTATTTCTGCCTCATTCAAGGGAAGGCCTTTTTTCATTCCAGGCCGTTTATGACCTGTATGATTGAGCAACGCATCCTTGGTAATGGATTGTTTTTCTTTGACTAGGGCCAAGACTTCCGGTCCATGATCTATTTTGCTAAAGACTAACTCTGGATTGTCTTCCATTAGGTACTCGCTTTCTCCTAATCCCTGAAGTAGGCTTCTAGCCATTATCCAATGGCCTTGATCGGCAGGGTGAACACCATCTTTTGCCAATTCAAAAGAGGGATTATGCTGACGTTGGTCATCCTGAAATTTTCGCATTGGCCAATGCAAGTCAATTACCTTCCAATTTTCAGTATATCGCTGGCTTACTAACCAAGAAGCATATATATCCAGAACATTGGCATAAGCGGCGCCTTTGTTTTCATCGTATATTGGAGGTGTACTGTGTATGATCTGAGCTCCTATTGCCAGGGCCTTTAGATGTAATTTCTTCTGCCCTTGTTTGTAGGCCTCAAAACGTTGCTCGTCAAAGGGAAGGTAAATGCCGTCATTCATCCCGTAATTGGAAAAAATTAGATCTGGTTTTATTTCATCCAATACCCTATCCAGTCTTTCATGTAAGTCAGGTCGAGGAAATTCTCCTCCTGCATGGCCCTCTTCAGAAAGTCCTGAAACAGTTTCACTAGGCAAGCCAACATTGATGAAATCCCAGTCCCTTTCTGGATGAGAAAGCCTGAGATAGGTTTCTACATAATCAACATACTGGCCGGAATAGGTGATGCTATTGCCGAGAAAAAGAACTTTTTTTGCAGTGCTGGGGATGGAATAGATTTCCGGTGCTGTAAGGTTTGGGATAAGAAGCGCCCAAAGGAAAAATCCTAGTATTGATTTAAGTAACATTGGTTAAAGTTATGTGATCAAATTTGGCCTTCAATATACTTAAATTTGTTTTAAAGGTCTTGTTGATCTGTATTCCTTTTGTTGAGCCAACTGGATAATTTAGCAAGATCTTCCTCTATAATTTCTCGTTCTTTTTGATTCTCATTAAGTTTTTTCATCATCTTTTTTATTTGGTAATCAGGCTTTACAGCCAATAACCTGTAAAAGAAACTGGCAAATATAAACCCTTCCCTTGCTTTCATTAATAGAGCCCGAAGTTTATATCCACGAGACAATTGCGTTATTTTGGCTACTTTAACCAGCCTTAATGACCTGACGAATGAGACAAAAGGCAATAGTATAATCAATAAATCGATCCAGTTTTTCTTGATATAATTGAATTTGTCATTAGCTATGGCTATCAATAGTAGAAATTCAAAAGTAAAGGCCAGCCAGATAAACCCCTGAACCAAGCCTAGTATTAGGGATAGATCTGTATTTAAGAACGTTTCTACCGCTTCATAAAACTGCCATTCTATTAACAACACGGGGATTATCAAAAGTGCAATAACAATCATAGGAATTGAAAATTGCTTTTTCAGGTGATTGAATAAGCCCTCATTGCACTTTGACCAAGCATAAAATGGTAGCCAGATTTTTTCCGGTTCAAGTAAGTGGCGTTGGCCAATGGCTATAGGAGGGAAAATTAAACAGAGTAACTTTCTAATAAATGAACTTTGGGCTATTTTGATTTTATTGGTATAGGCCAAAAAAATCACCATCAAGGCATCCAACACAAATAAGCCCCATAACAGACCGTAGATTACAGCTAAACTAGATATGAAGGAAGAGTACTGCAATTCACCTTCGTTTACTGAGAAATTATTTATAATAGCCGCTGCTATTACTAGCATGATCAAAGCGATAATGAATTTTGGCCAAACAATTATTTCCTGGTATTTGGTAAGTTTATTTACCGCCTTTATCCGAAGCCCTGTTTGTAAGGAGATGTCCCTATTCGATTGAACTTGCAATAGGAGCGGATAGTCTTTAGAAAGTTTGCCAATTGGAGAAAGGACCTGCTCTCTTTGCAAAATAGCTTCCATCTGTGCTATGATGAAGGGATTTTGACATCGGTCAATGGCTGAAATTAAGGCTGCTTTTTTATCGACAGTTTTTTGGTCCATAACAGTTGGTTAAAGAACAAAGGTAAGGGCTAAAGGCTGTACTCCAAAAACCTGGTTTACTCATTGTATTTGGAAGGAGTCAGGAATGTTTATTTTACCTTTTTAGATGCTACGTTTAATCATAGAATGGAGTGTAGATGTGGGACCAGAAAGAGTTTGATAGGAATACTGGGAGACTACAATAGGAAGAATACCAAGCTTGTGAAAGATGTTTTCCAGTTTTAGGTTTGATGAATGCAGGTAATTGGGTAAGTATTTGAAATTGTTTAAGTTATATAGGAATGATTGGATTTCTATAAATAGGGTTTTGAAAGCGAAAGAATAATATTTTAGAATTTGACTTTACATTGTTTTTGTCATAAATACTCACTAAATTTTCAACAAAGACTACAGAAATGAGCAAAGACAAAGGAGAAAAAAAAGATCCCAAAAAGAAAGCAGGGAAAACCCTGATGGAAAAAAGGGCGGATAAGAAAGCCAAAGAGTTGGACAAGAAACGCAACGGATAGCTTTAACCATGAATTTAGATAACAATGCCCGGAGATTTCTCTTGGGCATTGTTTGAATTAAACCCAGTCGCAAATGACCTACCCAAAATCCGCAAAAACTTATCGGAAAGTGGTGCTCACCTTATTCCTATTGCTAAATGTCAGTTCGGCAATTGCCCAAGCGCAAGACCTTGTAATCGCTACTTTTAATATTCGTTATGATAACCCCAATGACGCACCAAATACGTGGGAAAATCGCAAGCTACCTGTCAGTCAATTAATTCGTTTTCATTCATTTGATATTTTTGGAATTCAAGAGGGCATGCACCATCAAGTAAAAGACCTTGAAAGTCTTTTACCAAATTTTGCCTTTGTAGGCAAGGGTAGGGATGATGGTAAAGAAAAAGGAGAATATTCTGCTATATTCTATCAAAAAGAAAAATACAAAGTAGAAGAAAGCGCTACCTTTTGGTTGGCACCGGAGACTGATCATCCAAACAAGGGCTGGGATGCTGCACTGCCTAGGGTTTGTACCTGGGCCAGAATGGTTGAAATAGCTACGGGGAGAAGTTTTTATGTTTTCAATACTCATTTTGATCATCGCGGTGTTGAAGCGAGGAATCAAAGTGCGGCATTGATTCTTGATAAAATTAAAACCATTAATTCGCAAAATCTTCCGGTATTTTTAATGGGAGATTTTAATGTCGACCAAAGCACAGATGCTTACCGTTTATTAAAAAATGCTGAGGGAATGAAAGATACCTTCGACTCAGCCGATTTTGTATATGCAAACAACGGAAGCACCAACGCTTTTGACCTTACTAAAAGTCATGACAGGATCATTGACCATATATTTGTCAGTAAAGGTTTAAAGGTCAAGAAATATGGTATACTTACTGATACCTATCAGAACCGTTTTCCTTCGGATCACTTTCCAGTGATGGCAGTAATTGCCTGGTAATTTTAGGGTAGCACCGCTATGTTGAACCTGTCTGCCGACATGAAGGCTTGATAAAAGCAATGAAGTGGTTGATTTTGAAGTGATTTTAGCACGGTACAGGTTTACTTTAGCCTAATTTCGGTTTGAACCCGGGAGAGCACTTTTCCTTCGATTTATAAAGCAGTTTGCAAACAAACCCTAAGGTACAATCTAAGTTTATAACCGTTTAAGGATTAGGTATAGGTTTTAGTTTTGATTTTTAATATACTGCTTATTGTTTATGAGGAAAATACTAATCCTTCTAAAAAAGCTTGGTATGATTTAAAATTTATGAGTATAGTTTGAAGTAATCAATTGTAAACCTGATATGGATTCAACCAACAAAGACACCCGAAGAAAATTTATTAAGACTTCCGGAATGGCCACACTAGGCTTTATGGGACTTTACCAATTTATAAATCCAGGTAGCGTTATGGGGAGCACAGCAGCTCCTGCGGCATTGGGCTATGGGCCATTAAAAAAGGATCCCGCGGGGATTTTAAATCTGCCTGAAGGTTTTTCCTATAAGATTCTGACAAAGAAAGGCGACAAGATGGACGATGGTTTTTATTTGCCGGGAGCCTCAGATGGAATGGGAGCCTTCCAAGGAAAAAATGGTAGAACAATTGTTGTTCGGAACCACGAACTTAGTCCAGATTCTTTAGAGAACTCTGGTTTTGGAAAGAACAATGAATTGTTAGATAAGCTTTCTTCTAAAGATTTTTATGATTTTGGAAAAGGATTATTGCCAGGACTTGGTGGTACTTCTACCTTTGTTTATAATGAAAATACAGGAGAATTAGAGAAGCAGTATATCAGCTTGGCAGGAACTGTAAGGAATTGTGCAGGAGGCATTACTCCTTGGGGAAGTTGGTTGACTTGTGAAGAAAGTACGCTCAAAAAGGGAGGTTATGAAGGACGTTTAGAGAAAGACCATGGTTTTGTTTTTGAAGTGCCTGCCTCAGAGAAAATTCAAAGGGCAAAGCCTTTACCAATCAAAGCTATGGGTAGGTTTAACCATGAAGCTGTAGCCGTTGATCCAGCATCAGGGGTGGTTTATCTTACAGAAGATCGGGGAGATGGTATCTTCTACCGTTACATACCTAACAGCCCTGGAAAGCTTCTTAAAGGCGGGAAACTTCAGGCACTTGCCATTCTGGGTGAAAAAAGCAGAGATACCAGAAACTGGGAAGACAGTGAAGGACCTGAATTTCCATTGATGAAAAGTCATGACGTGACTTGGATAGACATTGAAAATGTAGAAAGTCCTGAAGATGACCTTCGGTTCCAAGGTTTTGATAAAGGCGCTGCAGTATTTGCTAGAGGAGAAGGTATTTGGTATGGTGATAAGGAAGTTTATTTTGCATGTACCAACGGTGGTAAAATAGGTGCGGGACAGGTTTTTCGATACACACCAAGTGTAGATGAAGGAACAGCAGCAGAAAAAAATAACCCTGGAAAGTTGACCCTATTTGTAGAATCAGTAGACAGAGAAATTTTGAAAAACTGTGATAACTTGGCTGTTGCCCCTTGGGGAGATGTGATATTGGTTGAAGACCACAAACATCCATTCCTTGTTGGTGTCAATCCAAAAGGAGAGTTGTATCATTTGGCTGAGAATGTAGGTTATGAGTCAGAGATGGCCGGAGGGGTGTTTTCACCTTCTGGAAAAACCTATTTTGTGAATATCCAGGGACCTGGAATCACATTGGCCATAACTGGACCTTGGAAAACTTAAGTTATTAATCAGATAAAATCCCCCCACCTTCCTGCGAATTGAAGATGGGGTATAATTATTAAATACAAAAAGACTTAAGGTTCGGCAAATGTGCCTTGACCTTGTGAAATTGCAAAATAGAAGGATGAACAATGATTGAGTGACTTTTGGTCTGATTGTATAAGAAATGGGTAAGGTAAAGATAATGGGCGATTGATTACTTTGGAATTATAAGGAATCAGAGCTTAAATTTTAATAAAAATAGCGCTCAAACGGTTACTTTTTCCATATTTTACAGCTCAGGTCAGAATAGTTTTGTTATTCATTAAAACATCATCTATATTTGCCACTCAAAATTAAAAATGATGGCCACTCAAAAGACCAAAAAAGGGAAAGCAGCTCCTGATACATCCAATGAGCTTCTCGAGAATCCTGAAGCAATCGCTGACCGCTTAGGCAGAGGTGAGACTTTCTTGAAGGAAAACACCAAGTTGGTTGGTGGGATAATTGGATTAGCAATATTGGTTATTGCAGGAATTGTTGGATTTCAGATACATAAAGCCAACCAGAACAAGCAGGGACAGGCTGAAATGTTTCAAGCAGTATACTATTTCGAACAGGATAGTGTAGATTTTGCTTTAAATGGAGATGGTGTAGAACCAGGATTCCTAAGTATTATCGATGAATATGGAGGTACTGATGCCGCCAATTTGGCTCATTTCTACGCAGGATCTATCTACCTATCAAAAGGTGAATTTCAATCTGCTGTTGATCATTTGAAAAAGTTTTCTTCTTCTGATTTCTTGGTACAAGCGCATGCTTATGCCTTAACAGGAGATGCATACTTGGAGTTAGGTGAGTTGGATGAAGCCATCAGTTTCTATAAAGATGCTGCTGCTTACAAATCCAATGAATTTTTCACCCCTAAATATTTGACTAAATTAGCCATAGCCTATGAAGAGGCAGGGGATTTGAAGAATGCTATAGCTACTTACGAGGAGATAGAAACGAAATATTCGGATGCCTACGAATACAGTGAGGCGCGAAAGCAAAAAGCCCGCCTTGAAGGTCTGGCTTCTAATTGATATGAATTAAATCATTGATACAAAAGAGTAAGACCTGTAAGGTTTTACTCTTTTTTTGTGAATTAATATTAAACTTATGGCTACATCATTAAAAAATCTAAGTCAGCATACCCAAGAAAATGTTACTGATATAAGTGATAAAAAATTCGCTTTGGTAGTTGCTGAATGGAATGATGAAATCACCTCTTCTCTTTACAGTGGTGCTATCGAAACGCTTTTGCGCTACGGGGCGAAAAAGGAAAATATTTACAGAAAAAACGTACCTGGATCCTTCGAGCTCACGCTAGGTGCACAATGGTTGGCAAAACTTGATGAGATCGATGCAGTGATTTGTTTAGGTTGTGTTATCCAGGGAGAAACACGTCATTTTGATTTTATCTGTGATGCTGTTGCCAATGGTATTACTCAGGTAGGTTTAAAATATGATAAACCTGTGATCTTTGGTGTGTTAACACCAGACAATCAGCAGCAAGCGCTGGATAGAGCGGGTGGGAAACATGGCAACAAAGGAGATGAAGCAGCCATCACGGCAATTAAAATGTTGGGCTTTTAAACCAATTCGAATCAACTTATTATTATAAATCTGTTATTCTAATGAAAATTATGAAATTTGGCGGTACTTCAGTAGGAAGACCGGAAAGAATGCATCAGGTTAAGGATCTGATCACATTAGATAATGAAAAGAAAATTGTGGTATTGTCTGCTTTGTCAGGGACTACCAATGCATTAGTAGGTATAGGTGATGCCTTATCTGCTGGTAAAAAAGAGGAAGCCAAGGATAAAATAGATAGTTTGCATTCGCATTATCTTGAGTTTTATCAGGATTTGCTGAGCTCAGAAGCAGGAAAAGCAAAAGCATTACAGATTATCAATGAGCATTTTGAGTTCTTGACCATTATTCTTAAAATATCCTTCAACGAAGCGATTAATAAAGATATTCTTGCTCAAGGTGAATTGTTGTCTACCAAGCTTTTTTATACTTTGCTCCAAGAGCAGGGAATTCCAGCCGTGTTTTTGCCGGCCTTGGAATTCATGTGTATTGATGAAAACAATGAGCCTAACCTTGGGAAAATAGGTGAAAAATTGGGATCCATATTGTCTGGATATCCTGAAGAAAGCATATTTATAACTCAAGGATATATTTGCAAAAATCACTTGAATGAAGTGGATAACCTTAAAAGGGGAGGAAGTGATTATACAGCGTCTTTAATCGGATCTGTTATCTCTGCTTCAGTTGTTGAAATTTGGACGGATATTGATGGGATGCATAACAATGACCCACGCATAGTTGACCAAACCAGACCTATAGCCCAATTGTCTTTTGATGAGGCGGCTGAGTTGGCTTATTTTGGTGCTAAAATATTGCATCCTGCTTCTATCTGGCCTGCCCAGTTACATAATGTTCCAGTAAAGCTCCTTAATACCATGGAGCCTAGTGCCGCAGGTACGACCATCACAGGTGCTGGAGAAGGTACCGTCGGTGTCAAAGCAATTGCAGCTAAAGATGGAATTACTGCTGTAAAAATCAAGTCTAGCCGCATGCTTTTAGCACATGGATTTTTGAGAAAGGTTTTTGAGATTTTTGAAAAATACAAAACCTCGATTGATATGATCACAACCTCCGAGGTAGCCATATCCTTGACCTTAGACGATACCAGTCATTTGAAAGAGATCACTGCTGAATTAGAGAAACTAGGAAAAGTAGAAGTTGATCATTACTTGTCTATTATCTGCATCGTTGGTAATTCCATTATGGAAGAACCAAAAGTGTTGAATAAAATTATCACAAGTTTGGAAGGTTTTCCACTTAGAATGGTCTCTTATGGTGGAAGCAAACACAATGTGTCTCTATTAATTGATGGCAAACATAAAAATCAAGCCTTGAAAAGCTTGAACAATGGATTGTTTGAATTTAATTAATAATGTCTGGACCTGATACAAATAAATCCAACTTTTTGGAAAAACTGCAAACCAAATGGAAACTGAAAAGTCTCTGGCAGGTTGTATTGGTTCTGGTTGTATTTGCTTGTACAGGTTTTACCATTCTATTTATTAAGCAACCAATTTTCGATTTTTTGGGCTTGGATACCAGTAAAGGTAGTTTCTTTAAAACGTTACTTTACCTATTGCTGGTATTGCCTTTATATCAGGTGATTCTTTTGGTATATGGTTTTATTTTTGGGCAGTTTGCTTTTTTTTGGGAAAAAGAAAAGCAATTTTTCCGTCGGATGGCAGGATTTTTCTCCCGTAATAAAAAGTAAAACTAAAATTATTGACAGGTAAAAAATAGTTATAAATGGCGAAGCAAAGAGGTTTACCTTTAGAAGAAAGTGACAAAAGAAAATTGAATAAAAAGAACTTTGAAAAGCTTTTTGGGATTTTCGAGTTTGCCATGCCCTACAAAGTTCCTTTTATCATAGGGATGGTTTTTCTGTTTTTTTCGAGTCTAATGCTCTTGACTTTCCCCTATGTTGCAGGGAAGTTAATTGACGCGGCCTCAGGAAAAGATTGGATTATTAATGATATCAATGGAATAGCTTTCGTATTGATTGGAATTCTGTTTATACAAAGTATCTTTTCCTTCTTTAGAGTTTGGTTATTTGCAAAGGTGAGTGAAAACTCTATGCGAGACATTAGAGTGGCTTTGTATGAGCGATTGGTTCGATTGCCCATGACTTTTTTTGATCAGCGAAGAACAGGTGAATTGATCAGTAGAATTACTTCTGATGTGACCATGCTTCAGGATACCTTTTCCATTACTCTTGCAGAGTTACTTCGTCAGATCATTACCTTGTTTGCAGGTATAATCTTCTTATTCTATACCACTCCGAGGCTCACGCTTTTTATGTTGATTACTATTCCTGTGCTTGTGGTGATTGCCATGATCTTCGGGAAATTTATAAGAAAACTATCAAAGAAAACCCAAGACCATCTTGCTTCTGCCAACGTTGTCGTAGAAGAGACTTTACAATCTATAGTAACAGTCAAATCTTTTACTGGAGAGGCTTATGAGATTAATCGCTATCGAAACAAACTCAATAGTGTAGTAGCGGTAGCCTTAAAAGCAGCCGGATTCAGAGGGGCATTTATTTCCTTTATTATTTTCGCGTTGTTCGGAGGAATTGTTGCCGTTATCTGGTATGGTGCTACTTTGGTTAGTGCTGGCGATATGAGTGTTGGTGATCTTGTTTCTTTTGTTTTGTACACTACTTTTATTGGCGGATCTATTGCTGGTTTAGGAGATATTTATGGTCAGGTACAAAAAGCCATAGGTTCTTCAGAACGGGTGTTGGAAATTTTGAATGAAGCGACAGAGAAGCAAACAGGTACTGCCTTCTTAGGTCGTATGAAAGGATCAATACGTTTTGACAAGGTTTCGTTCCATTACCCTACTAGACCAGAATACAGGGTGTTAAATGAATTGTCATTGCATGCCGAGCCTGGAGAGAAAATAGCACTAGCTGGTCACAGCGGTGCCGGTAAGTCTACCATAATTCAGTTGCTGCTTAAGTTTTATGAAGTAGGGAGTGGGTCAATTTTGTTGGATGACAAATCCATTACAGATTGGGATCCTCAGGGTTTAAGGAAAAATATTGGTATGGTGCCTCAGGAGGTGCTTCTATTTGGAGGGTCTATTCGAGAAAATATTCGTTATGCCAAGCCTGATGCTAGTGATGAAGAACTTTTGCAAGCTGCTAAACAGGCCAATGCCTTAGAGTTTATTGATAAATTCCCGGAAGGTCTTGATACTTTAGTAGGGGAAAGAGGAATTAAACTATCTGGTGGACAAAGACAGCGGATTGCCATTGCCAGGGCAATATTAAAGGATCCAGCAATCCTGATTCTTGATGAGGCGACTTCCTCATTAGATGCTGAAACGGAATCCTTGGTTCAGGAAGCTTTGGATAAGTTAATGAAAGGGAGAACTACCATTATTATTGCTCATAGGTTGTCTACTATCAGAAAAGTGGATAGAATCTATGTGATAAAAGATGGTCAAGTCATTGAAGAAGGAAACCATGAATCTTTGTCAAGTAAAGAAGGGGGCCATTATGCCCACCTTGTTAATCTGCAATTTGCTGATGATATTTTACGGCCTTTAGACTAATGTCTAAGCTTTGAACCTGATGAGTTAAGGCACCTACGGAAATAAAATCTACACCCGATTCGGCTACTGCTACGATAGATGTTTCGTCAATACCTCCGGAAGCTTCTGTAACAAATCGTTTATTGATTAATGCTACAGCTTCTTTCATATCGGCTGGTGACATATTGTCTAGCATAATGATGTCTACTCCACCAATTTCAAGGACTTTTTGTACCTCTTTTAAATTTCTGGTCTCGATTTCAACTTTTAGATTCAGCTTTTTTTCTTTCAGGTAGGTGTGTGTGGCGCTAATAGCTTCGGCTATTCCACCGGCAAAATCGATATGGTTGTCTTTAAGCATAACCATGTCATACAAAGCGTACCTATGGTTTTGACCTCCCCCTATTGCAACAGCCCATTTTTCCATCATTCGGAAATTTGGAGTTGTCTTTCTAGTGTCCAGTAATTTGGCTGAAGTGTGTTTTATTAGGGAGTTGAAATGGTGGGTTTTGGTAGCTATTCCACTCATTCTTTGCATGCAATTCAATACCAGTCTTTCAGTACTTAATATTGATTGTGCACTTCCTGCAACCGTGAGACCTATATCTCCATACTTCACCGTATCTCCATCATTTATTAATAAATCTACTTTAAGGTCAGGATCGTAAAAGTTGAAGATCCGTTCAGCCAATTCAAGCCCAGCAATTATGCCTTCCTCTTTTATTAATAAAGTTGCCTTTCCTTGTTGATCGGTAGGAACGGATGCCAATGTCGAATGGTCGCCTTCACCAATATCTTCATTGAAGGCTGATTTCATAAATTGGTTTAACCGCTCTTCTGTTATATAGTCTTTCATGATAAACCAAAAGTAAGAAAATAATTTTTTCCGGCAGGTATAATTATTGTTTGACGAAATCCAGGCTGTAGACCAACCAATTTCCATCTTTTAATTCTTTTCCTCTAATCAATACACTAAAGGTATTGTCTATGGAGGTATATGTGCCTAGGAGATAACTGTTTTCATTGTCAATTTTTCGTTCCTTCTTAAGTTCAAAGCTGCTTACAGGGTTTTCTTTAAAGAAATTTGCCAAGACAATTTCTGCCTGACTTTTAGAAAAATCTCTTCTTTCGTTATCGAAACGGATCTCTACCATCTCTCCTAGGTAGGATGAAATTGCCTTACTTGAGCCTTGTTGTAATGCGAAAATAATGGGGTATTCTTTGTCCTGACCTTTTCCCATTAAGGAATGCGTTAACAAAAAAGTGGCAACCAAAAGAAATTTAGTAATTAAGCGAAACATTTTTACTCTCTATCAAATTCCAGACCAATATATTAAAAAAAATAATTTTTATTAAATGAAATTATATGAGTTTCCTGTTTGGCAATTGGTAGAGTAGAATATTTTCCAATTTGCTGACCTCTATCTTTTATTGTCTTATATTTGCGTGGTAATGAATAATGAATTGGGATGTTTTTCCCGCGAAAGTTTTAGGGATTAAAACAGCATTTTCCTGAAAATTTTTAATTGATAGAAACCAATAGAAAAAGACATGAATAAAAAAGTTTTATTGATGATACTAGACGGATGGGGAATTGCCCCAAATCCTGAAGTTTCTGCTATTGATAAAGCCAAAACGCCTTTTATCGACAGTTTATTTGAGAAATATCCACACTCTAAATTAGAAGCCTCAGGTTTGGCAGTTGGTCTACCTGAAGGACAAATGGGTAATTCTGAAGTAGGTCATATGAATATAGGGGCCGGTAGGGTTGTTTATCAGGATTTGGTTAAAATTAATAAGGCGGTAAAAGAGGGAGATCTTAATGACCACCCTGTGTTGAAGAAAGCTTTTTCTAATGCCAAATTAAATGGTAAGAAAGTGCATTTCCTTGGCTTGGTTTCTGATGGTGGTGTACACGCGCATATTTATCACCTGAAAGGTCTTTGTGATGCAGCAAAAGCCAATGGGTTGGATGATAATGTTTTTATTCACGCTTTTACAGATGGAAGAGATACTGATCCTAAAGGAGGGCTAAGATTTTTAGAAGACCTTAAGAGTCATTGTGAAGGCTCAACTGGTAAAGTAGCTTCAATAGTAGGTAGATACTACGCAATGGATAGAGACAATCGCTGGGAGAGAGTTAAGCTAGCTTATGATGCGATGGTCAATGGAGAAGGTGAAAAGTCAAAAGACATGCTTTCGTCCATTAGAAAATCTTATACCAATGGGGTTACCGACGAATTCATTCGCCCTATAATTCAGGTGGACGAAAAAGGGAAACCATTGGCAACCATAGAAGAAGGAGATACAGTAATCTGTTTTAACTTTAGAACGGATAGGGGAAGAGAAATTACAGAAGTGTTGACTCAGAAAGATTTTCCTGATTACAACATGAAAAAACTTGACCTTGACTACGTTACTTTTAGTAGGTATGATGAAAAGTACAAGGACATTGCTGTAGTATTTGAAAAAGACAATCTTAAAAACACTTTAGGTGAAGTGTTGGAGCATAATCATAAGAAGCAGATCAGAATCGCTGAAACTGAAAAATATCCACACGTGACATTTTTCTTTTCTGGAGGAAGAGAAAAGATTTTTGAAGGAGAGAATAGGATATTGTGCAATAGCCCTAAAGTGGCCACCTATGACTTGCAACCTGAAATGTCTGCTTTTGAGATTGCAAAAAAAATCAACCAAGAACTTCCCAAAAAGGAGGCTGATTTTATTTGCTTAAATTTCGCTAATGCAGACATGGTAGGACATACTGGGGTTTTTGATGCTGCAGTAAAAGCTTGTGAAGCAGTAGATGAATGTGCTTCTTCCGTAATCGAAACAGCCTTGGATAATGATTATACAATTATCGTAATTGCAGACCACGGCAATAGTGATGTAATGATGAATCCTGACGGTTCACCTAATACGGCCCATACGACGAATCTGGTGCCGTGCATCATGGTGGACAAGCATGATAGACTTGAAGTCAACGATGGGAAATTAGGAGATCTTGCACCAACTA
This sequence comes from Cyclobacterium amurskyense, assembly GCF_001050135.1. Taxonomy (GTDB): domain Bacteria; phylum Bacteroidota; class Bacteroidia; order Cytophagales; family Cyclobacteriaceae; genus Cyclobacterium; species Cyclobacterium amurskyense. Next base: position 1,265,661 of record NZ_CP012040.1, on the reverse strand, counting down.
TATTAAAACTAATTGGTATAGAAAGCCCCGTTGAAATGACGGGAAACGTTCTTTTAAAAGCATAGAATAGATGGGCAGGTGCCATAATTTTATTTACCTGCTAATGTTGGTGGGGATTCTGACTTCTTGTAAAAAGGAAGAAAAAGGACCATTTGCAAACCCAACTCAGATTGATAAATATTTTCCGCTAACTCAATTCTTGCAAAAAAGTATTGATAAGGTAGGAGATGCTGAAGTGGTGAAGGAAGTTCGTTTCAATGAGGAATCTGAAATTGTTGATTTCAGGATGGATAGTTTGGTTTGGAGACAGGAGCTTGACTTTTTCTTTCAGGCAGACATAAACAAAGCCTCACTGGCCTCTTCCTATGAAAGCATTGAAGAGTCTGGTCTTTTAATACATAGGCTAAAACCTGCTGAAAAAGGGACGATTAAAGAGATAAAGGTCAGTAAACAATCCGGAAAGATTGCATCCATCACGATTCTTTCTGTGATTGACAATCTGTTTTACAATTCAACTGTGGAAGGCCTGATTAAAATGAATGACAATGAAGAAATAAGTTCTTATCGACTATCAGGAAACCAGAAAGTTTGGTTTTTGTCAAACACCAAGCTTTCTGTTGAGGGTAAAGTGAAATAATAATTACATTTATTAAAACGCATAAAAAAGCCAGTTAAGATTTCTTAACTGGCTTTTTCTATTTGATGAATTGTATTGATACCGTGATTGTGAGTGGATTAGTTTAGGGGTTAGATCCTAGACCTAAGATCTACTGTAGGTTTTGAATCCAATGATTTCATGGCCTGTTCCATGATCCCAAAGTGGAGTGCTGAATTTTCTCAATAGCCCAGTTTTTGGTATTCCATTTTTAATTAGACAAAGGCAAAGAATACCAACCATGTAATAAACAGTATTGGAAGTAAAATTGGAATGGAAAACCTTAAAATGTATCCAAAGAAGGAAGGCATTTTAATTCCACTTTGCTCTGCTATAGATTTCACCATAAAATTAGGTCCATTACCTACATAGGTCATGGCTCCAAAAAACACAGATGCTATGGAAATGGCCATTAGTTCAAAGGCAGAATCAAAGTAATTGTCCATTGCAAAATCCTTCACATGTTGAATGGTATTGATGTCAGCTCCTTGAGAGGCCATGGCTGCAGCCAGAAAGTTGAGGTAGGTTGGTGCATTGTCTAAGAATCCAGAAAGAATTCCCGTGCCCCAATACAAGGTATTGTGAGTGATCATTGCAGCACCTTCCGCTGACTTGGCAAATCCACCTACCAATTCGAGGGCAGGCATCATGGTTCCAAAAATACCAATAAAGATAAAGGCAACTTCCCGGATAGGCTCGAAATTAAACTCATTTCCAGCTAGGGCTTTTTTATCGGCAAATTTAAAAGAGAAATAGGCCACGGAGAGCATGATTGCCTCTCTTATAAAACTGAATTTCTGTCCATCGTAATGAATCGCAGGAACCCAATCAAGTACATTCGGGTCGAGAAATACAGAAATAATGATTACCAAAAGCCAAAAGAAATTTTTCGTTCCTTTTAATGATATTTTATTGCTGTATTGGGTTTGTTCATTAAGTACAACACCTTCACCTTTTGTACCATATTTTCGATCAACAAAATAAAACAGGATGGACAAAATGGTCAAAGCCATAATCCAAGCTGGCCAATTGTGTTCCAATGTCCAGAAGAAGGGTACACCTTTAAGGAAACCAAGAAACAATGGTGGATCTCCTATAGGTGTTAAAGAACCTCCAATATTACTTACCATAAATATGAAGAATATGATATGGTAAGCTTGGATGTTGTTTTTATTCAGTCGAATAAAAGGACGAATCAATAACATAGAAGCACCTGTAGTACCTATTAGATTGGAGATCAATGCACCTATTATCAAAAGCAATACATTTGCCATAGGTGTTGACTTCTTATCCACTTCTATTAATATCCCTCCTGAGGCAATGAACAAGGAAGCCAATAAAGAAATAAATTGGATGTACTCGGCCAGTGCATGGACAGGATTATGGACATTGCCTAGTACGAAAAGGTAGTACAGGACAACCATGGTAGCTAGACCAACAGCAATTTTTGGGTAATTGTGGTGCCAAAAATTCTCGTAAAACAATGGCCCGGTAGCAATCATAAGCAGTAATGCTACAAAAGGAATAACCAGCCATCCCGGTGGATGATGATGTTCGGGCTCATGATCCACGGAGGAATCAACTTGCACGACTGGTTCTTGAGTATTAGTATTTATTTCATGATTATCCGCCTGAGCGATATATTGAGTAGTAGTTAAGTTTTCGGCTTGTAAGTGTTGGGGAACACTTACGCTTATTAATCCAATGAATAGGAGCCATGAAGCTAAATATTTCTTCATTCACTTGTATTTATTGTGTAAAGAAAGTTTAAAGTTAGGATTTTCGAACTTTGTTGAAAGAACGATTAGTTGCAATTTAATTCACTAAGCTAGCTAATTTGTCTATTAGTAACCAAATAATTTTTTTGCAGCGGTTGAAAATTCTTCATTTTTTGATCGCAGAAGGCTTATGTTTAATTTTAACGGATCTTTTGAAGGGCGATTTCTAATGCTGTTTGTGCAATTGTTGTCTTTTGTGGGTTGAAAGTATGGCATTTTTTTAATGCTTTGTAAACGGTCCTGCTCACATGATGAAACATGGCCTCATCTGTGATTTGGGTTTTGTCAGACATAAGGTAAGCAGTGATACTTGCAAGACCAGCATTGGATATGAAATCAGGGATAAGAGAAATTTTATCATCGGCCAATTTGGTTACAGGACCAAGGAAAATATCATTTTCAACAAAAGGGAAATTTGCCCCACAAACGATTAATTCCAAACCACCATTAATCAACCTATTCAAATGATTTTTTTGGATTAACCGAGCCTTTGCCGCTGGGATTAATAGGTCTGTAGGGATATCCCAGAGTTGTTCTTTGGCAATATCAAATGGGATTAACTTGTCACTAACAAGTTGATTGTTTTCTTTGTTTAGAAATAGGGAAGTAATCTCGTCCGGGTTTATTCCGTTTTTATCGATAATGGCTCCCTCCAGGGATATAATACCTACGATTTGCACACCTTCTTTAGCCAAAAAATAGGTGGCGGCAGCACCTACATTTCCCCAGCCTTGAATAATGGCTTTTTTTCCAGCAGCATTTCCTCCCCAAATCTTATAAAAATGTTGTACGGATTCGGAAAGACCATAACCTGTGATGACGTCACTGATTTGGTATTTGGTTGTGGAATTTGGAAGGTACTTTGGGTTTTCAACTATTTTAGAAAGGCCCTGCCTTAATTGACCTATTTTTCTAATTTTCTTTGTGTCTCCGGCCTTATAGTGGGCATTGACCACGCCTTCTTGAGGATGCCAAAGTCCAAAATCCTCTGTAATAGGGATTAATTCGGTGTTTTCATCTATATTAATTCCAGCACTAGTGCCGTAGTAGCTTTTTAAAATTGGAGAAACTACCTTAAACCATCGTTCGAGAACACCTGCCTTTCTAGGATCTGCCGGGTCAAAATTGATCCCTGACTTGGCACCACCGATTGCTGGCCCTGAAACCGTGTTTTTTATAGCCGTGTTTTTAGCCAATTGAATCACTTCATTTTTGGATAGCCCTAATTTCATCCTGGTATCGCCAATTGCTGCTCCTCCTTTTAGGCTATCGATCACCAACCAACCTTCGGCCTCTGTTTCACTATCGCTCCACTCAAATACAATCTCTGGCTGCTGGTTTTCAAATTTTTTCAGTAATTCTCTCATTTATTTTTTAAATTTTATTTTTATTAAAAAGTCCAAAAATAGTACCGCCACAGTTGTCTCTTGATGCCCCTGTGACTGAGGCTAAGCAATTGTTCTCCTCACGGAGGCGCAAGACAGCAAGAAATGCAAATACCAAAGCTTCTTTAAAATCAATGATCTGCTTTTCTGGAAGAACTACATTTACTTTATGACTAATTTTATTAGATAGTTTATTAATAAAAAAGGTATTGTAGGCACCACCGCCAGTTATCAAAAGTTGGGATTTGGTTAGCTTGGGGCCGACATGGTCTAGAATAGTTTTAGCAATGCAATCTGAAAAATGTTCAGATAGTGTAGCAAGAATGTCATTTGATGAATTTGATGCTTTATTTACAACAGGTAAGAAATCTTCGCTTATGTTTTCTCTTCCGAGGGATTTAGCGCCTTTCTGCTGATAAAAGGGCAAAGCCTCTAAATCCGACAAAAGAGCTGGGATTACAGTTCCGGATTTTGCCAGGTTTCCGCTATCATCATAGCTTTTACCTGATAGCAAGGCAAAGTGATTGAATAGTAAATTGAAAGGACAAGTGTCAAAAGCCAGCCTTTGTCCATTATTGTCCATTGAAATATTAGCGATACCTCCTAAGTTCAAGGCAAAATCAAAATCATTAAATAGCAATGCATCTCCTATAGGAACCAACGGCGCCCCTTGACCACCTAGGATAACATCTAATTTTCTGAAATCATTGATAACCGGAAAACCTGAATAATGACTTAGGGTAAATCCATTGCCTATTTGCTTGGTCATATTGAGTTCAGGTCGATGAAAGACAGTATGACCGTGAGAAGCAATGGCCATTGGCTGAAGTTGGTGATCCAGACAGAATTTTCGCGAAACTTCACCCATCCACTTGCCGAATTCCAGATCAAGGCATTCCAAGGATTGAGCATCATTCAAATGAGCATTTTGTAATGAATGCCCTAATTCACTGGGGAAAGGTACTGTTTGGGCCCTAATGATCTTGAAGTTCCAAGCATTATTCTTAGAAAATTCACAGCAGGCAATGTCCAGCCCATCACCTGAAGTGCCGGACATTAGGCCTAAAATAGTGTATCTGCTTGAGACTGTCATGGGTTAAAGTTTGTTAAAAAGGAAAATCCTGACCTAAAAATAATATATCACCGACCAGCCTCCAAAGTAAAATGACTAATTTTGAAGTAGTTTATCAATAGATTATGAAACAAAGGCACTGGGTTGTCGATATTGGGAATACTCGCATTAAAACCGGCGTCTTTGAAAATGGCCGGCTGGTAGAGGATATGTCCTTTTCGGGACTTAAAGAATGTGCGGATTATTTAAAACCGCAAGATGGAGACAGGGTGTTGATTACTTCTGTTAGATTGTCTTTAAACGAGTTAAGGGAAATTTTCTCTTTCCCTTTTTTGTATTTTGATCATCAGACCCCATTAGAAATCACAAATTCCTATGGTACTCCTGAAACATTGGGTTTAGATAGGGTAGCAGCAGTGATTGGTGCCAGGGCATACAAGATGAATGGGGCGGTTTTAGTTGTTGATCTGGGAACCTGCATAACTTACGATTTTCTAGATAATAAAAATAATTATTTGGGTGGAGCGATTTCTCCTGGGCTTAGCATGCGGGCAAAAGCAATGCATGAATTTACTGCCAGATTACCCTTGGTAAATGTGCGGAAAACTGGAGTTTCTTACTTAGGGACGAGTACAGAGACATGCATGCAGTCTGGCGTCTACCACGGAATAGCTGAAGAAATCAAAGGGTTTATTCGAAAATATCAGCAGGATTTTGGCCTAGTTGAGGTCTTTATTTGTGGTGGAGATGCTGAAATCTTTGAAAGCTTAATAAAAGACCACATATTTGTAATCCCCAATTTGGTCCTGTACGGATTGGACAGAATCTTAATATACAATGTTGAAAAATAAAATACACGTAGCAGCCCTGATTATTTTCGTGGGATGTTTTGCTATCCATAATATCAGTTACGGTCAGTTTTCATCATCTACCTATAGTTCCTTAGGAGTTGGTGTATTCAATAATTCCGGTCTTACCCATAACCAAGGCATGGGTGGAATGGGGATTAGTTTTGGCAACAGTTATAGTGTCAATCATGTCAATCCAGCCATTTCGGTAAAAAATGGAGCCTATGCTTTTCAATCTGCTTTTAATTACAATAAATTAACAGCAGCAACGGAATTGTCATCAGAGGATTTGGATGGCGGAGGATTGAGTTATGTCGCCATGTCTTTTCCAGTAATTCCAAGAAGATTCACTGTAGGGCTTGGTTTAAATCAATTGACAGGTGTGGATTACAATATCACCGTTAATTCACCTGTAGTCAATACAGACCTTGTGTCTAAAAACACAATCGTTGGAACAGGAGGCCTAAGCCAGGTGTATTTGCAAAGTGGATTTCAAGTCTACAAAAACTTTAGCTTGGGAATCGAAGGGGCTTACACTTTTGGTTCTACTATCAGAAACAACCAGTTGAATCTTTTGGATGCGGATCTTGCACCAGTAGGTATTTCTACGGAATATTATGAGAGACTTACTTTTAGTGATGTGGTATTGAAAGGTGGTGCTTATTATGCGCAGTCTCTAGGCAATCAGCAATACTTGAATATAGGCGCCATCTATCAGGTTTTTGGGAATGTTAATGGAAGAGAATTTGCTAAAGTGGCAGAATCTGGTCAAGCTAGCATCCCGAATAGCCCAGGTGATGTAATATCTGATAATGTATCAGGAAATGTTTTCATCCCAGCAAAGCTTGGGTATGGTGTAACTTATGAAAAAATTAATAAATTTGCCGTAGGTATAGAAGCGCAGTTTCAAGATTTTTCTTCTTATAGAGCATTTAACGCTTCTTTACCAAGCGAAAATATGGGAAAATCCTTTAAATTTTCCCTTGGAGGGCAATATATACCCAATGCCTTCTCTCTTGAAAGCTTGTTGAGCAGATCTACAATAAGGGCAGGAATCGAATATGAGCGATTACCTTTTATGGTAAATCAAAATAACGTTGATGACATTGGCATTAATTTTGGTACCTCAATTCCGATATATAGTCTATCCTTATTGAATTTGGCTGTTAAGGCAGGAACGAGAGGAACAGTAAATAATGGATTAGTTAGAGAAAATTATATTAAAGTTTCTCTAGGATTATCAATAAATGATAACAGTTGGTTTTACAAAAAAGTATTTGAATGATGTTGACAAACATGAAAATTAAAATTGCAATTATCGGATGTTTGTCCTTCCTCATGGTTGGACTGGTTCAAGCGCAAGATGGCTGGAATTGGCCAGAAGATAAGGAAATGGAAGCAAAAGCGAGAGAGCTTAATGCTGCCTATAATGATTATCTAAATTCAGAAGATTTCCTTAAGGCTAAAGGTCCTCTAAATTGGTTGTTAAACAATGCGCCAGATTTAAATGAAGCACTTTATATAAACGGAGTAAAGGTTTATGAAGGAGCCGCTGATCAGGCTACTGATAAAGCAGAAATTAGTGTCTATCAAGATTCTGTTTTAACAATTTATGATTTAAGGAAAAAACTTTATGACAATGAGCCAAAATGGATAGCCAATAAAGCTTATTACGCTTATAAATTTTATAAAGGTGATAAAGATAAAGTTAGCATCGCTACAGACTTGTTTGAGAAAACAATAGAAATAGATGGTACTTTGGCTCCATTTACATTGTATAGGGCTTACTTTGATGCCATTTATAGAAACTTTGCCTATAATAAAGCTTATACTCCTGATGAAGTAATTAGCAAATATGAGTTTATCATGGGGAAATTGGATGAAGAAGAAGCTAAAGGCGGAGATGTTGCTTCCTCTAGAAACACATTGGATCAATTGCTAAATGCAATGGATATCATTAATTGTGAATTTATTGAAAATAACATGGGGCCAAAATTGGCTGAAGATCCTACTAACCTTAAACTGGCTAAACAAATATTTCAATATGCCATAAAAGAAAAATGTACTAGTAGTGAGATTTTCCTTAAGGCTCTTGAAACAATTGATAACGACAACCCTACATTCACTACCTCTCAGGTAAGGGGTATGCGTTACATGCAAAACCAAGACTATGCTAAAGCAGGAGAGCTTTTCGAAAAAGCCTTGAGCCTAGCAAGTACAGACGAAGAAAGAGCTGAAATTCACTGGGATTTGGCTAAAGTTCATGCCAATCTTGGAAGCAGAGGACAAGCAAGATCCTCAGCTTTAAAAGCAGCTGAACTAAATGAAGAATTAAAAAGTGATGCCTACTCATTTGTCGGTGGCTTGATCATGGCTTCTTCTAACGCTTGTAAAGGTGGTCAAAGTAGAGTGAAAGATTATTCTATCTTTATCGCAGCTTATAATGCTTACGCGGTAGCTGGAGACAGCAAGGGGATGGCCAATGCAAAAGCAAGGTTCCCTTCTAAAGAAGAATTGTTTACTGAAGGTTTCCAAGTTGGACAAACTATCAACACTGGATGCTGGGTAGGTCAGACTGTGACCCTAGCAACAAGAGATTAAGAAGAAACATAGGGAGAAATAAAATAATATTTTAAAAGGCGGTAGCAATACCGCCTTTTTTTTTGATATACTTGGCAACAAAGCAAGATTAGTAATAAACACGACTAAATATCTGGTTTAACCCCTGTCCGAAGACCGTATACAACCTAAGCCTACTTAGGCTAGTAATCAGGTTGTATT